>CAZQZX010000127.1:0-19821 GCA_964597885.1 uncultured Planctomycetota bacterium
CCTTGGCGGCCTTCTTCGCGAGCTCCCTTTCGAGCTCGTCACGCCGGTTGCGAAGCGTCTCGAGCGCCGTCCCCTGACCGCCGGTATCCTGCGCGAAGAACGAGCCCGACAGCTCGGTGAGGACATCCGCGAGCTCTTTCTGCACTTCGAGCGCGGCCGGGTCAGCCTGCTCGGCGAGCCAGGCGCGCTCCTGCAGCAAGCCTCGTGACACGTTCCCCTTCCAGCTGAGCACTTCCTCGTACGCGGCGGCATCGCCCTCTCCGAGCCGGCGCGAGATCGAAAGCACGTGATCGATACTTCGACGCTGTCGCGCCGCCCAGCGCAATCGCTCCGATTCCGACAGCGACGACAGCTGCCGATCGAGAATGGCGCGGCGAGCCGCGAGGCTCTTCATCTCGAAGTCCTTCGCGGTGTCGAGATCCCCCATTCGATCGTGGACGATCGACAGGTTGCTGAGCCGGAGCACCGTCGAGGCGTGCTCCTCGCCGAACATCTGGACTTCCATCTCGAGTGCGCGCGCCAAGAGCTCCTTGGCGCGCTCGTGCTCTTCCAGGTCCAGGTGCAGCATCGCCAGATTGTTGAGGCTGGTCGCGGTTCGCGGGTGCGCGGACGAGAAGTTCTTCTCGCGTATCGCGAGTACATCTTCGAGGATCGGTTTCGCTTCGGCGTACTTGCCCTGATCGTGCAGGAGCTTTCCGATGTCGTTCTTGATCATCGTCGCCTGCTCGTGATCTTCGCCGAGCGACATCTCGGTGATCGTGAGGGCTTCCTCGTACATCGACATCGCACGCTCCAGCTCCCCCTGCTTCTTGAGGAGCAGCGCGAACATACCCAGGTTGTATGCGGTCCGTGCATCTCGCGGCCCGTACGTCCGCCGGTAGATCGAGTGCGCCTGCTCGTAGAGTGGTCGTGACTCCTCGTAGCTGCCGAGAATCATCAACAACTCCGCCAGCGCGCGCAGGGAATCCGCGATCAGCGGATCGCGACGCCCGAGCTTGGCCTTGCGGATCCGGAGCGAGCGTTCAAAATGCGGCCGCGCTTCCTCGTAGTCGCCGAGGGATTGATAGACGAGGCCGAGGTGATAGAGACAGAAGGCGACGACCACGCCGTCTTCGCCGTCGGTTTTCTCGAGGATGGGAAGCGCGTCCTCGTAGAGTGCACGCGCCTTGCGGTAGTTCCGTTGCGCGAGATACGTCTCGGCGAGATTGCTGATCAGGCCCGCGGTTCGCGTGTGCTCGCGGCCGAGCTTCTCGGTCGCGAACTCGAGCGCCCGCTCGTAGACCACCTTGGCCTCTTCGTACTTCTCCTGGCTCGCGAGTGCGACCGCCAGGTCGTTGAGCGCGATCACGAAAACCAGCGGCTCGACCTCGCGCTCCTCGAGTACCTCGATCGTGCGACGGGCCGCCTGAAGCTCGAGCGCGTCCGCTTCCTCGGGGGAGAGCTCCGCCGGCTCACCTCGAATCAGCTGGATCTCGAACTCGCCGAGACCCTTGTGCAGCGCACACACGTCGACGTAGTACGTCGCGTCCGGAGTCATCCCGCTCACGAAGATGCGCGGGTACGTCACCATCCATCCGTCGTCGTCCTCGGTCAGCACGTTGCCGTCCGCGTCGCGAAGCACCAGGTACGCGTCGAAGAAGTGCGAGCGCGCGACGATGTGGTACGACCCGCTATCGGGAACGCTCAGCCGGAACTGCATCCCGCGCACCTCGTCCGTGTAGGCCTGCAGTCTCTCCGTCTTGATGGCTGGAGCGTCGGCGCGAATCACGGCGGTCACGGGCTCGTCGATCGGCAGGGTCGGGGGCGTGTCGACCGGCGCGTGGAGCGCGGCCATCGTCAGCAGGAGGGCGGAGAGCATGTTCGAGATCTCGTGAACGACAGGAGCGAGGCCCGCAGAATTGAGCATCCGCGAGCCTCGCTCTCTAGGAATCTGAAGTTGGCACGATTGTACGTTTCGCGATCACTCGATGGAGAGGATCACCGCATTCGTCGCGCTCGCCGCCATGCTGCTCGGCGAGTTCGGATCGATAATGACGCCCTGCATCGTCGCCTTCGTGCCGACCGGAAGGTTCACGGCATCGCCGAAGGGAAGCTGCAGGAAGATCGTCGGCGCGCGCTCGGGGTCGGGCGCGGCATTGCCGAAGTAGCTGCTGGCACCGATCTTCTGTTCCTTGCCGAGCGCGTTGAAGACCGCGTCCGGAGCCGCCCCCTGGTTCAGGAGCATCGAGAAGCAAACCGTTCCGATGTCGTTCGGAAGAACCGTGAGGCTCGTCTCATCCGGCTCGCCGAGGTTGAGGTGCGCGAAGAACTTTCCGTTGCCGCCGAACGGCGGAAGGAGCATCGCGGCCCAGATCTCGTCGGACTCTTCGATCGCCACGGTGCGCATCTCGCCGCCCGCGCTTCCGTTGACGAAGAGGACGTCGTCCCGCATCCCCCCTCCGAGGTTGACGGCGCCGAGCCCGCACTGCGAGAGCGAGAACGGACCGTTGTCGGTCACCACCGCGAGGATGCTGTCCACCGACATGAAGGGCGTCTCGCCGTCCACGTGGAACTCGACATTGAGGATACCGTCGGCGAGGATCGTGTCGAGCTGCGAGAAGGTGAGGAAGTCGTCGAGGAAGAGCGTGACCGTCTCGGCAGAACCGTAACCGACGAACTCGGGAGCCGACAGACGCTGATCGAAGCCGTCCAGCGCGCCCGCGAGCTCGAACCCGTCGACGAACACCCGGAAGTCATCCGAGCCGCCGAGCGTGTCGGCCACGTTCAGGAGCTTCACCTCGAGGCGGGCGCCGACGAGGTTCCCCAGGATCCCCGACGTGCCGAGGTCGAGGTCGTAGGTCGCGATCGTGTCGTTCAGGAGCGCGTTGTCGGTAAAGAGGCCGTCTTCGGAGTCCGACTGCGACAGATCGGCCAGCGGAAACTCGAACGGCTCCTCGGCCAGATCGGCGCTGCTCTGCAGAACGGCGCGTGCCGCCCGGAAGATCGAAGCGGCGTCGGCATCCGGATCACCCGTGATCGGACCGATCTCGGAGGTTCCGTGCTGATCGATGTCGCCGATCCGCGCTTCACGAACCCGCGTGCCGGTTCCCGCGAATCCGAAGAAGCTGCCACCGGGAGGAAGAATCTCGGCGAGCTTGCGCCTCGAGTTGAAGCTGAAGCTCGCGGGTTGGCCGGGAATGAGGTTCGGGCCCATCAGGCTGTCGGCCACACCGTCGGTATGCTCGAGACCGAGCAGGTGTCCGAGCTCGTGGGCGATGCTGTTCGTGAGCTCGTTGAGGTTGTTCTGCGGCGATCCGAAATCCGCATGCTCGCCGACGAAGATCCAGCCCTTGCCCGTCTGCTCGGTGTTGCCGGGATCGATCAGCTGTGCGGCGCCGAGGGCCTCGATGTCGGCGATCATGAGCTCGGGGAAGAACACATCCGGTACGATCGAGTCGTCGGGGCGCCGCAATTGGCCATCACCGATCCGAACCATGTACCCCGGGGAGGTTCCGCCGCTGATCGTGAAGTTGAGGCCTCCGGTACGGGTGTACTCCATATCGGTCGTCGGATCCACCAACGGCGGATCGATCTCCAGGTCGAGCGACGGGGTCGATCCCTCTACGATGCTGATCGTCGTGAACTCGGGCGCGTTCGGGATCCGACCCTCGAAGCAGATGCTCAGAAGCTGGCCGTCCAACGTCGTGAAGGCGGCTCGCAGCCGGGCTACGATCGCTCGGATGAGCTCGTTGCGATCCGTTCCGGGCGCAAAGCCGAGATCCTCGGGATCAAAACCGGCCCTCGGGCCCTTGAGCATCGTACCGAGGGTGGAGCTGTCGGCGTTCAGCAGATCCTTGTCGGGCTTGTCGAAGGGCACGCCGATCTGACCGAAATCGAGGTACACCGTCTGGATGGGCGACGGGACCGCGACCGGCGTGATGAACGTGCCGATCGTCTGCGACGAGCCGCCCGACAGGATCGTATCGACGACGGTTTCGCTCGTGGTGTCGATCACGTCGACCGAGTTGTTGCCGGTGACGCAGACGTAGACGGCCGAGCCGTCCGGTTCGATGTCGCCGCCGAGCGGGTTGACGCCGCTCGTCGGGATCGTGTTCGTCACGGCCTTCGTGACGGCATCCACGACCGCCACGTTGCTGTCCGACAGGTTCGGGACGTAGACCGTACTGCCGTCCGGGTGGAAGATCGGGTTGCTCGGGCCGTTTCCGGCGTTGATGTTGTTCGTGACCGTGTTCGTCGCGGTGCTGATGACCGAGACGCGGTCGGCCACGAAGCGTGCCACCCATACCTCCGAGCCGTCCGGCGAGACCGACAGGCCGATCGGCGTGCCGCCGAGTGCGACCGTCGTGGTGACCGTCTTCGTGGCGACGTCGACCACCGTGACGCCGCCGGCCTGGTTACTGACGTAGGCGGTCGAGCCGTCCGGGTGGATCGCCACGAAGTTGGGCTCGATCCCGCCCGGGATGACATTCGTGATCACGTTGGTCTCGGTGTCGATCACCGAGATCGTATCGTCGTTGATGTTCGCGCCCCAGAGCTCCGAGCCGTCGGGCGTGACGGCCAGTCCTCGAACACGCGAGATCGGGATCGTATCCACGATGGCGTTCGTGAACGTATCGATCACGGAGATCGATCCGATGTTGTTCGGCACGTACACGGTCGTCCCGTCCGGGTGGACGGCCGCGGTGCCCGGCCCGGAGAAGCCCGGAATGGTCGCGATGACCGTCCGCGTCGTGGTGTCGATCACCGAGACCGTATTGTCGCCGGGGTTGGCGATGTAGGCCCCGCTTTGGCACTGGGCCATCGCACGCTTCGGGCCCGGCCCCATCAAAATGAGGAGCGGCAGGAGCAGCCAGACGGCGCGGATGCTGGAGGAGCGATTCATGAGGGTGTCCCTTCGTCTTCAGTCGTGTCGGTGCGATGCATACGTTTGTGAGAGAGCCCTGGGCCCTGGGTCGAGCTCCCGCACTCTGCTGGGCGACAGGGACGCCCTCCATTCACGCCCTTTTTTCGCGGCTTTCCCATGATCGCCATTTCTCCTTGTGCCGCAGGCAGTTCCGAATAGAATCAGGGCATGCGACAACCGGAGGAGATCCCCGAGGAGCTCGCGGCGCTGACCGCGGGCGACGAAGCCGCTGCGGGCCGGCTGATGGACGTCGTCTACGAGGAGCTGCGCGCCCTCGCCGGCAACTACTTCCGGAGCGAGCCGGAAGGACACACCCTGCAGCCGACCGCACTCGTGAACGAGGCCTTCATCCGGGTGGCGAACCGGACGGGCCACGCGATCGAAGACCGCGCGCACTTCCTCGCGGTCTGCGCCCTCGCCATGCGCGCGATCCTGACCGATCACGCGAGGCGCCGGCGGCGGATCAAGCGCGGCGGCGGCCGCAAGCGAGTCGACCTGACGGGAATCGACGCGAGCCACGATGATCCGGGCCTCGACGCACTGGCGCTCGACGAAGCCCTGACCGCGCTCGCCGAGAACAACGAGCGACAGGCGAGGATCGTCGAGTATCGATTCTTCTCCGGGATGACGATCGAAGAGATCCGCACCGTCCTCGGCGTCTCGCGCTCGACGGTCGAGGACGACTGGCGCATGGCGCGAGCTTGGCTGAAGGTTCGGCTCGGGGCCGGTCCCGCGACATGACATCGGAACGCCACGCGAAGCTGCACCGCCTCTTCACCGCCGCACGGCGGATCGCCGACGCGACCGCGCGCCGCGCATTTCTCGATGAGGAATGCAGGGAAGACTCCGGACTGCGCGCCGAAGTCGAAGCGCTCATCGCGGCGGACGCCGAGGACTCGGGATTCCTCGATGCGACTGCCGGCGGCGCCGAGATCCTGGCGGAGGCGCTGGCAAACGAGAACGAGCTCGGCCCGGCCGCTACTCCGCCGCCCTCCGAGAAGCGCCTCGGCAAGTACCGCGTGCTCCGCCTCATCGCCGAAGGAGGCATGGGCGCCGTCTACGAGGCCGAGCACGACGACTCGAAGCGACGGGTCGCACTCAAGATCATCCGTCCGTCGCTCGTGTCGCCGGAGCTGCTGCATCGCTTTCGGCGCGAGGTCCGTCTTCTCGGACAGCTTCACCATCCGGGCATCGCCCAGATCCACGATGCCGGCACCGACATCTCGGCGGACCGTGAGCAGCCCTACTTCGCGATGGAGCTCGTCGAGGGAATCCCCCTCGATCGCTTTGCCGACAAGCACGAGCTGGACACGAACGCGCGCCTCGAGCTCATCGCACGCGTCTGCGACGCGCTGCAACACGCGCACGAGAAAGGCGTGGTCCACCGTGACCTCAAGCCCGCGAACATCCTCGTCGAGAACCAGACGGCGCCGAGCTCGGCATCGGGACGCGGCGGATCCGGCACGCTCCCGCAGCCGAAGATCCTCGACTTCGGAGTGGCTCGCGCCACGGATGCGGACTTGCAGACCGTCACGCTCCATACGAGCGAAGGCCAGCTGATCGGCACCGTTCCGTACATGAGCCCCGAGTAAGCCGCAGGCGACGCCGACAAGATCGACCATCGAAGCGACGTGTATGCACTGGGCGTGATCGCGTTCGAGGTCCTGGCCGGGTGCCTCCCCTACGGCGTGCGCGGCAAGCTCATCCACGAGGCCGTGCGGGTCATCCGCGAAGACGAGCCGTCGAGCCTCGGCTCCCTCGATCGATCGCTGCGCGGCGACGTCGAGACGATCATCGGCAAGGCCCTCGAGAAAGATCCGGCCAGGCGCTATCCGTCCGCCGCCGACATGGCCGCCGATATCCGACGGCACATCGATCACCTTCCGATCGAGGCGCGTCCGCCGTCGACCCTGTACCAGTTGCGCAAGTTCGCGCGCCGCAACAAGGCGATCGTCGCGGGGACCGTGACCACGCTCTTCGTGGCCGTGGCCGGCGCCATCACCGCCACGACCTTCGCACTCGACGCCAATCGTCGCGCCGAAGAGCTGTCGCGCGTCACGCGGCATCAGGCCAAGCTCCTCGGCGAAGTCGACGCGCAGCAGATGGCGCAGGGGCTACGCGATCTCATACTCGCCGAGCTCGAGCTCTCCGCCGGCCATGAAGGATCCGACGCGAACGGCGCCCTCGCCGAGCGCATCGACGGCATCAATTTCAACGGAATCGCGCTGCGGTCGCTCTACGACAATTTCTTCGCGCGATCGATCGCGAGCAGCCGGGCGGAGTTCGGCGACCAGCCCGCCGTCGAAGGACGCCTCCTGCAACCGATCGCCTGGACGATGTTCGACATCGGCCTCCGTGAGGAAGCCGTCGAGCCCTACGAGCGCGCGATCGAGCTGCACCGCGAAGCGTTCGGAGAGAACCACTTCGAAACGCTCCGGTGCCGCCTCGAGTACGGGTGGTTGCTTCACATGCTCGGGCGTTCGGCCGAAGCCCTGCCCCACATGCAGGAGGGGCTCGCCGGCTACCGCCGCATCCTCGGGCCCGACGATCCGAACCTGCGTGCGGCCGTCGAGTGGACCTCGGGTCCGGTCTCGGCCGTGGGCGACACCGAGGGGGAGATCGCGCTCCGAAAAGAGCTGCTCGGCATGTTCGAACGCCACTACGGCGAAGACAGCCTGAAGACCCTCGAAGCCCGACTCGCCGTGCTTCGCGCCGAAGGCAAGAACGAGGAGGTCGCGGACGCGTTCTACAGCATCATCGAGAAAGCACGCGAGTCCCACGGCGACGATTCGATGTTCACGCTCATCACGCTCAACAACCTAGGCCTTCACCTCCTGGGGCTGAATCGATTCGCCGAGGCCGAAGCGGCCTTTCGCGAGGCTCTCGCGAGCTTCCGCCCGCTCCTCGGAGAGGGCCACTCTCTGACCTGGACCGCGGCGGGGAGCCTCTCCGTCGCGCTCGTGCGCCAGGGCAAGCTCGAAGAAGCCGAGGATCACGTCGCCGACATGCTCGCCCGACAGAAGACCCACCTCTCGGACGACCACGAAGCCGTCCGCGCGACGACCCAGGCGCTCGCCGATATCCGCAGGATCCGCGCCGACCAGGCGGCCCAGCTGGCCCAGGACGGGCAATAGCGTCCGAGAAAGCTCCCGAATCTTTGCCGAAGCCGGACGAATGCGTCCGGGCCCGAGCGAGAACCCTGTGCGGGAGACGGACGATGCCAATCGGCAGACGCGGTACCTGGATTCGCGCGACCCTGCTCGTGGCCGCGGCGATCACCCTGTCCTGGTTCAGCCTCCGCTACATGACGTCGATGCCCGGCGAAAGCCACGCGGCCGACGGGAAACGCACGTTCGAGACGAGCGCCATTCTCGAATCGCGTTTGCGGGAGCACGTGACGAGCCTGGCCGGCGGGATCGGAATCCGTCACGACGACCGGCCCCGAGCCCTCGAACGCGCCGTCGACTACATCGACGCGCAGATGCAGCCTCTCGGGTCCGTGCGAAGAAGCTCGTTCGAGTACGACGGCCAGCGCTTCGTCAATCTCGACGTGACGCGGCCCGGCACGAGCCATCGCGATGAGATCCTCGTGATCGGAGCCCATTACGATACCGCACGCGAGACACCGGGGGCCAACGACAACGCATCCGGTGTGGCCGCGATGCTCGAGCTCGCCGGCCACGAGCTCCGCGAACGCAGCACCGCACGAACCCTGCGCTTCGTGGCGTTCGCCAACGAGGAGCCACCGCACTTCAAGAAGAAGCACATGGGCAGCCTCGTCTATGCGCGACGGTGCCGCGAACGGGGCGAAAAGATCGTCGCGATGATCAGCCTCGAGACGCTCGGCTACTACAGCGACGAGCCGGGCAGCCAACGCTATCCGTGGCCGCTCGCGGCATACTACCCTTCGACCGGCAACTTCGTGGCGTTCATCGGGAATCTCGGTTCGCGCGCCCTCGTGCGGCGCACGATCGACTCGTTCCGATCGCGCTCCGACTTTCCGAGCGAAGGCGGCGCGTTTCCGAGCCTCCTGCCGGGGGTCGGCTGGTCCGACCACTGGAGTTTCTGGAAGGCCGGATACCCGGCGGTCATGGTGACCGATACGGCGCCGTTCCGGTATCCCCACTACCACACGCCGGAAGACACGCCGTCGAAGCTCGACTACCGGAGCCTCGCTCGCATCGTCGACGGGCTCTCGAGGGTGCTGCACGATCTCGCGACGGACGTGCGATGAACCGTGCCGAGCCACGCCAACCGAGCGCAGCCCGACACGGATTCCTTCATCCGATCACAGTGCAATGTTCTCGGGCTTCGCGTCCTTCTCGCCGAGCTTGGCGGCGAGATCGGTCATGCACGTACGCATGCTCTCGTGCTCGTCCATGAAAAGGCCGATGGCGCGCATCAGCGGATTCGACAGGCGGCCGGTCTCGGTGATCTCGAGGGTCGATCCGCCGCTCGCTCCCGGCGTGATGGCGTAACGCCAGTACCCCTCGAAATCGCCGCCGTCGAGGTGGACCTCCAGTCGGCGGAGCGGCTCTCGCGCCTCGACGCGCGCCGGCATCTCGCCCCACTCGCTCACCATCGTCCACGACTCGACGCCCTCCTCGCTGGTGCGGGGCTCCATGCGGTCGACGAGCGAGTTCCATTCGCTCCAGCCCGCGATATCGCCCACGAGCGCCCACACGGCTTCCGGCGGGCTCGCGGGGAGCTCGATCCGGCAGCGCGCTTCGTGCTCGGCCGGCGCGAGCAGCCCGACGGCAAAAACCAGCGCGACCAGCGCCACCAAACCGGCCGCACCCCACTTCAGGAACTTCACGCCGCACCTCCCTGGGCATCGCGGGACTCGATCTCCCGCATGAGGTCCGGATGCTCGGTCCACGCGGGCATCGTCGCCATGAAGTCGACGGTCTTGCGACGAACGTCATCCGCCGACAGGCCGGGCTCCTGCCGGCGCGTCCATTGCTCGAAGCGCTCGAGGCACTCGTCGAAGGGGATCAGCTTCCCGTCTTCGCTCGCGCAGTACTGACAGTAGTCACCGCTCTCGATCGTCATGCTGCAGCTCTTGCAGCTCGTGGTGCTGGGGTTCATGTCGATGTCCTTTCATTCTCGGCATCGCCAGGCTCGCCTCCCTCGTTCTCGTCATCGTCATCCCATCCTTCGGCCGCCGCTGCGGTATCGAGCAGCGCGCGCATGCCTTCGAAAAGCTTCGCGCGGTCGGCGGCATCCATCTGTCGGAAGGCGTGCTCGAGGAGGCGCGGGGAAAGCACGCTCTCGGCGAGTCGGTGGGCTCGAAGCCCGTCCTTCGTGAGCCAGATCAGTGTGCGGCGACGATCTCGCTCGTCGGGGAATCTCTCGATGAGCCCGCGACGTTCGAGCCGGGCCAGGATCTCACTCGTGGCGGACTGGGATCTCTCGAAGTGCGCCGCCGCCTCGCTCACCGTGAGGGGCCCGCTCCGGCTGAGGTGACGCAGCACCGCGAGAGACTCGACCGACGGCCGGTACACATCCGGGCGTACCCGCCGATGAAAGCGCGAGTAGACGCTCTTGTACAGGTCGACAAATCGTTCGATCTCGTCCATATCCGACATGCCCCCATCCTGTCACGACGAATTGCATCGTCAACCCCGATGCAATCCCGACCCCCACGAAAAAAGCCCCCCGGGAAGCTCCCGGGGGGCTCGTCACGAGTCGGATAGGCTCGTGCACTGTCGGATCTGGTATTGGGCTGGTGCGTTTAGCTCGGGCCGACCACGAAAGGCACCGTCAGCTCGATGATGCCGTCCTCGACGCTCAGAACCTCGATCTCGAGATCCATATTGCCGTCGGCTTCGCCGTACTTGTGCGTCGTGACCGTGCCGTCCGGCCAGACGTTGACCTTCATGCCCGGCGTCGACTGCTCCGGGTTACCGGGGAAGACGCGCGGGTTGTGCATGACGACCTGCACGTAGAACGTGCGCGCCGGCTTGATCCCTCCGCTGACACCGACCGTGGAGCTCGGCGCCGTGAAGGCATCCGGCTTCGGAAGGTGGAGCGTCATCGTCGGGATGCTCTCCATGAGCACCGGGTAGGCCTTGTAGATGTTCTCGAGTCGCGTCGAGAAGACGTGCGAGTTGCTACCGAAGGCGTACGTGTCGTCGCCCGAACCCTCGGCCACGAGGAGGTGGCATTCGGCGGGCTCGATCTCGATGCTCTCGAGAACCGGCGACTCACCGAGCGCCTCGTCCGTACGGATGAAGCGAACCTTCATCTCGGCATAGCGGCCCGAGAGGTTGTTGAAGCTCACGCCATTCTGGACGACGAGGTACGGCTCGTCGGCGAGGCGCAGAACATCGTCGCTCGCGCGGACGCAGACCTCGAGCGAGGTGCCCTTGGGAATGATCGCTTCCCAGTTCACCGTGCCCCAGGGCGTTCCGTCCTGCTCGCTGTCGTGGGTGACAACCCAGCTGCCCTCGTCGACGGCGTTGGCGAGAACCGAGAAGCCGGTCGCGTCGCCGAAGCCACCCACGGTCGCGTTCTGCGGAAGACCGAGCTGCAGGTCGATGTCGCCGCGCGGCGGGAGGCCGGCGAACGGGGTCGGACCCGCGGTCGGATCGATGCGGATGATCTCTTCGACCACGCGGTTCGCGATCCAGATCTTGCCGTTGGTGTCGATCGACATCATCGTCGCTTCGTTGTCGAACTCCCAGATCAGCAGGTACTCGCCCGGGTTGTTCGGGTCCGGGATCCAGCGCTGGACCTTGCGAACACCGCCGACGATCGCCGACACCCACAGGTTCCCGAAGCTGTCGATGCCGAGCTCGACGCCGAATCCACCGAGGTCGAGCGTCGAGAGTTCGTTGCCGTCCTGGTCGAGCTGGACGAGACGCGGCTGGTCGGCATCGACGTACCACAGCGTGCCGTTCGTCGGATCGATCGCGATCGAGTCGGAACGGAAGAGCGTGCCGCAGCTCGGCTCCTCGTCGCCCGGATCGAACGTGAGGAGGCCCGTGTCGAGCTCGGTCGAGACCGACCACAGCCGGCCGTTCTTCGTGACGACCGCATCCGAGCGACCGCAGAAGTCTTCGAAGGTCTGCCCCGGAATCGGGATGCCGAGGATACCGCTGATCTTCTGGTGGATGGACGGCGGAACGCCTCGCGCGAAGAAGTCGCCGCGGCCACCGACCCAGACGTCGTTGTCGGAATCGATCGTCAGAACGCCCGGCTCGTCGGTCGGATCGACGCGGATGAAGTCGAGGATGGTCTCGTCCTGGCAGGTCGAGATGCCGCCACACGTGTCCTCGCTACCGGCGTTCGGCCAGGCGAGAACGTTGCCGCCACCGCGCGACGTGCGGATGAGGCCGTCGCCATCACGATCGAGGCAGGTGTTGTAGATGAACGGCGGCTTCAGGTACTCGCCGTTCGCGTCCGGGTTGCCGTTGGCATCGGTACGCGTTCCACCGATCACGACGCCGACGCGCACGAGGCTCGCGTTCGTCCGGCCCGTGCAGGTGTCGTCGGTCTCACCCCAGTTGAGGACCCAGGCGTTGCCGAGCTGGTCGACCGCGATCCGCTTCGGGTTCGCGACCATGTTGTCGGGCGCCGACGGGTACTCGCCGAGGATGTCCCCCGTCTCGGCGTCGAGGCGGAGAATCGTACCGCCGTCGGCCGGGATGTAGAGGAAGGGAAGCGGCGTTCCTTCGTCCTGCATGAGGAGCTTGTCGCCACCGTCATTCAGGCTGATCAGCAAGCCGCTCTGGAAGTCGCCACTCGTGTTGTACCGACGCCCCTGGGCGTGTACGTCCGTGGCTGCGGCGAGGATCGCCACGAGGATTGCGCCGATCCCGAGGATCGAGCTGCTCCGGATGATCGTCATGATCAGATTCCTCCTTTATCTACCTGGGGTCCATCATCTGCTGTGGGAGTGGTTCGTATCGCCTTGATCGTTGGGACCGTACGGGTCTAGCACGTCGGCCTCCACTGGTAACACACGCTTTATAGGCCCTACCCCGGCACGAAAACCTGGAAAAAGTTCGGAGCGAACCGAGCGAGCGCTTCCGGCCCGACCTATCTCTACGGCTCGAAACATCTTAGATCGAACGCACCACGAAGTGGGAAAATCGATGTCGAAGACTCCGATCGCGAGCGATTCGGGGGCCAACACGGTCGCCCCCTGACCGCGGCCCGGCCCCCCGGGCTGGCACCGACAGCGCCCGGCGCCGGTCCCTGGCGCGCTTTCACGCTGGCTCGCCCGGAGTCCGCAACCGAGCCGCAACGAACGCTAGTCCATTCAGGGCGGCACTTTCTGACGGATCCCACCGCCGTTCGGCATTGACTTCCCAACCGTGACCGGGTAAACCCTGAGTCCGGTCTGTTGGTGGAGTAACCACACCTAACCCCCGAGAGGAGACAGTCGATGAGCGACAGCTCCGCGAAGACTCCGGAGTTCATTCCCCCGCCGCCGGGCGAGTTCATGGGGCACCCGACCGCCCTGTGGAACCTGTTCGGAGCCGAATTCTGGGAGCGCTTCTGCTACTACGGCATGCGCGCGATCCTTGGCCCGTATGTCGCCATCCAGTTCTTCTCCCATCTCGGCGACGCCGCCGAGGCCGAGGCGAGCCTGACCTACGGCGGCTACACCTCGATGGTCTACATGACCGGTATCGCGGGCGGCTACGTCGCGGACAAGGTCCTCGGCTACCAGCGATCGATCATGCTCGGCGGCGCCTTGATGGCGGTCGGCATGTTCATGCTGCTCGCGCCCGACCTCACGACCTTCCTTCTGGGACTGGCGGTCATCGTCGTCGGAAACGGCCTCTTCAAGCCGAATATCTCGACGATGGTCGGAAAGCTCTACGCCCCCGGCGACGTCCGACGCGATTCGGGCTTCACGATCTTCTACATGGGCATCAACGCCGGCGCCTTCCTCGCACCGATCATCTGCGGAAGCGTGATCGGAGCGAAGTTCGGCTTCAAGTGGGGCTTCTTCGCGGCCGGCATCGGCATGGTGTTCGGGATCATGGTGTTCCACATCCTGAGACACTGGCTCGGGCACATCGGAAAACCGTACGAAGGCAAGACCGGCGGCGGACCGATCGGGCAGGTGCTCATCGCCGCCGCGCTCCTCGTCGGCCCGGTGTACTTCCTGCTGAGCAAGAGCGATCTCCTCGGTCTGATCCTGTCGGTCATGATGCTGGGCCTCTTCGGCTACTTCGTCGTGAGCGGGATCAAGAGCGGCGAGAAGCAACAGCTCCATCGCTACATCGCGATGATCATCCTGTTCGTCGCGAACATGGGTTTCTGGGCGCTGTTCGAGCAGGCCGGATCCTCGCTCAACTTCTTCGCGCGGGACTACGTGAACATGCCCTTCGGCTGGAACTTCACGCTCTTCCAGTCGGCGAATCCCGTGTTCATCCTGCTGCTGGCGCCGGTGTTCGCCGCGCTGTGGCCCAAGCTCGACACGATGAGCCTCAACCCGTCGATTCCGCGAAAGTTCGCGTTCGGCTTGCTTGGCGTGGGACTCGGCTTCGGCGTGCTCGTCTTCGCCGTCAAGTCGATGACGGATGCCGACGGGAACGTCAGCTGGATCATGCTGACGCTGTGCTACCTGATCCACACCATGGGTGAGCTTTGCCTGTCGCCGATCGGACTCTCGATGGTGACCAAGCTCGCGCGACCGCATGAGGTCGGCCTGGCCATGGGCGGCTGGTTCCTCTCCATCGCGACGGCGAACTACCTCGCCGGACGCATCGCAGCCATCGCCGCGGGCGGTGGAGGCGGTGAAGACGCCGCAGGATCGATCGACGGCTACGTCGTCGTCTTCAACCAGCTCTTCATCGGCGGCGTGATCATCGCGGTCGTGTTCTTCGTGGCAGCGCCGTTCGTGCAGCGGCTCATGCACGGCGTGAAGTAATCGAGAGAGGAGCCTCTTCTTGAACTCGAGCCAACTCGTTTCACTCGGCGGCCTGATCGCCGCGTTCATCGCCGTGGCGGCCGGCGCCGCGTTCTTCGGGCGCAACCACCCGAAGGGCCTCGTCCGCCTCTACTTCATCGAGATGTGGGAGCGACTCGGCTTCTACACGATGGTCGGCATCCTGCTCCTCTACACGATCGACAAGGAGCAGGGCGGCCTCGGACTCTCGCAGGTGGTCGGCAACGAGATCTACGGCCTCTACCTCGCGTTCGTCTACTTCACACCCTACCTCGGCGGTCTGATCGCCGACCGGTTCATCGGGTATCGCAAGGCGGTGTTCGTGGGCGGGGTCTTCTTCGTGCTCGGATACTTCCTGATGAGTATCTACGGGCGCGTGCCGTTCGTCAGCGGGCTCGTGTGCCTGTGCATCGGTAACGGCTTCTTCAAGCCGAATATCTCGGTGATGGTCGGCAACCTGTACGAACCCGGCGACAAGCAACGCGACGCCGGCTTCAACATCTTCTACATGGGCATCAACATCGGTGCGTTCTTCGCCAACTACCTGGCGGCGAACCTCCGCAACAACTTCGGTTGGTCGGCGGTGTTCCTGGGCGCCTCGGTCGGTATGGCGATCGGCGTCCTGATCCTGCTGCTCAGCTGGAAGATCCTGGCGCGTGCCGACCGGCCGCCGGAACGGAACCCGGACGACATGAGCATCGCCCGGATGCTGAGTACCATCCTCGGCCCGGCGTTCCTGTTCGGCATCATCGGCTACTTTGCCGGGACGATGCTTCCCGCGTCGATTCCGCTCCGCCCCGCGGTGTGCGGATTCCTCGCCGGTATGGTTCCGATCGTCATCTTCTTCGTGCGGCTCGGGCTGAATGCGAAGTCGGAAGAGAAGCCGGGCTTGCTCGCGCTGCTCCCGATCTATGTCGCGGGTGGAACGTTCTTCATGGTGCTCCACCTCAACGGCAGCGCCATGACCAGCTGGGCCAAGTTCAACACGGACCGCTCGCTCGCCTCGATTCCCGGCGTCGTCCGGTGGATTCCCGAGGTGCTCGAGCTCACCGAGAACGCGTTCCCCGAGTACTACCAGAACGCGAGCCCCGACGACCCACGGCCGAACCGCCAATCGCTGCTCGTCGTGCCGTCCGAGGACATCGCGAGCATGTACGGGCAAAAGCGCATGAATCCCGAGTCCCTCGCCACCATCGAGGGCGCGCTCGGGGAAGGCGTGAGCGTGTTCGACCTGTCCGCCGAAGGCGCCAAGCCCGAGGAAGGTTGGGACGCGCGAAGTGTCGGCATCTACGCCGAGGTCAGTATCGAGACCTCGACCGACTCGCACGGCGTCACGACGCGCACGGTCACCACGCCGGAAGGTGCGGTGCCCCAGAAGCGAGTCGTGTTCCTGCGCGATGTCGATGGAGCGAAGGTGCCCCAGTTCGTGGTGCACCAGGCCACTTTCGACGATCTCTACGAGGCGTACGAGAAAAAGCACGGCAAGCCACCCGAAGAGCTGCCCCCGGGCGAATACATGCAGATCGCGAACTCGGAGCTCTTCCAGTCGCTCAATGCCCTGTTCGTCGTCGCGTTCACCCCACTCGTCATCTTCCTGTTCGGGTGGCTCGATCGGCGAGGCGTCGACTTCAGCACCGCGCGCAAGATGTTCGCGGGTCTGGGCCTCACGACCGCGTCTCTCCTGGTGATGGTGCTCGCGGCCATGGTGTCCGGCGACGGTCATCACAAGGTGACGTACTTCTGGCTTGTCGGGTTCTACGCGGTCATCACCGCGGGCGAGCTGTGTCTGTCGCCGATGGCGCTATCGCTGGTGACGAAGCTGTCGCCGCGACGCCTCGTCGGCCTGACGATGGGAGGCTGGTTCCTCGCGACGGCCTTCGGTAACAACTTCTCCGGCTTCTTCGGCGGCCTGCAGTCGCAGATGGCTCCGACGACGTTCTTCCTGCTCCTGTCGGGAATTGCGGCGGCGGTATCCGTCTTCATCCTGCTCCTGCTGCCGAAGCTCGACGCCGCGATCAAGAAATACGGCGCCTGATCGACCTGGTCCGGGTTAGGATAGGCGCCGGTCCGATGTAAAGATTGACCACGAGAAGGGTCAAGAAGGCGAGAAAGCAGTACGAAGGCCGCCCCGCGATCGCGCGGGGCGGCCTTCTCTATCTCGCTCGGGTGAAGCCAAGCCGCCGTCGGCGCACGTTCAAGCCATGCCGGATTCCATTCCTGTACTCGACCGAATTCTCGAGCTCCTGAGATCGAACGAGATCGAGTTCCGTCACGTCGAGCACGAGCCCACGCCGACCTCCGAAGACTCGGCCCGCGCGCGCGGTGAATCGCTCGCCGTAGGAGGAAAAGCCATCGTCGTCAAAATCGGCGACACGCTCCGGCTCGTCGTCCTGAGCGCGGCCAAGCGCCTCGATTCGAAGCGGCTGCGCCAGGATCTGGGCAACAAGAAGATCCGGTTCGCGACGCGCGAGGAGCTCGCCGAGGCGACCGGCGGCCTGGTGCCGGGAAGCGTCCCCCCGTTCGGGGAGCCGATCCTGCCGCTACCGCTTCACGTCGACCGTTCGGTCTTCGAGCAATCGAAGATCGCGTTCAACGCCGGCTCCCTGACCCATTCCGTAATCCTCGACATCGAGGACTATCGCCGCATCGCACAGATCGAATCGATCGTCGACGTCGCGGCCGAGGACGACGGCTGATTCCCTTTCCGCGCATGGGGGAATCCCCCCGGGCCCCGGGGAGCCCATCCACTCGAAGTCTTTCGTCGCCCTTTTTGGGCTAGCCATAGACCTACTCGATCGATTACGGTCCGCCTCGAAGGATGGGGCAGACACACAGCGGCCTGCACCGGGGGGCGCTCGCGACACTGGCGCCGTGGCCACCCGCAAGACCGCGTCCGCTCATTCGAGAACAACGGAGTCCGAAAGCACGCGGAGCTTTCCTCTCCGGTCCATGCGAGTCCTGGGATTGGTTTTGGCTTGGAGTTTCCAACTAGGACAGTGGATCAGGTTTGAGGAGGTTACCTTGAAGCGACTCGCAATTCTCACGACGCTCGTCGTGGTTCTCGGCGCGATGTTCCTGTCGCAGGCCGCGGACACGATCGAAGCCGGCCAGGACATCCGTCACCAGGTTCGATTCGACCTGCCCATCGAAGTGGAACCCCCCAAGGGCGAAGAGGATCCCCCGAAGGGCGAAGAAGAGCCCGACCCGATCTCGCAGGCGGCCGCCGGCCTTCGAAGCCGCGACCGCGGCGAGCGCGGCCGCTTCCGCGCTGCATTCATCGTCGCCGTCGACGCGGTGGCGAACGCCACGGAAGAAGAGCTCGAAAGCGCGTTCGGCTCGCTCACCATCACCCGTGAATCCGACTGCATCTTCGAAGGCTCGATCGAGTTCAGCCTCATCGAGGTCGACGAGGAAGGCGACTTCGGCGGCGGCAACATCGCCGTGTTCGATGGTCGTATCCGCGCTCGCGACGGCCGCGACACTCGGTCCGAAGGCTTCACGATCGATTGCATGACGGGCCTCCCGGATCCGCTCGCCGAGATCCCGGACCTGCAGGCCGATGACGAAGTCACGATGACGCTCTTCCTCGCAGACGGTTCCACCGTGGTCGAGGTCACGAACCCGACGGACAAGACGACCCCCGTCGACTTCTCCGGATTCGTCAACCGACGCTAGTCGATTGCCCTCAGTGGTACCCGAGAGCCGTGGAGGCCGGACCGCGCCGGTTTCCGCGGCTCTCGTTCATTAGACGCCGGTCTCCACCAGCTCGGGCGTCTCGCGAGGCGACACCGCTTGCGGCCGCTTCGGCCGGAGGAGCGAGTAGACGGCCGGGATCAGCACGAGTGTGATCGCGGTCGACGCGGCGAGACCACCGACCACGGCGCGCGCGAGCGGAGCCTGCGCGTCGGCACCCTCGCCGATCCCGAGGGCGAGCGGCATGAGCCCGAGGATGGTCGTGAGCGTCGTCATCAGGATCGGCCGCAGCCGACGGCGCCCCGCCTCGGCAATCGCCTCGGCGACGGTGAGCCCTTCCCGCCCGAGACGATTCGCGACGAGCAGGATCGCGTTGTTGACGACGATGCCGCCGAGCATGATGCAGCCGATGTACGACTGTACGTTCAGCGTGGTTTCGGTGAGGAAGAGCGTCAGCAGAACCCCGACCGCGGACACCGGCACCGAGAGCATCACGACGAACGGATCCCGGAAGGACTCGTACTGGCTCGCGAGCACCATGTAGACGAGCACGAGCGCGAGCCCCATCGAGAGGATGAGCTCGCGGAACGAGCGCTGCTGCTCCTCGAACGCCCCTGCGACGAGAAGGTCGTATCCGACCGGCCGCGGGATGCGCTCGAGACGATCCGCGACGTCGGCCGCTACAGAACCGAGATCGCGCCCCGCGACGTTCGCGTCGACGGTGACGGTGCGCTGCTGATCCTTGCGGTCGATCAGGATCGGCCCCCGTCCGAACTCGGTGGTGACGACGTTGCGGAGCGCCACCTGCTCGCCCATCGGCGTGCGTAGCGTCAGGTCGAGGATCTCGTCGAGCTCGAGCTTCTCCGCGTCTTCGAGCTGCACGAGGATGCGGTAAGAGTTCCCTCTCGTGCGGAACTCGCCGGCCCGCGTGCCGGCCACCGCCGTTTCGAGCGCCCGCGCGACATCGCGCACGCTCAGTCCGACGTCCGCCGCCTTGTCACGCACCACGCGGATCGACTCCTGCGGGATGCCCGCCTTGCGACTCGTCTCGACATCCGTGATGCCGGGGACATCGGCGAGCTCCTCGGCCACACGGTCGGCAAGCGCATCGAGCGTCTCGAGCTCGAAGCCGCGGATCTCGACCTTCAGCCCCTCTTCCCCGCCGAGAAGCCGCTCGAGCAGGAACTGCCCTTGCGGGGCGCGCGTGCGGATCGTCATCCCCGGAATCGCCCCCGAGAGCCGGCGTCGCAGATCATCGGCGATCTCGGTGGTCGGACGGTCGCGCCGGGCGGCGGGCCCGAGCGCCAGCCCCCCAGCG
>CAZQZX010000128.1:0-19542 GCA_964597885.1 uncultured Planctomycetota bacterium
GACCGCGGGCCAGATCGTCCGGGCCCGTGTCCATGGCGCCGACGGCGACGACCTTCACGCCACTCTGGTCGACGACGACACGGATGGCTCCCGCGGCGTTTCTTCGCCGACGAACGGAGCTCCCCGCGCATGAATCTCCCGAACAAGCTGACCCTGAGCCGGCTGGCCTTCGCGGTCGTGATCTTCGGACTGCTCGAGTGGATCCGGCGCCTCGAGATCGCGGCCGATGACAGCTCGCTCCCGCTGCTCTCGGTGATCGCGCTCGTCCTCTTCGTGATCGCCGCCATCACCGACGCCGTCGACGGCTACATCGCGAGAAAGCAGAACCTCGCGACGGCGTTCGGCCGCGTCGCCGATCCCCTGATGGACAAGATCATCATCTCGGGGATGCTCGTGTTCTTCGTCTCCATCCCGTCGACCGCGGATCTCGTTCCGGCGTGGATGGTCGCGCTGATTCTCGTTCGCGAGTTCCTCATGACCGGCTTGCGCGGCTTCATCGAGGGCTCGGGGTCGGGCTTCGGAGCGCGGATCTTCGGCAAGCTGAAGATGGTCCTCCAGTGCTTCATGGTGTGCTACACACTCTTCCACATCGGGTTCCTCGCGGACTCCGATGCTTCTCGAATGATCGTGTCACTGTTCATGTGGGGCACACTCATCGCGACGCTCGCTTCCGGCGCGTCGTACTTCCAGTCGGCCCTTACCGTGTTCCGCGATGCGAAAGATCTCTGAGCTCACCCTGACGTTCGGCGGGGTCGGCTGGATCCCGTTCGCCTCGGGAACGTGGGGATCCGCAGCCGCCGTCCTGTGCCTCTTCCTGATCCCCGCGGGCGTCTTCGTCCCGGTGGTCGCGATCGGGGCGCTGGTCCTCCTCGTCGTCGGGAGCCTGATGGCGAACGACGCCGAGAAGCTCTTCGGCCGACCGGATCCCGCGCCGGTGGTGCTCGACGAAGTCGTCGGCATGATGGTATCGGTCGCCTTCCTCGCCAAGCCGGATGTGGCCGACTTCATCCTGGCGTTCGTCCTGTTCCGCGTGTTCGATATCCTCAAGCCCCCGCCGGTCCGCCAGGTCGAGAAGGTCGCCGGCGGCTGGGGTATTTTCTTGGATGACGTCCTCGCGGGCCTGTATACTAACGCCATCCTTCGCCTACTACCCCTTGTCTTATAGAGGTTTCGAGACGAAGCGCTTCGACACCAAGGGGGCACGCACGCCGGTCGCGTAGGAATCGGTCGCTTCGCGCGAGCGACGCCAGAGGAGGGACGGGGTCATCAAGGAACGCGGGGCCAGCAAGGGAAGCGGGGCAAGCGACACCGGTAAGCCGAGTCCGCAGCGCCGGCGCCCCACCACTTCCGATTCCGACGAGCTCGTCGTCCACCACGCTCGCGTCGCCGGGATGTCGCTCGCGGTCAAATCCTCTCTCGTCACGTCGATCACGATCTCGGTGCTCATGCTGGTCTTCGGCTTCGTCACCTATTCGACGAGCCGCAGCGCGCTCAACCGCGAGATCGACGTGCACGGCGTCAACCTCGCCCGCTCGCTCGCTCTTCTCGAAGTCGACTGGTGGAGCTCACGGCACGGAACGCTACGCGAAGCTGCGCGGCGCGTACGCTCGGACTTCAAGAGCTACGGCGCCTTCCTGACCCACGACTACGGCATCCGCGTCGAGCCGGTCGATCGATCGGCCGAACGCAAGCCGACGCCGGGCGCCGACGAACAGCGCGCCGCGGCGGCACGAGCCGACCAGGCGATCGAAGCCCGGAATGGCGGGCGCATCGCGCGCCTGCTTCGCCATGGCAAAGACGGTCCGTCCTCGGTGATCGCCGACGCATTCATCAACGAGGTCGGCGGCGATAAGCGCACGATCGCCAAGGCCATCCAGAAGGCCTCGACCTTCCGGGCAACCTCCGGGACGCGAGGCTTCGTGACGGCCGACGGGACTCTCGATCGCGACGCGCAGATCGTCGAAGGGCGCTTCCTCGACGGGGGCGGCGCGCGCTCGTACTCCTACCCCATCGTCGACGCCGGCGGTCGGATCACGCATCGCGCGTACGTCTTCCTGTCCGAGCGCGAGATCCAGAAGCGGCTCGGGCAGCTCCTCGTGAAGATCCTGCTCTGCACGCTGACCTTCATCGCGACGGGAGCCGCCGTCTCGTTCGCATTGACGCGCCACATGACCGCGCCGCTCACGAGCCTCGTGCACGACATCGAGGTCGTCGCCAAGGGGAACTTCAACCACCGCACGATCGCGCGGTCGACGGACGAGATCGGCCTGCTCGCGCGGACGTTCGACAAGATGGTGCGAAGCCTCGCCGACGCGCGCACCGAACGGACCGAGCACCGTGCGCTGCAGCACGAAGTCGCGGTCGCGTCCGAGGTGCAGAGCAAGCTCATCCCCGATAGCATCCCGATCGTCCCCGGCTACGAGCTCGATGTGCTGCACCACGCCACGGGCGACGTCAGCGGGACCTACTACGACGTCCTCGAGCTGCCCGACGGCCGGCTCGGGCTTCTGGTGGCGGAAGGATCCGGCGAGGGAGTGCCCGCCGCGATGACGGTCGTCATGGCGCGCAGCCTCCTGCGGTCCGAGTGCGAGCGCGGCCACGATCCGAAGGCGCTGCTGCAGCGCGTGAACGCCGCGCTCTCGCGAGACATCCGCAAGGGCATGTACGTCTCCGCCCTCTTCGCGGTGCTCGAGCCCGAGAGTCGGAAGATGGAAATTTGCGGTGCGGGAAGTGTATCCCTGCTCCTGTTCCGTGCGTCCGATCAGCAGACGGAGACGATCGTGCCCGATGGCATCGCGCTCGGCTTCGACAAGGGCCCCGTGTTCGATCGCTCGCTCCGCGTGACCGAGCTCGAGCTCGAGATCGGCGACCGGATCGTGCTCGCCACGGGAGCGCCCATCCGACTCGAGAACCCCAAGGGCGATGCGCTCGGCGCCGAGTCCTGGCAGGCCCTCGTCACCCGCGTCGCGCCAAAGAACACGAGCGCGTTCATGAATCTGCTCGGCGGCGCCCTCGAGCGCTACCGAGGCGATGCACCGCTCCGGGAGGATCTCATCGTCATGACGCTGCGAGCCGGCGAGCCCAAGTCGATCGGATGAGCCTCTTCGACCGACTCGAAGAGCCCTCGGGCTCGAAACCCCCGGAGTCGTCCGAGCCGATCGAGTACGTCGACGTCGCGCTCAACCTGCCCGTCGATCGCGAATTCCAGTACCGCGTGCCCGACGGCCTGCGCGGCCAGCTCGCGCTCGGCGCTCGGGTGCAGGTGCCGTTCCGCAACCGCGTGGCGACCGGCTTCTGCGTCCGCTTCTCGACCGACGTCGCCCACCCGCGCGTGCGCGACGTGAAGGGTATCGTGGACGATGCGCCGCTGTTGACCGACGCGCTGCTCGCCCTGGCCCGGTGGATCGCCGAACGATACGCCTGCTCGCTCGGCGAGGCGCTGTCGGCGGTCCTGCCCCCGAGCGTCCGCCGAGGCCAGAAGACACGCACCACCACGTTCGTTCGCACGGCCCGGCCCGCCGCGGAGATCGAGGAAGCGAGAGCGGGCTTCTCGGGCGCCGCGGCTTCGCGCGCCCTCATTCTCGAGGCGCTCCTCGGCTGCCCCGAAGGCATCGAGCTCGCGGAGCTGAGACGGCGCATCGGGTGCTCGGACTCGCCCGTTCGCACGCTCGAGCGCGCAGGCCTGGTCGCGCTCGAGAAGCGGCCGGTGCGCCGCGTCCACCTCGCGGAGACCTCGGGTCGGACGCCCGCCCCTCCACCGGTGACGCTCGACCCCACCCAGCAGGCCGCGCTCGACGCGCTCGTCCCCGCGATGCGGGCCGGCGACCCGCGCACGTTCCTGCTCCACGGAGTCACCGGCAGCGGAAAGACCGAGGTTTACCTGCGCGCCATCCGCGACGCCGTCGATCGCGGACGCCAGGCGATCGTCCTCGTCCCCGAGATTTCCCTGACGCCCCAGACCGTCGCCCGATTCCGAGCGCGCTTCGAGCGCGTGGCCGTGCTGCACAGCCACCTCACCGATGCGGAGCGCCGCGGCTACTGGGAGGAGATTCGCGACGGGAATGCGCAGGTCGTGATCGGCGCGCGCTCGGCGGTGTTCGCCCCGACCCCGGCGCTCGGCCTCATCGTCATCGACGAAGAGCACGAGACGAGCTTCAAGCAGAACAGCACGCCGCGCTACCACGCGCGCGAGGTCGCGGTCGAGCGCGGACGCTTGCAGCGGGTCCCCGTCGTGCTCGGCACGGCCACGCCCGCACTCGAGACCTACCTGCGCGCGGATCGCGGCGAGTACGGCCTCCTGCGCATGCCGAATCGCATCGACGATCTGCCGATGCCGCCCGTGGAGATCGTCGACCGTACGTCCGAGCCGCGCACGCACGGCCCTCCCGGCCTGATCGGTCGGCGGCTACGCAACGCGATGACCCAGGTGCTCGAGCAGAAGGACCAGATCCTCCTGTTCCTCAATCGTCGCGGACACTCGACGTTCCTCTGCTGCACGCGATGCGGCCACGTCGTTCGATGCGAGCGGTGCGAGATCACCCTCACGTATCACCGGGCCCGTCGCCGCGCTTCCTGTCACTACTGCGGCTTCGAGATTCCGCCCCCGACGCGCTGCCCTGCTTGCAAGGGGACGAGCCTTCGCTACCTGGGAGCGGGAACCGAGCGCATCGAAGAGGAAGTCCGCGATCGCTTCCCGAACGCGCGGGTCGCGCGGATGGACAGCGACACGACGCGCGCGCGAGGCAGCGTGGACGAGACGCTCGGGCGATTCCGCGACGGGCAGATCGACATCCTCGTCGGCACGCAGATGATCGCCAAGGGGCTCGACTTCCCCGACGTCACGCTCGTCGGCATCGTGTCGCCCGACATCACGCTGAACCTGCCGGACTTCCGCGCCTCGGAACGAACGTTCCAGCTCGTGACGCAGGTTGCCGGTCGCGCCGGTCGCAGCCGCAAAGGCGGGCTCGTGATCGTGCAGACCTACAACCCGGATCACGCGTGCATCCGACGCGCGGCGCGGCACGACTACGAGGGATTCGCGCAGGACGAGCTGCCGATGCGACGCGAGCTGCGGTATCCGCCGTATGCGCGGCTGATGCGGATCCTGCTGCAGGGAAAAGACGAGCAGCGCGTCGCTAGAATCGCGGGGGACGTACGTGCGGCGCTCATGGATGCGATGCGCCCGGCCGATCTGCTCGGCCCGACGCCGGCGCCGCTCGCCTACCTGGACGGCAAGCATCGCTTCCACCTGCTCGCGAAGGCCGAGACGCACGAGGGCTTCGAGCCCCACGCGAAGGCTGTACGGGAGGCGATGAAGGGTGTGCGGGACGTGACGCTGACGCTCGACGTCGACCCGACCGAAACGCTCTGATCGGCCGATCGCCGCTGCGCCTTGGTGCTCACGTCGTCTGGGAGCCCTGTCGATCCCCGCCTCGGGAACCGACCGGCCAAGGGACCTTACCGCTCGCGGACCTCAGCCCCGAATCGCGATTCGTCGGTCAGCGGAAGCGCGCCCCCCTGGTTCACGAGCCGATGCTCGAGACGGGAGATGCGCCGGATGAGCGCTCCGACCTCACGCTGATACAGGAGAATCCAGAAAAGCCCGTTCGCGACCAGGATCCCCACCCCCACGAGAATCCAGCCGAGCGTGCCCAATCCGCTCCTTCCTCCGTCGATCGGGCGTCGATGCGGCCGCCGGCGCCTTGCACCCCTGCGTGCGCCAGCCTTCCGCGTCCCGAGTTCCGGACGTCAAGTCCTCTCCTATCTAGCCTTACAGCCCCAATAGGATTCGACTATAGAAGGAGTTAGAACGGCGGTCAACCGATGTCTCTCAATTCGGCACGGCCGAGCCGCCCCGATCCGAGCTCGTCTCCCAGTAGCGGGTCCAGGCCGGCGCGTCCAGGTCGAAGTCCTGCCCGGTGATGCGCGCGAGCGATGACGCCGCGGCCTGACGCTCGTCGAGGTCCTGATTATCGAGGACCGCGATCAGATCCGGGACGGCGTTTCCGGCGACGTCGCCCATTTCGCCGAGGGCGAGCGCGGCCCGGATACGGACCCGCTTGTAGGGATCCTTCGTGCGCTTGGCGATCTCTCGGACGGCCCCCGGCCCGCCTAGACGCATCATGGCGCCGATGGCCTGGAGGCGGACCACACCGTCCTCATCGTCGAGGGCATGCTGGATGGCCCCGAAGTACGTGGCCTGGTCCTCTTCCTCGAGATTCCGCGCCATGACGCGCACCGCATTGGATCGCACGGAGATCGATTCGTGCTCGAGAAGCGCGGAGACGCGTCCGAGCCGGTGGTTGAGCGGCGAGAGCTCCCCGAGCGACAGCAGCGCGTTGCTGAGGAGGTACTCGTCCTCCTCGGTGAGAAGCTCCATCAGGGTCGGGATGACCTCCTTGCGCTTCCCGAAGCCGACCGTCCCGGCCGCCACCATGCGGAAGCGCTCGTTCTCCGAACGAAGGGCGTCCCGGACCAGCGCGAAGTTCGCGAGAACGTAGCGCTCGATCTGCTCGCGGATGCCGACGAGAACCACCTCGTCGTGCTTCAGCGCGGCCTCTTCCCAGCGGGTCATCAGCGAGTTCAGCTCGATGAAGAGCCGGTTCTCGTCACCCTCCCGGTAGAGCCGTAAGTCCCTTTCCCCCGGCTCCTTCGGGATGATCCGCTCTTCTGAGGTCGTCGTCTCGGTCGACGCGCAGCCGACAGCGAGCACAGCGAGGAGAAGCGCCGCAAGGACGCGGGTTGCAGGTTTCATGGGATTCTCGAGCTCCAACGGTTCGAACGATCTCGGCTCTCGCCACGCGGAATAGGACGACCGAAAGGGTCCGCGCCTTGCAGGAATTTTCACGTCGGCCGCCTGTGTCGGGAGGAATCCACGTTGAGCAGCAAGATCTTGAGCGAAAATCGGTTAGGCCTCGATTCACGATGTGCGGAATTCGCTCAACAGAATCGGAAAAACGGCCGTACTGAATGCTATATGCTTTACACTCGAGGGGACGGAGAGGATTCCATCCACCCCGCCCTGTCGATATCCGACAGCATACGACCCTTTG
The DNA here is from genome assembly GCA_964597885.1 of uncultured Planctomycetota bacterium. GTDB lineage: Bacteria > Planctomycetota > JACOTG01 > JACOTG01 > JAUIME01 > CAZQZX01. The sequence goes on from CAZQZX010000128.1 coordinate 7,053, forward strand.
CAAGGACCCGGAACATGCTTCGTCGCCCGCTCCTGTGCGCCTTCCTGGGCCTCCTGGCCCTCGCGCTTCCCGGATGCCTTCCGGAATCCGAGTCCGCCACCGCAACCCCGACCTTCGAGGTCCTGGGAACCGCGGTCGACGGCCGCGCCGATGTGGCCCGAAATCAACCCATCGAGGTGCTCTTCTCCGAGGACATCGACCCGCTGACGGTCGACGACCTCTCGATTCAGCTGCTTCCGGGGCCCGACTTCCAGGACGCCATCCCGCTCGACTTCGACGTCTCGGGCCCGGCGGCCACCATCTACCAGCAGCATCCGACCGGCCTCCGGCCGAACACCGACTACCGCGTTCACGTGACCGGCTACCCGCGCTTCCACTCCGTGCGGCCGCTTCGCGACGAGCGCGTGGTGCCGAACGGTCCGTACGTTCGCTCGTTCCGGACCACGTCGGACTACGTTCCCGACCTGACGCCCCCGACGATCCGCGGCGGCGCGCCGATCCGCGCGATCGGCTCGATCGGCGAGATCACCGTCTCGTTCTCCGAGGCGATCGATCCGCGTACCGACGCCGGGCCGCCGTTCGAGGTCGTGGACCCCACCGGACACCTCGTGCCGGGCCGCTTCGAGTTCCGCAGCAAGCGCCTCGATGAGATCGTGTTCGTGCCCGAGTACGAGACGCTCCTCACCGGGATCTACACGCTGCGCGCCTCGCACGAGATCACCGACCTCGCGGGCAACGCGCTCGCGGGATCGCGCGACGTCGCGTACGAGCTCCGCTCGGAGCTGCCGGGGGATCGCCTCGTCTTTGATCTGACGTCGCACGCCGGCGACGTGTACCGCGCCCCCGGCGTCCGCCTCAACGCGGCCGGCGCCGCGGTCCGCGCCGAAACGACGACCCTTCCCCCCGTCCCGAGCTCGGTCGAATCGGCGACCTGGCCGGAGGGGGTTTCGCGACGCATCCAGATGCTGTTCCGGCCGGAGCAGATCGGCGACGCCGGTGAAGTCCATCGGCTGTACTTCGAGCTCGAAGGCTCGCCGGAAAACGATGTCGTCCTGAGCCAGCTCGAGATTCGCCTCTGGCATACCGACCGCGAAGAGCTCGACGACGTGTTCGCCGTCAACCGGCCCGGTCGCCAGGTGCACACCGAGGCCTACCCGTTCGTTCTCGTCCCGGCGGCAAGCGCCAACGACTTCTTCCCCGTGTCGCTGAAGCGGCCCTTCTCGTACGACGGCGAGCGCAACCTCATCGTCGAGATCCTGCACTTCGGCGCGAGCGATTCGCTGGATGCCGCGGGGATCGAAGGTGACGGGCGTGTCGTGCGCGTGAGCGGACCGGCGAGCGAATCGTTCGGGCGCGGCGAAAGCGTCGTCGACGACGTTCGATTCGGGATCGTCACCGGGGACCGCTTCATCGAATGGAACCGATTCGTCGACCTCGGGGGAGCGCGCGTGCGCGGCAGCCTCGTGCACGCGAGCCTGCCGCACGCCGAGGACTTCGTCCTGATCGAGTACGAAGGGACGGATCACGCCACCGTCGACGGCCGCGAGCTCGGCGCGACGACGGGTCTTCAGCGGCGGCTTTCGCAGATCGACGGACAGCGCCATGTCCGGTTCCGCATGCACATCCTTCGCGATGCGGATAGCGATCTGCCGCTCGAGCTCGAGAGCCTCGAGCTGTCGGTCGAGTAAGCGGGTCCTTCCGGGCGCGTCGCAGACCGACGCGCCCGTCCGTCAAGTCGAGCCAGCTCGAAGCGGCCCTACTCGACGCTGATCGTCGCCTTCTCGATCACGAGTCGCGACTTCGGAACACCGCGTCCGCCCGTGCCCTGGGCTTCGAGCGCGTTGACCGTCGACATCCCCTCGACCACCTCACCGAAGATCGTGTGCTTGCCGTTGAGGTGCGGCGTCGGACGAAACGTGAGGAAGAACTGGCTACCGTCCGTGTTCGGGCCGGCGTTGGCCATGCTGAGGAGGCCCGGTCGATCGTGCACGACGGTCGGGTCGAACTCGCCCGCGTACTTGTAGCCGGGGCCGCCACGACCGTTGCCGTCCGGGCAGCCGCCCTGCGCCATGAAGCTCGGGATCACCCGGTGGAAGGTGATGTCGTCGTAGAAGCCGAGCTCCGTCAGGTACATCGTGCTCGTGACGTGCACCGGCGCGACATCCGGCATGAGGCGGATCTTGATGTCGCCGACGTTCGTCGAGAGGTTCCAGAAGTAGTTGCGATCGTTCGAGAACTGCACCACTTCGGGCTTCGTGAGCGACGACTTCCAGCGCGCGTTGCTCTTGTCGACTCCCGCGGCCTCGACCTGGGCGCGGATACCGTCGAGGGCCGCATCGCCCTTCTGCGCCGGTTCGACCGACTTCTTGGCACCGTCCGAGTCGCCTCCCGATCCGCTGTCGCCCGACGGGTCGGACGCGGCGCCGGACGTATCGCCACCCGTGCCGGGCTCGGCGGTACAGGCGGCTCCGAGGAAGCCGACGGCGAGGATCAACAGCAGCGATGCAAGGCGATCGAGAGTGGTCATCGTGTTCCCTTTCGCAGGTTTGGAATCTTTGGATCTACCGCTTTGCGGCAGGCTTGAAGAGCCGAAAGGGTAGATCAAGAGGCACGCCATTTCAAGAAACCGATCGGGTGCCCGGTATGGCCTTCCAGGGCCAGATCGGCCAGAATCTCGCCCATGACGGGGGCGAACTTGAAGCCGTGCCCCGAGAAGCCCGCGGCCACGACGATCGCGGGGTGCTCGGGATGGCGATCGAGGACGAAGTGCTCGTCCGGGGTCATCGTGTACATGCAGACGGCGGCCCGGGTCCGCTCCGGCTTCACGCGGGGCAGGTAGTCCGAGACGAACGCCCCGACGTCCGCCCCCTCGTCCTCGCCGACCTCGCGCCTCACGCCGGTCGGATCCTCGATCGGATCGCCGCCCGAGTGGTTTCCGGCCTTCACGCCGCTCGGCCCCACCGCCGGGAACCCGTAGAAGCAGCCCTGGGGGGTATCGAAGAAGAAACACGGCATCCCGTCTTCGGGACGGTGGTCGGAGGGCGCGGCGTGCCAGTAGAGCGTCTTGCGCAGGACCTGGAGCCGGGGGCCGCGCGTCCCGTCGAAGAGATCGGGGAACAGTCCTGCGCTCCATGCCCCCGCCGTCACGATCGCGCGCCCCGCGCGATAGCGTCCGCGATCCGTCTCGAGCTCGACCCCGTCGCCGACCGCCGAGAGGCGCAGCGCCACTTCCCCCTCCACGATGCGGGCGCCCTCCTCACGGGCGACGCGCGCGTACGTCCGGACGCAGTGCTCGACCTCGAGGTAGCCGCCACCGGGCTCGAAGATCGCCTCGTGGTCCCCGGGCATCCGGAAGACCGGAAAACGCTCGTGCACCGCCGAAGCGTCGAGATGCTCGAAGGCGAGGTCGTGCTCCTCGGCCGCACGACGGACGCCGGCGAGGATCGGACTGTCCGATGGGCCGCCGAGCAGCAGCCCGTTCGCGTGGACGAGCGTCTCCCCGATCCGATCCCCGAGCGCCGCCCATGCCTCGAAGCTGCTGCGCAAGAGCGGAACGTAGTCGGGATGCTCGAAGTAGGCCGTACGGATGATCCGGGTCTCACCGTGCGAACTGCCCCGATCGTGGCCGATGGCGAAGCGCTCGATCCCGATCACGGAGACCCCGCGTCGGGCGAGCTCGTAGCAAGCGGCGGTGCCCATGCCACCGCATCCGAGAACCAGGACGTCCGCGCTCTCCATCAGTAGCCGAGCGCCATTCCGTCCTTGCGGGACTCGCTGCCTCCGAGGAGGACGCCGCGTTTCCAGTCGACCCAGATGCCCTGATAGCCGCCGTAGCCGCCATTGGTCTCCGCGACCTTGTGGCCGAGCTTCCCGAGCGCCGCCGCCACGTCCGGCGAGACGCCGCTCTCGAGGTACAGCACACCGCCGTCGGTCATTCGTTCGTCGGTCGGCTGCGACGACCCGCCGTGTCGGAAGCGCGCCGCGTCACCGGCCTCCTGCACGTTCATCCCGAAGTCGATGAGGTTCACCAGCACCTGCACGTGTCCCTGCGGCTGCATCGCACCGCCCATCACACCGTACGCGAAGCACGGGCGTCCGTCCGGCCCCGAGACCATCGCCGGGATGATGGTGTGGAAGGGACGCTTTCCCGGCGCGTACACGTTCGGGTGCCCTTCCTCCATGCTGAACAGGTTTCCGCGGTTCTGCAGCGTGAAGCCGGTGCCTTCCGGAACGAGTCCCGATCCGAAGCCCGTGTAGTTGCTCTGGATCAGGCTCACCATGTTGCGGTGCTTGTCGACCACGCAGAGGTACGTCGTGTCGCCGTGCTCGAGCACGCCCTCACCCGGCGCGTAGGAAGCCTGCGCCTTCTTCGGGTCGATCAGCTTCCGACGCTCGGCCGCGTACTCGCGCGACACGAGTCGCTTCACGTCGACGTCGGCGAACGCCGGATCCGCGTAGTAGCGTGCCCGATCCTCGAACGCGAGCTTCTTGGCCTCGACGAGCAGATGGAGCGCCTCCGCCGAGTTGTGCCCCATCGACGCGAGGTCGTACGGCTCGAGGATCCGCAGCATCTGCAGCGCCGCGATGCCCTGTCCGTTCGGGGGGAGCTCCCACAGCGTGTGACCGCGATAGTCGACGCCGACCGGATCGACGAACTCCGCACGGTGCTCCGCGAGATCCTGCGCCGTGATGTATCCGCCGTGCTTCTTGACGATCGCCTCGATGGCCGCGGCGACCGGTCCCTCGTAGAAACCCTTGGCTCCTTCCTTCGCGATTCGCCGGTAGGTGTTCGCGAGGAGCGGATTGCGGAAGATGTCACCTTCGCCCGGAAGGTTGCCGTCCTTGTCGCCGTAGAGCGCGATCCACTCCGGAAGGTGCTCGTACCGGCTCTTCGATCGACCGAAGTAGTAGGCGATGACCTGCGGCAGCGGCACGCCTTGCTCGGCGGCGCGAATCGCCGGCGCGAGGATCTCGTCCATCGGCATCGTGCCGAACGAAGCCCGCAGCGCCACCCAGCCGCTCACCGTCCCCGGAACGCTCACGCCGAGCCCGTGGAACAGCGGGATCTGCTTCTTGCCGAGCGCCGCGAGATCGCTCTTCATCTGCTCGTACGTGAGCGATCGCGGCGAGCGGCCGCTGGCGTTCAGACCGTAGATCTTCTCCTCCGCCGCGCTGTAGACGAGGGCGAACAGGTCGCCGCCGACGCCGCAACCGGTCGGCTCCATGAAGCCGAGCGCGGCGTTGACGGCGATCGCCGCGTCGATCGCGTTGCCCCCCTGCTCGAGGATCTCGATCCCGATCCGCGAGGCCATCGGATGGGCGCTCGCCACCATGCCGTGCTCCGAGATGACCGGCGACCGCGTCGCAAAGGGCTGTCCCGTGACACGGTCCGATGCGACGACGAAACAAGGGGCCCAGGCGAGAAGCAGGATCCCGACCGCCGCGAGACCCACGAGCCTACTCGTGCCTATGGTGTTCATGGAGAGTCCTCGATTGGGAGCGTTCGACTCGATCGCGAGCCGTCGAAAGGGTGTCGGAACCGCGCGTCGCACGGCACCGCGCCATGATGGCAAAGCCCCCCTCGGATTACAACGCGGATCCGCGCTCCGAGCGGCGCTCCACCCACAGCCCGTGGAAGGTCAGTTCGAGCGCAGGATCGACGTTGTCGAGGTAGAGATGGACGGCCCGGACGCGCGTGGCGTCGAGACTCTCGGCGAGCCCTTCGAGCGGAAATCGGATCCGGTGCCTGCCGGGCGCCAACCGCTCCTGGCGATCCCACCGTGGCCCGCCGAATCGCCGCAGCGCGAAGCCCAGAAGCAGCTCGCGATCCGTGGGATTCGTAACGTCGACGACCGCCGCGGCGAGTCCGCTCCAGTCGACGGGCATCGACTTCGACCGGATCCCGTTGCGCCGTCCGTCTCCGGCCGGGAAGGACACCACGATCGCGGCCTGCCCGGACGAGTCGGGGTCCGGCTTCGTCGAGACGAGCACATCGTCCACGTCCGGCGGGAACGGCCCCCACCGACGCAAGCTCGAGAAGGTCGAGAGACGCCCGTCCTCCCGGATCGGGAACAGCCGCTGGTGCACCGTTCGCCAGAGCCAGCGCTCCTCTTCGGCGAAGCGGTCCCCCACCTCGATGACGACCAGCGCCACGATCGTGAGGACGATCACCGGAACGCGGAATGCCCGCAGGCCACGGTAGACGATGCCGAGCGCCATCGTCGCCCCAATCCCGTTCAGGACGACGTCGAAAGCCGACGGGATCCGGCCCGGCGTGAGCGACTGGTGCAGCTCGTCGAGCAGCGAATACAGCAGAACGAGAAGCGCCGTCGCGAGCACGCAGCGAGGCCCCGGGAGATACTCGGTTCCGCGTGTCGCCACCGCCCTGTGGACCGACCACGTGAAGCCCCCGAACAGCGGCACGTGCATGAAGTTCAGGAGAACGATCAAGCCGTGTCCGAGAAGGTTCGGCGTCTCGCCGTCAAACGCGGCGGAAGGCAGCGAGATCTTCGTCGAGGACAGCACGAAGATGCCACCGGTGTAGAGCAGGGAGAGCACGACATAGAACGAGCGGGATCGATTCATCAGACGCGCTGTGGTCCCTCCCAGAGACGCGGTATGGCCCCTCATCGGCGCCCCCTCGCGAGCGGATGCGAATGATAGAATCTCGCCTTCCACGCTTCCACCCCTAGAACCGGGAGGCTCCATGACTGCGTCCGAGACGCGCGATCGAGGGGAGACGCTTTACCGAGACGTCGGCGTCGACCACGAATCCGAAGGAACGGCGATGGCCCCCTTCCTCTCGCTCATTCGCGAGACGGCCGAGTTCCCCGAGGACGCCGGTCGTCCGGCCTGCCGCAACGGCTTCTTCGCGAGCGTCATCCGACTGACCGACCAGCTCGGGCTCGCCGTGTGCGCCGACGGCGTCGGCACGAAGATCCTCGTGGCGGAAGCGATGGAGAAGTACGACACGATCGGCATCGACTGCATCGCGATGAACGTCAACGACCTCGTGTGCGTCGGCGCGCGACCGATCAGCTTCCTCGACTACATCGCCGTCGCCAAGCTCGACGGGAAGGTCCTCGAAGAGATCGGCAAGGGTCTCAACGAAGGCGCGCGTCAGAGCGGCGTCTCGATTCCCGGCGGCGAGCTCGCGCAGCTGCGCGAAATGGTCAAGGGCGTCCGCCCCGACTCGGGCCTCGACGTCGTCGGCATGGCCATCGGGACGATCGAGCTCGATCGCGTGAATCTGGGAGGCGGCATCGAGCCCGGCGACGTCATCCTCGGCATCCGGTCGAGCGGCGTCCACAGCAACGGATTCACGCTGGCCCGCCACATCTGCTTCGAGCGGATGGGATGGGCGGTCGGCGACACGCCGGACGGTCTCGAGCGATCGATCGGCGAGGAGCTCCTCGAGCCGACCCGCATCTACGTCGGTCATACGCGCGACCTCGCCGACGCCGGCATCCAGCCGAGCGGCATGGCGCACCTCACGGGCGGCGGGCTGCTGAACCTCTGCCGCGTCGACGCGCCGGTCGGCTTCGACATCGACGCGTTCCCCGAGCCGCTGCCGATCTTCCAGCTACTGCAGAAGCACGGCGAGGTGTCGGACGAAGAGATGTACCGCGTCTTCAACATGGGCGTCGGGTTCTGCGTCATCGTCAAGCCGGACGACGAAGCCCGCGCGATCGAAACCTTGTCCCGCCGCGGCGATTGGGTGGGACGCATCGGAACTTGCACCGAAGATCCCGAGCGCCGCGTCCACCTGCGAAAGGCGGGACTGACCGGCGTGAACGATCGATTCGAGAGGGACTCATGAGCACCGTCTGTCGCTTCGCGCCGAGCCCGACCGGGCACCTCCACGTCGGAGGCGCGCGCACCGCGCTGTTCAACTATCTCTTCGCTCGCCACACCGGCGGGAAGTTCATGCTCCGCATCGAGGACACCGACAAGGAGCGCTCGACCGACGAGTACCTGCAGTCGATCCTCGACTCGATGCGCTGGCTCGGCCTCGACTGGGACGGCGAGCTCGTCTACCAGGGCGCGCGCGAGGAGCGACACCGCGAGATCGTCGACAAGCTCCTCGAGACCGGCAACGCCTACCGCTGCTACTGCACGCCGGAAGAGCTGAAGGAGATGCGCGAGCAGGCGATGGCCGAGAAGCGCAAGAAGCTCTACGACGAACGCTGGCGCGACAACCCGGGCCCCTACCCGGACCGCCCGTTCGCGATCCGCTTCAAGTCGCCGGCCGAAGGCGAGACGGTGATCGAAGACGAGATCCAGGGACGCGTCGTCATCCAGAACGAGGACGTCGACGATCTCATCATCGCCCGCAGCGACGGAACGCCCACCTACAACCTCGCGGTGGTGGTCGACGACCACGACATGGGCATGACGCACGTGATCCGCGGCGACGACCACCTCAACAATACGACGAAGCAGGTGCAGCTCTACCAGGCGCTCGGCTGGGACGTGCCGATGTTCGCGCACGTGCCGATGATCCTCGGCTCGGACAAGGCCCGACTGTCGAAGCGTCACGGCGCGACGTCCGTCACGGCCTACCGGGACAAGGGCTACCTGCCGCAGGCGCTCTGCAACTACCTCGTGCGGCTCGGATGGTCCCACGGCGACCAGGAGATCTTCACCCTCGCGGAGATGATCGAGCACTTCGAGCTGCGCGGCGTGGGCAAGGGCGCCTCGGTGTTCAACCCCGAGAAGCTCGACTGGCTGAACGCGCACTACCTGCGCGAGCTCGATCACGAGGCCGTCGCCGAGCTGCTGCTGCCGTTCCTGACCGCGCGCGGCTACGCGGCCGAGTCCGGCCCGCGGCTGGTCCGCATCGTCGACACGCTGATCGAACGCGCCCAGACGCTCGAGGAGATGGCGGACAACGCCCGCATCTACTTCCTCGATCAGGTCGAGTATGACCCCAAGGCCGAGTCCAAGTTCCTCAAGCGCGAGTCGGCCGAGCCTTTCGAGGATCTCGTCCAGGGGCTCGAAGCGCTCGATGCGTTCGACGCGGCGTCGATCGAAAGCGTGTTCGTGAAGGTCATGGAGACGCGCGAGCTGAAGCTGAAGCTCCTGGCCCAGCCGACGCGGGTCGCCATCACCGGCGGGACGATCAGCCCGGGCATCTACGACCTCCTCGAGATCGTCGGGCGAGAGACCTCCATCGCGCGTCTGAAGGCCGCGATCGAGCACATGAAGAGCAAGGCCCCGGCCTAGGCTGCGGCCTCAGGATCGAGCTCCAAAACACCGATAAGTCGCTTGTCACCCATTCGGGGGCGATATACACTCTGCGGCTCTTGCAGGCGCGCCCGAGTGAGAAACCGGCGGTTTGCGAGGCGGTTCAAAACCAGTGCCCCGTTCGTCTAGTGGTCTAGGATACGGCCCTCTCAAGGCCGAGACACGGGTTCGAGTCCCGTACGGGGTACCACTGTTTCTCTCCCCGCCCTCCTCCGGGCGACTCCCCACGCCTCACTCAGGCGTCGACTCAACCCTCACCCGGCGGCGACTTCGCGGCCTTCTGGCGCTTCTCTTCGGCCTTGATGCGCTCCCACTGCGCGAGGACTTCCTCCGTGGTCAGGTCCTGCTTCTCGCCGAAGATGTGGGGATGCCGACGGATGAGCTTCTCGCAGATGCCGCCGAGGACGTCGTCCATCGTGAACCATTCGTTCTCGCGGCCAATCCGGACCGCGAAGACGAGCGTGAAGAGAAGATCGCCGAGCTCCTCGCCGAGCGAAGCACCGTCCTCCGCCTCGACCGCCTCGCGAACCTCGTCGAGCTCGTCGCGCATGCAGTCGAACACACTCGCGAGCGTTTGCTCCTGATCCCAGGGGCAGCCGTCCTCGCCCCGCAGGCGATCCATGATGCGGACCAGCTCGTCGAACTTCTCACTCATCGTAGGCGCTCCGTGGGTCGGTGTTCTCGACACGGGTGTACCGGGACGGGCGCGTCGGAGCAAGCCAAAAAAGCCGCATGACGACCTCGGGCCACGGACTGACCGAGAGGCTGGCGCGCGCCATCGCGACGCTGGCTCCGATCCCGAGCGATGAGCCGGTGCTCGTCGCCGTCACGCCCGGGCTCGCCTCGCTCGGAGACGTGTTCGCGGACGCCGTGCGGTCGCTCGGCGGCGTCGCATCGCTGGTGCGGCTGACGGACCCACCCGCGCTCGCCACGCTTGATGGACATCGCATCGTGATCGATGTCTTCGAGACGGATGCCCTCGAATCGCCCGCGCGAACCGCGTGGATTCGCCGCGCTCTCGAGGATCGAGATCGAATCCTGGTGCACGCCCCCGGGATCACCAACGACACGCTTCGCCCGGGAGGCCCGATCGACGCCGACCCGGCCGAGCTGAGGCGCGTCTCGCATCACCTCCGGGATGCGCTCCGCGGCGCGACCCGGCTGCGGCTCTCCACCCCCGCCGGCACGGACCTCACGGTCGAGGTCCCCGGCGACCGATTCTGCGACGACCTCGTGGTCGCTCCCGGCGGGATGGGCAATCTCCCTTACGGCGAGGTGTGCGCGGCCCTGGTGGAGTCCACGGCCGAGGGCGTCCTGGTCTGCGACGGCACCGTCGACGATCTCGGCCCCGCGGGAGATCGCCCGCTCCGGCTCCGCATCCGCGGCGGACGCGTCGCGCGGATCGAAGACGGCGACCCCGCGATGGCGGACCGCCTCGCGGATCGGCTCGCCGTGGACGGGGACGCCGCGGTCGTCGGCGAGATCGGCTTCGGCATCAACCCCCTCGCCCGCTGGACGGGCTTCGTCCTCGAAGACGAGAAGGCCGCGCGAACCGCCCACGTCGGCCTCGGAGCGAACGGCGCGCTGCCCGGCGGCCGGTGCCGCTCGCAGAGCCACCTCGACCTCGTCGTCCACCTCCCCACCGTCGAGATCGAGTCCGCAGCCGGCCGCCGCGAGCTCGTCCTTCGCCACGGGGAGGCCGCGGCGTGTACGTTCCAGGCCCCCAAGATCGCACTGGACGAAACCCGCTGATTCCTTTACCCTCACCCACCTCCGAGACGCCGTGACGGCCCCCGTCCGCCCCGGCATTTCCCGTTCGTTTGAAGAGCCGCACCGCCATGCCGAAGCCGAAAGTCATCGTCGTCATGCCCGCGTACAACGCGGAGCTCACGGTCGAGGCGACGGTCCGGGACATCCCCGAGGACGTCGTCGACGAGATCATCCTCGTCGATGACTGCAGCCGCGACCGCACCGTCGAGATCGCGAAGGGCCTCGGCCTCACGGTCATCGAGCACGAGCAGAACAAGGGCTACGGCGGCAACCAGAAGACCTGCTACAACGCCGCGCTCGAGAAGGGCGCGGATATCGTCATCATGATCCACCCCGACTACCAGTACGACAGCCGGCTGGCGGGCGCGATCGTGACGTTTCTCGAGAAGGGCGTGATCGACGTCCTCCTCGGCAACCGGATCCGGACGAGGCGCGAGGCGCTCTCGAGCGGGATGCCGGTCTGGAAGTACCTCGCCAACCGCGCCCTGTCGTTCTCGGAGAACCTGATGCTCGGCCAGAACCTCGGCGAGTGGCACAGCGGCTACCGTGCCTACACGCGCCAGGTCCTCGAGACGATTCCCTACAACCGCAACTCGGACAATTTCGTCTTCGACAGCCAGTTCCTGGTGCAGGCGGTCCACTTCGGCTTCAAGATCGGCGACGTGCCGGTCCCGGTCCGCTACATGAAGGAGGCGAGCTCGATCGCCTTCTGGTCGTCCTCCCGCTACGGCCTGGGGACCCTCGCGACGGTCGGAGGCTGGTACGCGCACCGGCTGGGGATCGCGAAGTCCGACCGGTATCGGGCCCAGGACGGCGCCCCGGCGCGCTCCTAGCCCCGAGCCCCCGCTCGGATTCCGCGCATCGCGTCTTCCCGAGCCCTCCGGCCCATGCTACGATTCCGGCCTTTCCCCGCGGCCGGGTAGAGTCGAGCGCCAGAGCCTGCCTCCCCGCCGCCCTGGCGACGCGAGTAGTCCGGAGACCAGCATGCCGATCGGCGACATCAACGCGTACGAGAACGCGATGCGGCAGTTCGACGTGGCGGCCAAGCTTCTCGAGCTGACCGACGATCAGATCACGATGGTGAAGGAGCCCCGGAAGATCACCGAGTGCATCCTTCCGATCCGCATGGACAACGGTACCGTCCATCCGTTTCGCGCCTTCCGCGTGATCCACAGTCGCATGCGGGGTCCCGGCAAAGGCGGCGTCCGCTACCACCCCGGCGTGACGCTGAACGAGGTCAAGGCTCTCGCCTTCTGGATGACCATCAAGTCGGCTGTCGTCGACATCCCGATGGGCGGCGCCAAGGGCGGCGTGATCGTCGATCCGGGCAAGCTTTCGCAGGCCGAGCTCGAAAATCTGTCGCGCCGCTACATGGCGGAGTTCATGGACGACATGGGGCCGGAGAGCGACGTGCCCGCGCCCGACGTCGGAACCAACCCGCAGGTGATGGCCTGGTTCTTCGACACGTACGCGA
>CAZQZX010000129.1:0-19376 GCA_964597885.1 uncultured Planctomycetota bacterium
GGGCCCGTCGCGGTCGTCGATCTCCCCGTCGCTCTATCCGAAGGATCACGGCGTGATCGGAAACTCGGAGCGGCTCACGTCCGAGGCGGTGACGCTTGCCGAGTCGTTCCGTGATGCCGGCTACCAGACGGTCGGCGTCGTCGGATCGATCGTGCTCAAGTCGACGCTGTCGGGCCTCGGCCAGGGTTTCGCGACCTATCACGACGCGGGCTCGCAGATGAACCGTCCGGCCGAGACCGTGAACGAGGACGCGTTCGAGTGGCTGGAAGCCCACCGGGACGAACCGTTCTTCGCGTGGATCCACTACATGGATCCGCACACGCCGTACCTGCCGCCCGACATCGACCGCGAGCAGTACCTGCCGACGAGCTCGGAGGGCGCGCGCGTTCCCCCCGACGGCGTCACGCTGAAGGGCTTCGGCCCCGATACGCCGAACGATCTACGATGGCCGATCGCGCTCTATCGCGGCGAGGTCACCGACATGGATCGCAACTTCGGCATCTTGCTGGCGCGTCTCGAAGAGCTCGGTCTCGCCGAGAACACGATCCTCGCGTTCACCGCCGATCACGGCGAGTCGCTCGGCGAGCATCGCATCTTCTTCAAGCACGCCGGGCTCTACTCGACAACGACGCGCGTTCCGTTCCTGCTCCGCATCCCGGGCGAAGCGCCGCAGCGCGTGACGGCGCCGGTCGAGACGGTCGACATCGCGCCGACGCTGCTGTCGCTCGCGGGGGTGCCGATCCCGAAGGACTACCGCGGACGTGACGTCGGTCCGAGCTCGCGCGTCGAGCCGAGGAGCGAGCGCGGCGACGAAGTGTTCTTCCAGCACGCGGGCGGCGTGGCGGTGGGGCTCCGCAACGGCGACCATCACGCGATCCTTCGCATGACGAAGATGCGACTCGACCAGCTGCCGATCGAACCGGGCCTCGTCCTCTTCGATCAGCAGGAAGATCCGGCGGAGCTCCGCGATCGCGCGCACGACGACGAGACGCGACGCGTGGAGCTCGAACGACGACTCGCGCGCTGGCTCGAAGACCGACGCGGTCTCACGTCGGAACCGGCGAAGCTCAGTCCCTTCGAACGCGACGCACTCATCGCGCTCGGATATCTCGACGACGAAGCGGATGCGGAAGGCGACAACACGAGGGAGGCCGAGAAGGACTGACGGGCGGCGTAGCCACGTTGCCGAGGAAGGTCGCTCGCGCGGGTGGGGGTAACGGCCGAGGGAACCCGCGCTGAAGGAGAATAAGGGGGAAGATTGGGGATGTCGAGCCCCCTCAGCCGCCCTCGATTCAAGCACGCCCCACGCGCGTTTTCCAAGAAGATCCGCGTTTGAATTCGCAGGCTTTACGGGCCCTAGGCACTAGGGCCGCCAAAACGCGATTCGGAAACGCGACTCCTGCGCCGGGTCGGTCAGCGTCTGACCGTGCGAGGAAAGGAAAGGAGCACGGTGGACGAGCGATCGAGCGCCCGCCCACCGATAGATTGATTCGATCAGAATGATGCGGTTCGCGTGCTTTTGTCCCACTTCGCGGCGACGGGCGTCCCGCGGTTGCCCCCTTCGTCGTAGGGCCAGTACGTGATCTGGATCTTCTGGTATCCGAGGGTGAGCTTCGACGAGGGCCGCTCCTGTCCGCTCTCGAGCGCGAGTCGATGCGATCGCAGCACGGCTCCCTTCAGCTTCACCCGCATGTACTCGACTTTCTGGTTCCGAACGATCCGGTAGAAGCGAAACTCGACCCCCACCTGGTCGTTGTCCTTGATGACCGCTCCGCCTTTGGAAAGCAGATCGAGAAGCTTCGGCGTCGTTGCGTCGGCCTCCTTGTGGATCGTGATGTCGGTCAGCTGGGAGGCGCGACCATTCCGCTGGCGCGAGACGACGGACTTACCGCCGAAGTCCACCGAAGTGAGCTCGATCGAATCGGACCAGTCCGGCAGAGAAGGCTCGCTCTTGACTCCCGTCACTCTCATGTACACCGAATCATTGGCCCACACCGGCGCGTGCATCGTGGCCAGCATCGTTGCCACGAAGAGAAGGCGTACGGAGATCACTCGTGTGTTTCTGGTGTTCATCGTCGACGTCCTCCTACTTTGTTCTCGGATTCGCGTATTCCATGATGACGGGGTCTTTGGAGGGTTTTCCGTTATTGTCGAACGTGAAGTACTTGACCGAGATCCAGTCGTAGCCGATCTCGAAAGTCTCGACCATCTCGCCGTCGACCATTCGCACGTTGTGGCTTTCGATGCGGTGCTTCTTCAGATGGATCGACATGTAGGTGGCGCGCTCGCCTCCGGTGGTTCGAAACCAGACCTCGGCGCTCTCCTTGTCCGCCTTGGAAGCGATGCTCCGGGCAAAAGCCGAGAAGATGTGGGCCGTCGTCGAGTCGACATTCTTGCTGAGCTGAAGCGGGCCCATGACCGTTCGTTGCGTCCCCGGATCAAAGCGGCTCTCGAGAACAAAGGAACGGAGCTGGACGAACTCCTTCGGCTCCTTGACCTCGCCCTTGAGCCGGTCGAGCCTCATGATGACGTTGCTTGCGTAGGCGTGCGTGCTGAGCGTCAGGCACAGGCAGACCATCAGCAAGCCCCCCTTCCATGGGTGGTGCATGCGTACTCCTCCTTCAGGTGATGAATCAATGCATCCGGAGCCCGGACGGACTCTCGGCCAAAATTCTCCCAACAAGGGCCTAAGCCCCGATTCGGGCTGCCATGTTACGCGGCCTCTCGAAAGATAGCCAGGGCCAGCTTCGTGCGGAGGAGATTGCGGCCCAGGGACTTGAGGGCCGCCGGCCGGAGATTCCCGGAAGTTCGACAGCGGCCGCGGCGTCCGAATCACGACATGAGTCCCGCGATTCAAAGAGCGATCGTCGCCCTATGCGTGCTCGCCGGCCTTGCGTGCGTATGGACGTTCCCGTGGTCGTGCCGGTTCGATGCGAGACGAGCTGAACACCAGGCCGCATTCGCTCGAAGCAACCTGGATACGCTCGCCCTCACGATCGAGGTGTACTGGCTCGAACGGGGCGAGCTTCCTTCCTCGTTGGTTGCGCTCGAGGAGATCTTTGACGAGTTCGGGAACGACGACCGCGAGGTGATTCGCCGAGCGAGCATCGACCCGTGGGGTCGCGCGTTTCACTTTCGGGTCGATTCTGCGACGCGAATCGTCCTGTGGACGCTCGGTGAAGACGGACGGGCTGGCGGAGCTGGAGCGGATGCCGACATCGAGTGGGTGGTCGACGTGGGGAGGTGATACGCGTCGACGCGGGCAATGGGCTTATCGGCGTCCGACTCCGATCGAGCTACTCCCAGTGTCCCGACAGCGTGAAGGCAGCCCAGTAGCGTGGGGAGCGGAATCGATCGCCGCGTAGCAGGTCGAGCTGCGCGGCGCGAAGCGCGGCGGACGGGCTGCGCTTCTCGATCCACAGGTAGCGGTAGAAGCTCGTGAGCAAGATGCGCGTAGCTTCATCGTCCACCTGCCACAGGCTCGCGATCACGGTCTTCGCGCCGGCTTCGCGAAACGCGCGGCGGAGGCTGAGGAGGCCTTCGCCGCGGTGGCCGGCTCCGAGCGCGGTTTCGCATGCGGAGAGCACGGCGAGATCACACTCGGCGAGGTCGAGCTGCCAGACCTCGGCCGCGGTGAGGATGCCGTCGGCGTGCTCGGTGTCGTCGCGACGATCGCCGGTCGCGGAGTTCACGCCGGCAAGGGCGAACCCCGAGAGCAGCTCCGGAGGCTCGCCGTCGAGCTCGATCTTGACGGATACCGTCTCTTCCTGGGTGAGGCTCGCCGCGCGGCCGATGCCGATCGGTTCGTCGGCTCGCGCTCGCTCGAGCGCGGACTGCCACTGGGAGGCGATGCCATCGCGCAGGAAGAAGCCGTGCGTGGCGAGGTGTACGACCGTACGCCCTGCGACAGCTTGCCGGAACGCGTCCTCGGTGGCGTCGGCTCCGACAAGCCGTGTGGTGGCGGAGGACCGGTCGAAGGCCTGCCGGTGCAACGCGAGGATCGTGTCGATCTCCTCGCTCGTGTGCGCGAGCGGCGCGAAGTTCCGGGAGAAGGCACGATCCGTTTGCGCCGTAGTACGGGCGATGGCGAGCCGGCCGTCCTCGCTGCCTTCCGGTCGGGCATCGTAGTCGACGCCGCCGATCGCGACCACTGAAGGGCTTGCATCGCGATCCGGGGAACCCGCGACGAGAAGCTCCTTCAGCGTGAGGGGATCCTCGGCATAGACGACGTCCGCGAACTCGATCAGGTAGCGATCGGCGGTGACCGGGAGCGCTCCGAAGGGAAGCTCGGTCAGAGGCTCGTCCGGGACGATGAAGAGCTTGGTGCAGCCTTCGAGGTGCTGCGCGAGCGGCTCCCACAGGTTCTCGCGGATCGCTTGCTGTGCCACGTTCTCGGTGGCGCTCACCTTGCTGACACCGCGCGCTTGATCCTCGAGGAACTGCAGGTAGTTCTGCACGGTATCGCGAAGCGCCGGCGCTTCGCCGAGGTTTACGACGCGAGGAGCCGTCTCGCCGTGCCGAACGATCCAGCACAGGACTTCAGCCGTGTGCCAATGTTCCCCGACGACCTCACATCCGGGTTCGTTCGCGAAGTGCCACGGCCAGCAGAGGACGAAGTCGAGGAGCGCGCTCCCTTCGGAGAGGAGCTCGCCGAGCTCGGCCGCCGTCGTCCGGTCGCTCCCGCCGGGCTGTCCGAGGAAATCAAGGATCCGCCGTTCGGTCGCCGCCCTCTCCTCGGTGAGCGACTCGAAGCGCGCGGCATGAGCTTTCGGGTCGTCGATCTTCTTGTCGTAGGTGAGCGCGGAGAGCTCGCGATCGATACGCCGCAGCTCGCGAGCGGTCGTCGCGAGTTGCGGGTCTCCTTCGAGCCGAGACAGCTCCTGCTTCACGCGACTCTCGAGACGAAAGACGGAACCTTTCAACGCGGTGATCCGACTCCAGAACTCGCTCCCTTCTTCGCGGGTGAGCGGGTCCGCCTTGCCCACGGAAAGGCCCCGGCACCAGTCCATGTAGAGGCTGGCGACGAGCTTCAGTCGTTGTCGACCGGGACTCAGCGCGAGCTCGGAGTGGAATCGATCGATCCGAGCATCGAGAAGGTCGAGCGCGACGGGCACGGCCTCGCGGAATCGCCGCGCACTGCCGTAGGCGTAGAACAGCCACCGGCGTACCGTCCCAACGATCGGATTTGAAGGCGCGAGCGCTTCATCCAGGATCGGGAGAGCTTCCTCGAGCAGCTCGCTCCCCTCCTCGAGGCGTTCGACCTTGTGGAGAGTCCGTCCGGTGACGGCGCGCGTCAGCGCGGTTTCAGGGTGATCTTCGCCGAGAGCGCGGATGTGCCGCTCGAGACACTCCATGTGCGTCTCGACGGCTCGATCATGCTCGCCGATCTCGATCAGAATCTCTCCGAGCAGGCGCATGGCGTGACACGTGCGTGTGTTCGTGGCCCCGAGCGCCTGCTCGTTAATGGCGACGACCCGCTCCAGAAGCGCCACCGCAGATTCGGGCTGGCCGAGATGAAATCGCACGAGGGCTAGAGTCTGCAGGCAGTCGACGGTTGCCGGATGGTCTTTGCTGCGGACCCGCTCATGCTGGGTGAGGGCTTCGGACAGGAGGCTCCCGGCTTCCTCGTACTCCTGGAAATCGATCAGGATCGCTGCATGGTTGGTGAGAGTCCCAGAACCTCGTTCGTCGGAGAAGCTCCTCGCGATGGCTACGGCCTGCCCGCTGATTCTCCGCGCCTCTTCGAGGCGCCCGCACTTGTGCAACGCCGCGCTGAAGGACCTCAGAATCTTCATGCGCATCGCCTGTGCGGCGTCATCCGAGAGCTCGTCGAGGATTGCGATCGCTTCTCGGTGAAGTCGTTCGCCTTCCTCGAGCTCGTAGGTCGAGATCAGCAGCGTGCCAAGACCACTGAGCGCTTCGGCTACGTCGGGGTGCTGGTCGCCGAGGATCGCACGGCGCCCTTCCAGCACCCGCTCGTATTGCTTCCGGGAGGCGTCGTACGCGTCGCTCTCGGCCAGGATTCTGGCCAGGTGGGCGCGAGCGAGGAGGGTATCCAGGTGTTGCGGCCCGCGCGACGCTTCGTAGAGGCGAATTGCCTCACGTATCCTCTCCTCGGCTTCTCGATTCCGGTTGAGTCCGTGGAGCGAAGCTGCAACCTGGGTGTAGGCGAGAGCGAGCTCGAGGCCCGGGTCGCTGATTCTGGTGCGGAGCTCGAGAGCCTGCTCCATGTACGGGAGCGCCTCGGCGTAGCGACCGGAAGCATGGTAGGTCTCGCCGATGTTGCTGAGCATCTGCGCGCGTACCGCCTCATCGACCGGATCCATCTGCTGGCAGAGCGCGAGAGCGCGTTCGTATTCGGAGCGTGCGGATTCGGCATCCTCGACGCTTCGGTGATAGTAGCCGAGCTCCGCGTGGAATCCGACGCGTTCCTTCAGTGGAGCGTCATCCCCCATGGCGCGGAGCGATCGGAGGAGCCACGCTTCTCGTGCGGGGCCGTACTGCCGCGTCAGCTGCCGTAGCGACGTCTGGTCTCCGGCGGCCATCAAGAGCTCAAGGAACGAGAGGTACGCCTCCCAGAAGTCGGGACTCTCGAGGCCCGCAGTGTTCTCGAGAATCGCGAGCGCCTCTTGGTGCGTTCGGCACCCTTCGGCGTACAGGCCGGTCCTCATCTGAGCGCGTCCCAGCTCGGACAGAACCGCGCCCAAGAAGATGGGGTCCCCGTTCATCCGAGCTACGTTTGCGGCGAGTGCGAGCCGCTCGCGGGCTTCTTGTACTTGGCCGAGCTCGAAGTAGGCCACACCGAGCAAGTAGAGTGTCTGCCCGAGGTGGACAGGGGATGCGGACGGCCACGACTGCATGGCCGCGAGCGAGCGCTCCGCGACGGGTACGGCGTCTGCGAATCGCTTTTCTTGCATCAAGGCCAACCCGAGCAGATTCAGATGCGAGATCAGGAGGCCGGGATTCGGTTCGGTTGCCGCATCGAGAAGCTCGATCGCTCGTAGCGCGATCGACTCGGCTTCCGCGGTCTTGCCCGATCTCTCGAGGTTCTTCCCGAGCCAGTTCATGCGCTGCAGCGTGTCGGGATGCGCCGCGCCTAGAGCGTGCTCGGAGATCACTACCGCCTCGCGATAGAGCGGTGTCGCCCTGGGAAGCTCGCCGAGATGTTCATACTGAATCCCGAGCTGAGTGAGAGCGTGTGCGATGTCAGGATGGCCTTCTTCCCTGTTCAGCCTGCAGATCCGAAGGGACTCCTCCATGAGCGGGATGGCGTCCCGGTGGCGGCCCTGGGCGTGGCAAATGTATCCGCAGTAGTCGAAGGCCCAGGCCGTCTCGATCCGATCCTTGCCAAGCACCTTCGTGCGGATCTCGATCACGTGTCGCATGGCTTCTTCGCCGCGTGCGAGAAAGCTCGCGTGTCCGGGCTGTTGCGCCTTCTGGGTGCAGAGCTCTGCGAGATGATAGTGCGCGTTGGCAAGGGCCGAGCTTGCAGGGCCGCCCTCGGCTTCGATGTCCGCGATAACACGCTCGGCATCCGCGATGCGATCGTCAAGTTCCGGCGCGACCGAGGCACCCCGGCGCAGCGTAAGATCGAAGGCTCCTCGTTTGCCATGCAAGGCGCAGGCATCGATCGTGTACCGCTGACCCGCCTCGAGGGGAGTGACGATCCGGCTGTGAGTCTCGAGCCAGCCGTCGTCGTCCTCGGTCAGGAGCTCACCCTCCGCGTCGCGAAGCACGAGGTACGTATCGAAGAACGAGCTTCGCAGGTCTATCGTGAACGTTCCCGATTCGGTGACCTCGATCGAATAACGGCGACCCACCGCCGGCTTCCTCGAGTAGCCGTCGTCCAGCGTCTCGGTATGTACGGGAGCGACGCCCTCGCCGCCGTCCTCGATCCTGTTCTCGAGGGTCTGCCCGACCGAGAGCATCGTGGGCGTTTCGACGGCATGGGCCGCAGACAGGAATGACAGAACGGGGACAAGGAGCAGCGCGCGCATCCGAATTCTCCGACGAATCGCGTGGTCGGAGGAAGTGCTTGGGCACCAACGTCGTTCCCCCGATTCGCCGTCCAGTATAGGCGGGCGCCAGAGGGAGTTCTACCCCTGTGGATACGCGACGAATCGAGGAGCGCCGACCCCGACAAGCGTCGGAGCCGGCGCAAAGTGAATCCATCTTCAGCTTCCCGATCGACTCGGCGTCAGAAGGCGCCGAATCGACGGGCCAGCACGGTCCCCAGTCCCACGATTCCCGCGAGCGTCAGGCCGAGGCTCAACCACGAGCCGGCGGGCGCGGAGCTGCAGGTCCCTCCCTCGACTTGCCCGAACTTCTCGATGTTGATGTCGTCGTAGGTCAGGGTTTCGTCGTCCACGTCGATGGTCGTCTCGCCGACGCACGTGACGAACTGGCCGTCGATGCACTTGGTGGCACGACATTGAATCGTCACCCGCGCGGTCGACTCGCACCCCTGAACGTCTTTCACGTCGGCCTTGAAGCTGACCTGCTCGTTGTCTTTGGGCCAGCTTCCGTCGGCCTTCTTTCCGGACCCGCGGGTGCTCCCCGCCTTGAGCGTGAAGTGACAGTTGCCGCCTGACGTGTCTTCGACCCGAAGCACGCGCACCCGGAAGTCCGAGGCGGCAAATCCGGCACAATCACGCCCACTGATGCCCGTGAACTTGAACTCCTTCTCGACCGCACGTGCGGGACCTGCGGCGCCGAGGACGGCAGAGAAGAGAACGACGATTGCCAGGCTTCTCCGATGCATGGCACACCTCCTTTCCATAGCCAGACGCGGCGACTCGCTGGGCCGCTCGGCCATCCGGGCAGCGCCGGAGAGTCGTGTTGTCTGGCTGATCCAGCAAACACGCGACGGGCTGCTCGCTGCATGCACGGAGGCTGGGCGGAAACGCGTCCGCGCGTCGAGGAGGTGGATCGTCTGTGGAGCCAACCCGAAGGGGTGAGTTCGAATGAGGAGCGCCGCCAAGGGCTCGGTCATTCGACCTCTCTTTCTCTTTGATCTCGCCATCGTATGCGAGGTCGAGTTTGCCGGTCAAGGACGCATCGGCGTCGAGGAAACGGTTCGGTTGGGCGCCAAGAAGTTGCAGTTCAAAACAACCGAAGAATTTTCGCGCGAGCTCTTCGACCCGATGAAGGACTCGTGAACTCTGTGCGGTGAGGGGGCGAAAAAACTTCGCGGGCTACGCGTGAACGGCCCCAACGTTTTGGCCGAACGACGAAATGTCGTCTTTGCCGCTCTTCGCTCAACTGCCGTGCGCCGTGCCCGAAGATAGCCTTGGCGAGCGGTCAGCTGGAGTACCTGACGGTTCGCCAGGTGCCGGGTGGACACCGGCGCCTCGGCCCGCGACTTGGGACTTCCCGAACCCTTACTTCTTGGCAGGAGGTCGCGGGCCGGCATTTTTGCCTGGGGAGAGCTGGCGGCTCGCCCCCGTTGAGGCGAGCCGCCTCTACCCGAGATTACCGGTTACCGAACTCTTCCTCTTCGAGTAGGGGCGTGTATACGTGCGGGGCGGCCGGTGGCGTGAGGAAATCCCGCAAATCACGAATTGGCGGAAACTCAACCCCACCCGGCCACCGGATCACCCTCGCTGCGGCAGCAGTACCGGGGCCGAGCGGGGTTGATCGCTGGCGGAGTGGAGATCCCCCGAGGCAAGAGGTTGAGGCTCACCTCGAGGGCTGTGCAGAGCGCGCGGCCGGCACGGAGCGGCCACGCGGGTCGTTCCCCAACATGCGATCGAGAAGCCTGCGGAGTCCGGCGAATAATCCGGATTTGATTCGGGGCGAGCGCGGAGTCTCTCGGGCGCTACCTGGGACGGAGCTGCGACGGGGGGATCCCGTACTCACGGCTGAACTCGCGACTGAACTGCGGCACGCTGTTGTAGCCCGAGGCGAGAGAGGCCTGTGTGACCGAGTGGCCGGCGAGGATGAGCGTGCGGGCGCGATCCAGGCGGAGACGCTTCACGAACTGCATCGGTGCTTGGCCGGTGACGGCCTTGAACTTGGCGTGGAGACCCGAAACGCTCACACCGGCCGCTCTCGCCACGTCGTCGATGCTCAGAACGTCCGTCAGATTGCGCTCGATATGGTCGATGGCGGCGGCAACCTGACTCGTACTTCCCACGCTGGCGGCTCGCTCTCTCAGGAGCGGCCCTGCCGGTCCGAGCACGAGACGGTAGTACAGCTCGCGGAGGAGCCCCTCGGAGAGCACTCGCCACTCGACCGCGTCGCGAGCCGCGTTCACGACTCGCACGAGGATATCGACAAGCGTGCCGTCCATGGGATGCGACGTGAGCGCGGGCTGCTCCCCCGCGTCCGAGCTCGAGACGGGTCCTGGCCCGATCTCGGCGATCACCTGCCCGAGGCGCGGCATGTCGAGTGCGATGCCCAGTCCCACGAGAGGGTGTCGCTTGGAGGCCTCGGGGGCTGCCGACTCGGCCGTCACGTGGAAGCGCGAGAGCAGGAAGGTCCCGGGGTCGTAGGCGCACTCGAACGATCCGAGGTGCACGTGTTTGGACCCCTGGGCAAGGAAGCAGATCGAAGCCTCGTAGAGCACCGGTGTCCTCGGGAACGGCTCGGTCTGGACGCCGAGGAACAGTCCGTCCTGAGGGATGTGGACGCGATTGTACTCAGAAGGGGCAAATGCGCCCAGAATCGCCTTCTTGAGTGGTGTGATGGACTTCGTCACGCTGCAGGCCGCTCCTTTCGGGCGAGTCTACCATGGCCGATGTCGAATCCCATCGAAACGCCAGGGCTCTGTAGGATCAGGCAAATCATTCGGAGATAGTGGCAAGCTCGTTTCGGCGCTCTCGGACGTAGAATGAGTGCGTGAGAGAGCCGCAAACCAACGACGCAACGGAGCCAGCCATGAGCACCAACCCGAAGAACTTGGGCGCCAGCCTTTCGACCGGTCGCAACGCAGTCACCTTCAAGAGCCAGGGCCACGAGCTGGCGGCTCACCTGTATGCGCCGGACGGATTCGACCCGAGCTCGAGCTACCCGACGATCGTCCTCTCGTCGGCCTTCAATCAGGTCAAGGAGCAGACCGGGGCCGTCTACGCGGCTCGCCTCGCGGCACGCGGCTATGTCGCCCTGTCGTTCGATCACGTCGGCTACGGGGACAGCGAAGGCGAGCTTCGAAACTACGAGAACCCCTTCGTAAAGATGGAGAGCATCCGCGATGCGGTCAGCTTCCTGTGCGCTCTTCCTTTTGTCGACCGCGATCGGCTTTTCGGAATCGGTGTGTGCGCTTCCGGCGGCTATCTGGCGCTGGTCGGAACGACGGACAAGCGACTGAAGGCGATCGCCACGGTCTCGGGCATGATGGGGAACAAGGCGAGTTACTTCGAGTCGATGGACCGCGAGACGGTCACCGCCGTGATCGCGGCGCAGAACGCCGGGCGCCAGAAGGCGTACGAGTCCGGTGAAGTCGACTATGTCGATGTGCTCGGCCTGGAGGCCGAGAAAGACGTCATCGAGACGGGTGGGACGCCCAGCGAAGGGTACGACTACTACATGACCGAGCGGGCGGGCGCGCAGACCTACCCGAACTACAGTCACCTGTCGCCGTCCTTCATGCTGGAAGGCGCCATGCTGGCTGATGCCACCAGCTACGCTCCGTACCTCTACACGCCTTACCTCGGCATTGTCGGCGAGAAGGCGATGGATCCGGCGAGCGGCGCCCTGGCGACCGGCCCGTTGACGAAGAACTTCTTCGACCAGGCGTCCGAGCCCAAGGAGCTCTTCGAGGTCCCCGGCGCATCGCACGTCGACCTTTACGACAAGGACGAGTTCGTCACGCCGGCCGTCGAGGCGATCGACCGCTTCTTCGGGAAGCACGGGGGTAGCAACGGCTAGCGAGGACGCGGAGCAGGAATGATCTGCTAGATTAACCCGGTCATGAACGACAGGGCGAAGAGCTCCCGAAATCGTGGCCGTAGAGGGGAAGACCTTGCGGCCGCCGTCGCGCTCAGTGAGCAGAGGCTCCGCGCGTTCGTCGAGCAGAGCATGGAGGGGATCTGCTGCATCGAGTTCGATGAGCCGATCTCCCTCGACTTGCCTGCCGAGAAGGCAGTCGAGCTCGCGGTGCAGACCTGCTATCTCGCGGAGTGCAACGACGTGCTCGCCCACATGTACGGTTTCGAGGATACCGAGGACTTCGTCGGCGAGCGGTTGATCGAGGTGCTGAATACGGCGCGAACGCCGGTCGAGGACAGCCCGCTACCCAGCTTGCTGAAGCCGCCCTATCGCGTCCGCGAGCTCGAGTACAAGACGCACGATCGCGAGGGCCGTCCCTACTGGGTGGTCCGTAACGCGATGTCGATCGTCGAGGACCATCACGTCGTGCGGATCTGGATGACGCAGCGCGACGTCACCGAGCGCAAGCGAATCGAGGGTGAGCTCGAGTCCGCGCTCGAGGAGAACCGTCGGCTGAATCGATTGCTCGAGGCCGAGAACGTCTACCTGCGCGAGGAGATCCGCGCCGACCACGGTTCCGGTTCGATCCTCGGCGAAAGCGCCGCGCTTCGCGAAGCGCTGGCGAGGGTCGCGGAGGCGGCGCCCGTCGATACGACGGTCCTCATCCTCGGCGAGACCGGCACGGGCAAGGAGCTGGTGGCACGCGCGATCCATGACGCGGGGCCCCGCAAGGGCAAGAGCCTCATCAAGGTCGATTGTGCCTCGCTGCCGTCGAACTTGATCGAGAGCGAGCTCTTCGGCCATGCCGCCGGCGCGTTTACCGGCGCCGCGAAAGAAGGACGTGTCGGGCGGTTCGAGCTCGCGGACGGCGGAACGGTGTTCCTCGACGAGATCGGCGAGCTGCCGCTCGACCTGCAGACGCGACTCCTGCGTGTGCTGCAAGACGGGGAGTTCGAGCGAGTCGGCAGCTCGGAGACGATCGAGGTCGACGTTCGCGTCGTCGCGGCGACCAACCGTGATCTCGAAGCGGAGATCGCCGCGGGCCGGTTCCGCCAGGATCTCTACTACCGACTCAACGTACTGCCGATCGTGCTCCCGCCATTGCGTGAGCGTGCCGAGGATATCGCGGTGCTCGTGGCCGCGTTCACGGAGCGGTACGCGCGCAAGCACGGACGCGAGGTCGACCGGATCTCGCAGGCCGCGCTCGAGCAGCTGACGGCGTACTCCTGGCCCGGCAACGTCCGCGAGCTCGAGAACGTGATCGAGCGCGCCGTGGTGACGGCCCGTGACCGACGTCTCCGCATCGATTTGCCGCAATCCGCTCCCGATCTTTCGACGACGGACTCGACGCCGTCCGAGCCGGCTGCAGCAAGCGGAAGCGGATCGGCGCATGCGCGCACCCTCGATGAGGTTCAGCGCGAGCACATCGAGCGAGTTCTTCGCGAGACGGGCGGGCGGGTCGAGGGATCGGACGGCGCCGCCGCGATCCTCGGGCTGCATCCGAGCACGCTCCGTTCGCGCATGAAGAAGCTCGAGATCCGCATGCCCTGAGCCGCGAGATCTCGCGGAATCCTCGATATCTCGCGCGGCATTTCGTGGGTGCGGGATCGTGGCTCCGCCGGATCCCTGCTCCTCGAATTTTCTAATCGCACGTCCTACAGGAAGATCGTGCAATCGGTGCGGTGGCTTCCGATCCGAGTGGTCTCCTCCTTGCTCTTGCGGCGGGTGTCTGCGTCACGGTGGTCGTGGCGCGAGTCATCCGAGGTAAGACAGGAGGAAACGAGAATGCTCCGAATCACCACGGCTTTCACCCTGCTTGCGCTGGCGATGCTCATCGCCGGCAACGCCACGGCCGGCGACGGCGCCGGCTACACGTTCACCGAGATCCCGGGTCAGATCGGTATCGGTGACATGACGGCCGACGGCTCGGTCCTCGCCGGCTCGTACCAGTCGGGCGGGCACTTCATCTGGACGCGCGAGAACGGCTTCACCAATCGCGCCGGCGTCGGCATCGGCACCGGTATCTCCGACGATGGCTCGGTTCTCACCGGGAACACGCTCGACGAGAACGGCGATCGTACCGCCGGTATCTGGCTGGACGGCGCGAACTGGATGAGCCTCGGCGGGATCCCGGGCGGTCTTCCGCTCGACGGCGTGCTGAGCTCGATGTTCTCGGTCTCCGGCGATGGTTCCACCGTTGTCGGCCTCGCCTGGAACGACATGGGCAAGGGCCACGCCTTCCGTTGGGATGCGACGAACGGCATGGTCGACCTCGGCAGCACGGTCGAGGGTCGCAGCAGCCGCGCGAACAAGGTCAACGACGACGGCTCGATGATCATCGGCTGGCAGGAGGATTCGACCGGCTTCCGTCAGGCGTGCTACTGGCTCGACGGTGTTCAGACCGTTCTGCAGAATGGCGCGCTTCCGCTCGGGGAGCCGTTCGATGTCTCGAGTGACGGCTCGCTCATCTGCGGTGGTGGCGCCGGCGACTTCACGAACGAAGCGTGGATCTGGAACGAGCAGGACGGCCTTCGCGCGCTCGGCAATCTTCCCGAGGGCAGCGTCTTCACGCGTACGGTCGCGACCGACATGAGCGACGACGGAAGCGTCGTCTGCGGTTGGAGCGGCGACACGTTCGATCGTCAGGCCGTCTACTGGACCGAGGAAACCGGTCTCGTCTATCTGCGGGACCACCTGCTGTCTCTCGGCGTCACCGAGGTCGAGGAGATCTACATCACCGGAGTCGCCGAGGTTTCCGAGGACGGCAACACGATCGTCGCGTTCGGTGTCGACCAGAGCTTCCAGTCCCGTACGTTCGTGATCGACTTCCCGTCGGACGATCTCACCGTCAGCTTCGACGCGCTCACGCCGACCCTCGCGCTTCCCGGCATCGCCGAGCTCGAGATCCGCGTCAGCAACCCTACGAGCGAGGACATGCAGCTCGCCGGCACGATCGAGGTGACGCTCTGTAACGGCGCGACGCGCACCATCCGCACCGCCGAGCGCTTCCTTCCGGCCGGTGCCGAGCGCACGCTGTCCTGGTCGCTTCGCATCCCGAACAACCCGAAGACCTGCGACTGCGACCTCGAGTTCACCGTCGTCGTCGACGACATGACGGGCGACGCCTCCGCGACCGCCTCCTGCGTCGTCAGCACGACCTGCAACCTGTAGTTCTCTTTCCTCCCGCCCGCGGGGTCGTGCGCCGATCGACGGCTCCGCGGGCGGTCTTCAGCGCGCGCTCCAGATGGCGTCGGTGCGCCGCTATTCGTAGAGCATCCGGCAAACGCTCGCGAACACGTCCGCCCGGAGATCTTCGAGGTCGAGAATCAGCCTGTCGAGGTGGGGATCATCGCCGACTCTCGCGATCTTCAGCGTTGACTGATCGCCCGTATTCTCGACGAAAACGGAGGCGACGCCAGAGACGACGTTCGTGGGGCGTCGGATGGGTGCCTGGAGCATCTCCCAAACCTTCCATCGCGCCAGCTCTCGGCGTACGGCCCACTCCTTTGCGAACGCAATCAGTTCTTCTTGTCGTGGCTCGGGCATCTTCTGAAGCCTGAGCCCCTCGCTCGTTGCGACGATCTGTGCGAGATGGAATGGGCTCATGCGCGTTTCCCCAAGCCGGCGACCGACAAGCGTCTCTAGCCCTTCTGAATACTCGAATCCAACGAGCTGAAAGCCAGCATCTGAGGCTGGATTGGGAGTGAAGGAGTTCACGATAGAGATCCGCTTCAGAGCATTCTGGCGATCTTCGAACAGGGTTCGCCCAGTCTGCGTCGTCCAGTCAACATACGTCAGAAGAGGAACGGCGAGGGGGACGACAGGCATGGCGCCATACTGCTTCAGGAAGAGCTGCCTAAGGTGAGGAGCGAGAGTGGAGTCGGCGAGAGCCGCATTCTCGAACAACTCGCGTGTAGCTTCGACGATCTCCCGGACCTCTTCCTCGAACGGATCGCTGCTTGAATCGTGCGGGAGCGGACGAGGACCATCAGCCTCCATCGCCGACGCCTCGGGTGGAGCGGGTGGTGGCGCTTTGTAAGCCTGAATCGTCTGAGCGGTGCGTGCGGCTATTGGAAGCTCTGGCGGATCGTCGAGGAGTAGGAGCGCACTCCGAGACAGGACTCCGAGCAGGAGCATTGCGAAGATACAAAGCACTCGAGCAGTGGGGCGAGAACGCAAACCTACCTCCAGCCTCTTATGATGGCTCCTCCTTCTTGCACCATTGCGGCTTGCGTCATGGAATGCAAGAGTTCGCCGAGCCCCGGCGCATCTGATTCTCTGACCAACAGAAGCTCCCGGTCGACGACCGCGTAGGCGATGACATCATCGACCGGAACGTATCCCTCCCCCTTCCGGATTCTCTCGACGATCTTTGCGGACAGTTCGCGGCGTCGGACCTCGAAATCCCTCAGGAGGTCGATCGCGTCCAGCACGGATTCCGGCTGAGCGTTGCGATCTAGGAAGTGCTGCACCCAATCGACCGTCTGCTCGGGGGAAGCCGGTAGGTACCGATCACGGCCAGGTACTGCGAATCGATAGCCGGCCAGGGTCCCGAATATCTGGAAATGGTCTTCTCGCCAAGGAGGCTCTCCGATGAGCAATACGCGTTCGAGCCAGTCTCGAATGGATACGAGGTAGTTCGCTCGCATATCAGGGAGGGGGCGGGGTGAGCGTGCGCCAGCAGTGATTGTCTCGGCGTGATAGAGGAGCTCCGAAATGCTCTCTCCCCCTCGGATCGCAGCCGCTACGGACCAGATCGGACTGCGTCCCTCCCTGTCCGGTACGACATGAGAAGGCTCGACCTCGGAGTTCTTCTCGAAGACGTCTGCCGTCCCGGTGCTTTGATCCGTGGTCGGCGCTGGCTCAGCGGAGATCAACTCGGAATCAAGAACGCCGTAGTCTGGCTTCCATCTGACCTCGGGGGATACCAACAGCGGATCGGGGAGCGAGCGAGGTTCCTCCCGTTCCATTTCCTGCCGATCGAATCTGCCGGTGAAGACGAACCCCAGGAGGAAGGCCGTTGGAAGCAACACGACGAACGCTAGATCGCCAAGTGATTTTTCTAGTCGCACGGGCAGATCCAGCAGTTGTCGCAATCCGGGAGCGCGAGCGTCGCAAGCGACTGGCAGGTGTCGGGCGAATTACAGCCGTTGTCGACATGCAGGATTGCCGCACTTCCTCTAGATCTTGGACACATGGATCCGATCTCGCAATAGCAGTCGGGAGTCGACTCAACTACTCGCATTGTTTTCCCGTGCGCCCCGGGATGTCAATGCCGCGTGGATGCGAATCGCATACGACGGAAGGGAGCGTTTACCTTACCGTTGAAGCGCGATCGACAATGTCGGAGTCCGGCGGATTGTGAGAGACAAAGTCGGCGTGCGGATACCCGAATGCGCCCAACGCCCTGTCAGGTGGCGACGGATTGTCGTGGCTTCGCCGCGCGCTCAACCAGCGTTTCGTCGACCCGAGAATGGGAGTGGTGGCGGGGAGCTGATCGGCGACCTCGCGCAAGTGTTCAGCCGGTACGAGGGTTGGCGAACTGCGACGAGCGAGCCGTCCGTTACATCTCAAGGAACCCGCAGTGGGCGCATCCGCTCGGCTACAACTCGATGACGCGATACAAGCTCGCCATCGTACTTTCGGAACGCCTCGACGTTCGCTCCACTCAGTACGACGAGGTCTCCACGAGCGCTCGTCCTCATCCCGAAGGCCGACGTACTCTCGGATTCGTTTTGAAGGGGGTCCGGCGTGATCCGACGACGCGATCGGGGAGCTGTTAGCGATCAGCCTTGTCCGTGACCCGGGCGTAGTACGCGAGCGCGGTCTCCCAGAAATGGCCGTAGGAGTACACGCCGTACCAGGGGAACATAGAGCGGCGTTTGATCTCGGTCGAGAGGATCCATCGACAGAGCGGCGAGCTCGTGTCCTCGAACGAGAGGTCCTCTTTCTCGAAGTGGTCGGATGCAGCGGCGACCGCGGGGAGGAGTGCATCCAGCGAGTGCCGCAGGAGCTCCGCGTTGCGGGGAGATGGGTCGGCCTCGTGAATCGCGGCGCGGGCGATCGCTTTCTGATGATGAAGCGCCACGGGACACCACGGGGAGATCGACCCCTCTTCGGCAAGCCGCGCAAAGCCCTTCGACGCGATGGCGTCGACGCGGCCGAAATCGCCGACCGAGTGGTTGCAGTGGTAGGCGAGCACCCAGGCGTCGAACCACGACTCGATCCGGTCGGATCCGTTTCGAACGAAGTCCTCCGCGCTCTGGAACGGACGATAGAGGATCTCGATGGCGTCGACCTCGCCGGGGTCGAAGTCCTGGAAACTCCAGCGGAGCTTCTTCCCGTCCTTGATGGATACCGGGTGCGGGAAGACCTCGACGAGGTTCGCGAGGTCGATGTCTTTCAGTTCGAGCTCGAACGTCAGCGAATCGATCGGTCCCGGCCAGGTTTTGCCCGCGGCGGCGAACGAGTACGCGAACGACTTTTGCTCGAGCGCTCTTCGCCAGAGCCACCG
This sequence comes from uncultured Planctomycetota bacterium, assembly GCA_964597885.1. Taxonomy (GTDB): domain Bacteria; phylum Planctomycetota; class JACOTG01; order JACOTG01; family JAUIME01; genus CAZQZX01. The sequence goes on from CAZQZX010000129.1 coordinate 18,443, forward strand.
GACCGCCCGCTCCCGGTATCTCACGCGAACTTTGCGACGATCGACACCGTCAAAGGGAATGGACCAGACGTGGCAGTAGAAGAATGGCCGCCGCGCACCGGGCGGAATCACGACTTCCCGCTCGCGGAACGCTGTTGCGACGGCTTCGCCGTCTACCCGGATGTCGACCTCGCATCGATCGATGTAAGGGCCTCGAGGTGGACCCTTGCGGGGGCCGAGGTCGGCGGAAGCTCCGGCGACGGAGCGGATGTAGTTGGGCCCCGTCCGCGGCGGTTCGTCGGTCCGAGCCGTGTCGATTCCCGGGAAGGCGACCTCGACCGATGTCGCGCCTCCGGTGTTCGCGAGCTCGAACACGGCGTCGACGAGCGCATGATCGCGAGAGAGTGTGACGGAAACGGACGCCGATGCGAGGCGGACCCCGTCACCCGACCGCCGGATGAGGAGCTCCGATCGGGGCGTCAGGCCGAGCCAGAGCTCGGGCTTCTCGTCTACTGCAGCCGACGCCAGGGTGAGAAGAAAGACGAGAAGCGTCGTAGACCGAGAGATCGGCATCGCACATCTCCCCCTCGCTGAAGACCGTCGACGGAGCCGTGCCGCGTTCCGCGCTACGTCACATGGCGGAGGGGGAGGGATTCGAACCCCCGGGACCTTGCGGCCCACTGGTTTTCAAAACCAGCGACCGGCATTTTCGGGTCTTGCGCGCCAAGGCGTTACGGTGTTCGGCGAAAGACACTTACAGCGAAGCTCTAGCGACACGCTGAGCACGCGCTGACGACACTCCGCAGCCGGTAAGGCGACTCCAGAGGACCGCAAGTCCGAGGAGCCACCATGACCGCCGCCGCCGCCACAGCCATCCACAATACCTCCGACCTTCACCGTACGGCCACCGAGCTCGTCCGTCGCTTTCGCGAGAACGAGCAGGCCCAGATCGACT
>CAZQZX010000130.1:0-19219 GCA_964597885.1 uncultured Planctomycetota bacterium
GTGCGCCGGAGCACGCCTGCGCGCGCGAGCCCGTCGCCGTCGTCCTCGGCGCCGTGGACGGTCTCGGTGGGAGTCGGCCGCCATTCGTAGCGCGACTCGGGGATCTCGTCCCACTGGATCTCCGCCGATTCGAAATCGAACGTTTCGAAGCCGTCGAGCAGGCTGCCGTGGAGCTTCTTGTAGCTGAGCACCATCGGGTCGACGATCGGGGAGATAAGGGCCGGGCGCAGATCGCGGGCCACGCGGTCGAGCACCTCGCGTGCACGCGACTGCAGTCGCTCGCGGAGGATACCGTCCTCGACGGTGTGCGATCCGGAAACGACCATGCCGAAAGCCGCGCCGAAGATCGCCGTCAGAAGCGTGATCGCGAGGAGGGCCTCGGCGAGCGTGAAGCCGCCCTGCCCCTCACTTCGAGCCGCTTTCGAAATCTCGGGTCGGCGCTCCGACTGGATCATTCTCACAGGATGGCCCCCCGCCATCAGAATGGACTCAAGCGCGTCCGGTAGGCAATCGTGCGACTCCCGCCGACCCCGAGCCACTCGATCGTGACCTCGACATCGATCAGGTTCGGATCGCCGGCAACCGTCTCCGAGACCTGCACGAGCCCCACCGGCACGCCCTTCTCTTCTCCCACGAGCGGTTCGACGTCGAACTGCCCCCCCGTACCGGCGTACACGGTCGGCACGCCGTAGAAATCATCCTTGGCAGCGCTCTTCACCTCCTCGAGCTTGTCTCGAGCGGCGTTGCGCGCGACGGTCGTCTCCCACGCGTCCCGGGTCATGCCGTGACTCGTGGTGACGAGCGAGAGCATCCCCAGCACGGCCACGGACAGGACGAATCCCGCCAGCATGACCTCGATCAGCGTGAAGCCCTCATTCCCGGCCGGCAAAGGGCGATTCATGTCCCTCCCTCGGAGTATCAAATGACAGACTGGTACAGTCTGTACAAATCCCGAAGAGGATACCCCGGGACGAGGGCGAGTCAAGGCGAAGGAGGAAAGAAGTGCGCTCGGGATTGGCGAAAAAGCGGGGAAACCCCAGCGGGGCTTGGCATTAGTCGTATAGGGACGAGCGCGGCAGCGCTAGGTGAGGGCAAAAATAAAGCCAGGGATCAAAGAGAAGAAAAGGAAAAAGGAAAGGAGGGTCATCCCTGGCTCGCTATCTAAGTGGGGAATCACCCGCAAATCTATCAACGCTTTCCTGTTTTTTTTGGGACACCCGATTCGAGGACCGGAATCGGCCACCTACGACTCGTCGGCGGCGAGCCGGAACTCCTCCCGGGCGACCTCGCCGGCCTCCACCCTGACGGTTCTTCGAGCCGTCTGGAAGCCCGACCGGGTGCACACCACCTCGTACCGGCCTTCGGGGAGCCCTTCGATCCGGAAGCTCCCGTCTTCGCGTGTGAACGTCATCGAGGATCCGGTGGATACGGGCTGGCCGGCCTCGTCGACCACCGAGAGCGTCGCGAACCCGAGAGGCGTCCCGTAGTCCTCCGAGAGGACGAGGCCCTCGATCTCTCCTCCCGCGTCGAGCGTGATGACGAGCCCCGAGACCGACGCCCCCTCCTCGACGACCACGTCGCTCAGGGTATCGCGGCCGAAGCCCGACGCGCTTGCCGACACGGAGTACGTGCCGGAGCGAACGCGCGGAATCCGGAAACGGCCGTCCGCGTCGGTACGGATCCGGCGCTCTCCCTCGCCGCGCCGAACGACGATCGTCCCCGCCGCCTGGCCAGGGTCGCCGGTCCCCAGCTCGACGGTCGCTCCTTCGATACCGCGCCGCCCCTTCCGCGCGACCACGCGTCCTTCGATCACCGCGGTGGGAAGGTCGATGTCGTGCTCGACCCGTTCCCCTTCTTCGAGCTCGATCGTCGCCGAATGGATCACCCGCTGATCGATATCGGACTGGACCGTCAGCTGATAACTTCCGGGCTCGAGACCGTCACACACGTATCGACCACGCTCGTCCGTCGGACGTCCGGGATCCGGCATCATGAAGGCGCTCACCTTTCGCACCGACACCGAAAGCCCTTCGACCGGGCTTCCCTGCTCACGAACGATCCCCTCGATCGAACCGGAGCGCACATCGAAGAGATCGATCCGTGCGACCTCGCCCGCGCGGACCGTGACGGGCTCGCCCTTGCCGACGAGATCGCCGAGGTCGAGCGGCTCATCGCTCTCCACCGACAGCGTCATCGCGAACGTCCCCCCCGAGCCACCGGTCGGCTTCAGGATCCGTAGCGCATACTCGCCGGGATCGAGCCCGCCGAGATGGAAGTTGCCGTTGCCGTCGGAAGTGACATGCTCGAGCAAACCGTTCCCACCGGTCACCTGCACGCGCATCCCGGCCAGGGCGAATCCGTCCGCGTCGAACACGGTCCCTTCGATCGATCCCCCCGGTCGCAGGAGCACTTCGAGCGGATCCGCCGGCTCGAGAGGGATCACCGACTGTTCCGGGATCTTCGCGGTCACGAAACGCTCGTGCGACACGCGCACTTCGTAGACGCCTTCGTCGAGCTCGCCGAAGCGGAACCGGCCATCTTCGTCCGTGCGGGTTCGCGGCGCCATGCCGGGAAGATCGAGCCTTCCGCCGCCTCCATCCGCGAGGATCAACCCCTGGAACGGCACCTTCTCTCCCTCCTTCGTGAGTCGAACCTCAGCGCCGGCGATCGGCTGTCGACCGCGATCCGTGAGAACACGTCCCGAGAGGACGCCCCCGGGCTCGATCGCGAGGATGAGGCCCCCGGTCTCCTCGCCGCTTCGGACCTTCACCTTCTCGATCCGTGCCTTTGCGTAGCCGGGCGCGCGCACGGCGAGATCCCGCACCCCGGGCTCCGCTCCCTCGAGGACGAATCGCCCGTCCACGCTCTCGAAGGACGTCCATGCGCCGCCGGTATCGCCGCGCAGCATGAGCAGCGGGTCGTCGCGCCGCGACGTCTCCATCCGGATCTCGAAGGAGGTCACCGGCTCGCGACGACGGGCATCGACGACGCGACCCATGACGGTTCCGGTTCGACGCAGCACGATCGAGACTTCCATCTCACCGGCCGACACCGCGACCTCGGTGTGCGCGGCGTACCCCTTCTGCTCGGTCTCGATCCGGTAGTCTCGCTCGGCCAGCCCGTCAAAACGGAAACTGCCGTCGCCGGAAGACGTCGTCACGAGACTGTCCTCGTCGAGCGCATTCGACTCGTCGGACGAGCCGATCACGAACGCGCGCGGCTCGTCGGGGCGCACCACGAGACGAGCCCCCGCGACGGCCGCACCGTCCGCGTCGCTGACACGCCCGGCGATGGAGCGACCCGGACCGATCGCGATCTCGAGCCGATCGGTCGTCTCGCCGTCCGCAAGCGCCAGGGTCTCGGAACGACCCGGCGGGCGCCCCTCGACGCGGGCCAGGACCTCGTGCTCGCCCGCCTTCACGTGCTCGAGCCGGAACGAGCCGTCCGGTCCGCTCCGGGCCCGCGGCCCCGACGCCGCCAGAAGCGATCGCAGCGGGATCCAGGCATCGGACGGAGGTCGGGAGAGGATGTCGGCATCCGCAAGAGGCAGCCCTCGCTCGTCGACGACCACGCCGACGATCGTCGCCCCGCGCTCGAGCACGACGTCCTCGAGCATGATCAGCTCGGTCGGATGGGCGCGAACCCCCGTGCGACGCGACGGCGCGAAGGCCGCGTGCTCGAAGCGAAGCGCGTACGTCCTCGCATCCGGAAGCGCGATCTCGTAGTTGCCGTCGGCATCCGACTCGGCCTCGACCTCGGGGGGCTTCTGTCCTCCCATCGCCGTGACCCAGCGTTCGCGAACGACCCGCACGCGCACCTTCGCGACGCCCGTTCCCTCACCGTCGACGACCCGCCCCACGATCGACCCGGCCTTCCCGGATCGCTCGGCCTCGGACAGGCCGCTCGAAGTCGAACCGGCGTCGACGACAACTCCACCCGGCTCGTTCCTGGGCGCGGGCGAAACTCCCTCGGACTCGGTCTCCAGCGGGTCGGATTCGTCCTCTCGTTCCGCGCTTTCGGCCGGCGAAGTCGCCCTCTCGGCCGCCTCTTCGGGCGACGGAGAAACCGCCCCCGAATCTCCCTTATCGGACGTGAGGAAAACGAACGCCCCGACTCCGGCGAGCAGCAGTATTCCCAGGCCGAGCAAGAACTTGTTCATCCAGCGGGTCTCCTTGTCACGGGGTCGAGATTCTCTCGAGTCCTCCGTTGTACGAAGCGCTTCGTCGTATGTGAGCGGGTCTTTCGGATCCGGCCGCAAGTCCCTCTATGTCGGCGTCTCGGAGATCCATCCCGGACGAAGCTTAAAGTCCCGCCGGTAGACCGACCGATAAGCGTCTCGGCAAGAGGGGCTTCGACCGAGGAACCAGAATGAAGACAGCGACGACGCACGAACGACGACTTTTCGCCGAGATCCTCATCCGCGAGGGCGTCACCTCCGCGGAGACCATCAAGCGGGCGGTCCAGGTGCAGAAGCGCACCGGCGAGCCCCTCGAAGAGGTCCTCGTCGAGGAGGGCGCGGTAGGCGAGTGGGACATCGCCCGCATTCTCGTCAAGCACTACAAGCTTCCCTTCATGCCGCTTCATCGCCACGAGATCCCCAAAGAGGTCATGAGCCTCATTCCCGTGGAGATGCTGCGCGAGCACACGATGGTCCCGATGGACCGCTTCGGCAATACGGTCACGATCGCCATCGCTCGCAACCCCGAGCCCGGTCTCAAGGAGAAGATCCAGGCCGAGCTCAACCTCAACGCGACGTTCTTCGTCTCGACGCTGAACGAGGTCAAGAACGCGCTCAACCTGCACTTCCCGACTCCGTTCTCCGAGTTCGACGGACTCCTCACCGACGTGAAGAAGTCGTTCAAGGATCTCGGCGACTGGGACAATCATCTCGTCGAGAACGAAGAGTAGGGACACCCGTCAGCGAACGGGTACCGGCAAGCTCTCGTTTCCGCTCGAGTCCACGGCCACGACCGCCATGGCGTGATCGTCGAGGGTGATTCCCTTCACCGTGATCTCGCTCTCCTGCCCCGCGTCGAGCTCCCACTGCCAGTACGGTGACGAGGTTTCTCGCACCAGCACCTTGTAGCCGGCGTGGTCGACACCTTCCCCTTCGCGCTCCCAGACGATCCGCGTGTCGTAGTGGCTCGCGTCCCAGTTGCGCGCGACCTTGATCGGCGACGGCGGAGCCGAGGCCAGCGTCGCGAGCGAGGCCGCATTCACCGAGGCGACCTTCGCGAGGTAGACCGGATCGACGAACTCGGGCTTGTCGAGCGCCGAGTCCTGCCGCTCGAAATTCTCGCTCGCCTCGACGAGCCCCACCGCCGCGAAGCCCCGCTCCTGGAACGGACGCTGATCGCCGCTTCGATTGATCCGATCGGCGCGCTGCACCAGCGACACGCCGAATCCGGGGACGTAGCACTCGCCGCGCTCCTTGACGTACGTCGCGAGGATCCGTGAGGCCGAGTCCGGCGGTCCCGGCGAGAAGAGCCGCACGCGCGTGCCATCAACACGGCCCCCGCCGCCCCGCACGTTGCCGACCGCCGCGTTGATCAGGACCGCCTCGATCCCGAGGTTGTCCTTGCGCGCGTTCCTCGCAAACTGCGTGCTTCCCCAGAGTCCCTGCTCTTTCCCCGAGAACGCGACGAAGACGAGCGTCGCCTCGAATCCGTGCGGCGACAGGATGCGCGCGAGCTCGAGCACGAGCGCCACGCCACTCGCGTTGTCGTTCGCACCCGGTGCGGGATTCTTGACGTCGTATCGCTCCTCGTTGCGGCTGTCGTAGTGCGCGCCGACGAGCACGAGTCGATCGCGCGACGCGGGCTCGGTGCCGGGCAAGATCGCGACGACGTTGGCCGCCTCCACCTGCGCGAGCTCGAGCTTCTTCGCGACCTCGTCGGGAAGCGACGTCTGGAAGAGATCCTCCGAGACCTGGAGCCGCCCCCCGCTCGCCTCGCGAATCGCCTCGAGCTTCGCGAGGATCCACTTCCGCGCGCCGCCGATTCCCTTGTCTGCGGAGGCCGGCTCGGCGAACGTGTTGCGCGTTCCGAACCCCGCCAGGGCCCGGACGGATTCCGCCAGCGAATCGACCGAGACCCCCGAGGTGATCTCGAGAATCCTCTCGTCGATCTCGACGCTACGGGCACGCCAGGCGCGGCCCGTCTCCGCGGCGAAGGCCTGGTCGGTGGGTCCCGCGATCGCCGAGACGACCAGCGCAAAACCGAAGAACGCGATCCGTGGCATGGGGTTCCGTCCTCGCTTGGGAAAACCGAAGGGGACGCCCGCGCGCCGGGCGCGGGCCGAGCGGCAGATTATAGCAACGGGTATGATATGATCCCGATCTCACGTATTTACGGAAAAGCCTGGGAGCAAACGACATGGAAGAGCCGACGGGCAAGCGACCGTCCGCTCGACAGGCCATCCTTCTCCATCTCAAGAAAAGCGAGAAGGGACTCACGGTCGACGATCTCGCCCACAAGCTCGGCATCACGCCGATGGCGGTGCGGCGACACCTCGGGGTGCTCGAGAGCGCGGATCTCATCACCTCGGTGGTCGAACGTCGTCCGAAAGGCCGACCGGCCAACGTCTACGGGCTCTCGGAAAGCGCGCACGACCTCTTCCCCAACAACTATTCCGGGATGCTCAACGTCCTTCTTGATTGCCTCGAGGAGACGAGCGGTCCGGAAGCCGTGCAGTCGATCTTCTCGCGCTGGAAAGAGAAGCTCGTCGAGTTCGCGCGCGATCAGCTCGAAGGGCTCGAGTTCCGCGACAAGGTGCGCGAGCTGACCAAGATCCTCGAAGACGAAGGCTTCATGCCCGACTACGAGGAAGAGTCGAACGGGCGATTCCTCCTCAAGGAGCACAACTGCCCCATGCGGAAGGTCGCCGCGCGCTACGACGAGGTGTGCCACTTCGAGCTCGAGGTCTACCGCGATCTGCTCGGTGTCGAAGTGGAGTGCGTGCAGCGAATCGTGAAGGGGAGTCACTGCTGCACCTACGTGCTTCATCCGCCGGGTGAAGACGGCGCGACGAACGGCGACGGCAAGGAAGAAGGCGACGACGGCTTCGAGGTCTGACGCGGCCCCCGCCGACGCTCAGTCCGAGTGCGAGTCTCCGAGCAGGATGCTGTCGTCCCCCGCCTTCATGATCTCGCGCATCACGATCGTCGCGTACGATCCGCGCGGTAGCTCGAACGAGACGACGAGCGTTCCCTCGAGGTCCTCGTCCTCCGGCTCGATCTTCGCATCGATGAGCGGGATACGAAGCGCTCGGCGCTCGCCCTTGATGCGCGCGACCCGCATCGGCGCGAGAAACGCTTCCGGATCGAAGCCCTCGTCGCGGAGGACCTCTTCTTCGATGACGCGCGGCGCACCGATCGGCTGCGTCATCTTGTAGCCGTGGAGCGGACCGGACGGGCTGATATCGAACTCGTCGAGACGCCGCTCGAGATCGTTGAAGTCCATCGTCTCGCTCACGGCGAACACCGCGCCGTTCGCATGCTTGTACGCGAGGTCGCCGGGAAGGAGGCGACCGAAACTGTCCAGCCGACGCCACAACGTCATGTTGAAGAGATGGGACTGGAACGCCGCGATGTAGAGCCGGCGCATCTTCTTGGGAATGCGCCGCACGGCGAGCTCGTACCGGCCGCCGCTCTCGAGCAGCCCCGCGACCAGCGCACGCTCCGTGGCGTACGGTCTCGGGAATAACCGCAGCGCCTCCTCGAGCTCGCCCGCTTCGAACTTCTCACGCGCTTCGACCACGGCCCGGTTGTGCTCGAATCGCGACGGACGTCCCACGATCCGCTGCACGGCCCCTTTCGCATCGTCGAGGCAGAGCGCGCGGCCGATCCGGTGCGCATCGCGGCGACTTCCGAACCGCTGCACTCCGAACGCATTCGGGACCCCGTGCTCCACTAGATAATCGAGGATCGGCTGACAGCGCTCGGCCGCATCGGGAACGACGTCCCGTACACGAATGCGAAAGCGATTGCCCTTGAGGTGACCGATGCGCAGCTTGTTGCGATGCCGACGCACCCAGTGGACCCGCGTGTTGGGGATCGACAGCTTCTCGACCGCCTCGGTGTCGACGGCGTGGATCGAGATGACCTGCCGCGTGATCGCGCGACTGTCCTTGAGCCCCGCGTAACCGATGGCGCGGTCCGGAACCCGGAGCGCTCGCGAGATGCGCTCGACGAGGTCGAACGTCGTCATCCCGCGCTTCTCGATCTCCGCGTAGACGTGCTCGCCCTCCCCGATCGCGGGGTACAGCGGCACCTCGGTCACGCGAAAGTCCGCCGGCTCGGCTTTGATCTCGCCGCCGATGCCGGGCAGCTCGCGGGTCAGATATGCGTTCTCGTACATCCGGGCCTCGCGCGGCTCACCAGGGGGCCTCGCCCTCCGAGAAGAAGCCGCTGAGATTCGTGACTCCGACTTCCGCCCCGGGGGACGTCCGCAGCAGGCGCTCCGCGACGATCGCGAGGAGACGGCGCACGCCATCGCACTTCTCGGGATCGGTTCGCGGATAGAGCCGAACCGTCGTCTGGTCGCCGCGACGGTCGAGCAGCACGAGGAAGCCCTTCGGACGGCGATCCACGACGAGGGCCTCGAGAAGGACGATCGTCCCCTCGTGATGGAGGAAGGCGTCCGTAACCTTCAGGATCACGCCGTTGTGCTCGCCGGCAAACGGCTCGAAACCGGCGTGAAAATCGGCGAGGGAGATGTCGCCACGAAGCACGACGTGCGGCATTTGGATGATCCGACCCCGAGGTTTCCCAGGAACGACACCGAGGCTTCCCAGGAACGACTGCATCGGCAGAACAGCTTTGGAGGCTAGCATTTCCGGACTTCACCGAAAAGCGATTGACTCGCCAACGCCCGGGCCCTATACCTCTGTCCATGGCCCGAGACGTCGACCTTCGAACGTTCGTCTTCCTCGACATCCTGCAGCCCCAGCTCGCCTCGTTCGTGGCGACGGTGGCGCAGGGCTACCTGCCGCTCGAAAAGCAGGCCGCCCTCTTCGTCGAGGTGGCGCCCGGCATGTCGATCAACCGCATCACGGACGTCGCGCTGAAGCGAACGTCGGTGCGTCCCGGCATGCAGATCGTCGAGCGCGCCTTCGGGCTCCTCGAGGTCCACTCGTTCGACCAGGGCGACGTGCGCGCCGCCGGGGACGCGATCCTCGAGCACATCGAAGCCCGTGAAGAAGACCGCCTGAAGCCGCGCGTCGTATCGACCCAGATCATCACCGGGGTCGACGGCTATCAGGCCATGCTGATCAACCGCATGCGGCACGGGAACATGATCCTGCAGGGTCAGACCCTGTACGTGCTCGAGGTGCACCCCGCCGGCTATGCGGCCTTCGCCGCGAACGAAGCCGAGAAGGCGGCCCCGGTCAATCTCCTCGAGATGGTGGCGTTCGGCGCGTTCGGCCGGCTCTACCTCGGCGGCGAGGAATCGGCGATCCGCGAGGCCTCCGACGCTCTCCTGTCCTCGCTGGCCGGGATCTCGGGCCGCGAGAACCCACCGCCCGCGCCGCGGTAACCCCACCGCCGGAGCGGCCATCGCGAGCGCGGGCAGACGCCGTTTCGCCTCTAAGCTCCTTCCACCCCGGACCTTGATGCTCGGAAGCGCTTTTGCGAGAATCCGTGCTTGGGGCTCGGAATGGCGCCGGCCCCCGTTCGCGACGAGATGGAGAAGCTCGTATGGCGTACCTCACGCGTGGCCTCACGATCGACCAGTATCGAGTGGGCATGAAGTTCCGCACGGCCTCCCGCACGATCACCGAAGCCGACGTCGTCAACTTCGCCGGCTTTTCAGGCGACTACAACGCGATCCACACCGACGAGGAGTACGCCAAGACGACGGTCTACGGAACCCGGATCGCGCACGGCATGCTCGGCTCGGCCATCTCCTCGGGGCTCGCGGCTCGGCTCGGGATCTTCGAGGGAGCCGTCATCGCCCTGAAGTTCCAGTCGATGGAGTACCGGCGTCCGATCCGCGTCGGCGACACGATCGCGATGGACATGCTCGTCACCGACGTGCAGGCGAACCGCGACGGCAGCCGGGGCACGGTCGTCTTCAAGACCCAGTGCCGCAATCAGCACGACAAGATGGTCATCCGGGGTCAGTGGGAGCTGCTCATCCGCGGCGCGACGCCCGAGGAAATCGCGGCCCGCGGCGAGGGAGGGGCCGAGAGCCCCGTCGCGACGGGATCGGTCGACGTCGAGACCGGCGTCTCGCTATTCGTCGATCCCACGGCCACGCCCCCCGGCACCTGAGAGCGGCCCCTCGTCGAGCCGCTCCGGATTCCCCCGCACGGCCCCGCTCCGGATCCCCGGCACAGCCCGCCCCCGCCCCCTCTCCGCGTCACTCGGGTCCGGTTGCACCCCCTAGTGCGATTCTTTAGTATTTGCGCCGGGCACGACCTCATCCACAAGAGACTCCTCACGAGAGAGCTGCATTCATGGGCGTCGGGAACTTCATCGTCATCCTCACCTTCGTCGGCGCCCTCGCATTCTTCGCGCGGAACGCTCGCCGACTGATCTCCTACCTCTCGATCGGGACCGCCACGGAGCGCACCGACCGCCGCGGAGATCGCCTCCGCAAGCTGCTCATCGTCGGCTTCGGTCAATCGAAGCTGCTGCGCGAGCCGGTCGCGGGCGTCATGCACTTCATCATCTTCTGGGGCTTCGTCGTCGTCACCGCCGGTACGGCCGAGATGATCGTAGGAGGAATGATCCCCGGATTCTCGCTGAAGTTCCTCGGCCCGCTGTACGCGCCGCTGCTGTTCCTCGAGGATCTCTTCTGCGTCCTGGTGATCGGCGCGGTGCTCTTCGCGTTCTGGCGACGGCTCGTGATCAAGCCGAAGCGCCTGATGAACATCGAGACGAACCCGAAGCACGCCCGCATGGACGCGCTGTTCATCCTCGGGCTGATCCTGTTCCTGATGGTGACGCTGCTGTTCATGTACGCGCCGGCCGCCACCGAGGGCGACCCGCACGCCGCGATGATCTTCTCGCAGGGCTTCGGCTCGGTGCTGGCGGGGATCGGGCTCGGCGACGGCGCGATCGAAGTGCTCGCGAAGATGTCGTGGTGGCTCCATTACTTCGCGGTGCTGTTCTTCCTGAACTACCTGCCGTACTCCAAGCACCTCCACGTGCTGACGTCGCTGCCGAACGTCTTCCTGTCGAACGTCGAAGCTCGCTCCGAGATCCGGCCGATGGACTTCGAGGACGAGGAAGCGGAGACGTTCGGCGCGCTCGACGTCGAGCATTTCGACTGGAAGCAGCTCCTCGACAGCTACACGTGCACGGAATGCGGACGATGCACCGACTCGTGCCCCGCGAACCTGACCGGCAAGCCTCTGTCGCCGCGAAAGATCATCACCGACACGCGACGTCGACTGATGGAGAAGGCGCCCATCGCGGCCCGACAGGCCGCGGGTGAGGAGCTCGCCGAAGCCGACACCGCCGTGCTCGAGAAGAACCTCGTCGACGACTTCATCACCGAGGAAGAGCTCTGGGCCTGCACCTCGTGCCGCGCGTGCGAGCAGGAATGCCCGGTCGAGATCGAGCACGTTCGCTCGATCGTCGAGCTGCGCCGCGGTCTGGTCCTCACGGAAGGACGCCTGCCCGAGGAAGCCGGGCTCGCGCTGCGCAACCTCGAGAACCAGGGGTCGCCGTGGGGCTTCGGCTCCGATCAGCGCACCGAGTGGACCGAGGGCATGGACGTGCGCGTGCTCGAGAGCGGCGAGTCCGCAGAATGGCTGCTGTGGGTCGGCTGCGCCGGCGCCTTCGACGACCGCGCGAAGAAGATCACGCGATCCTTCGCCGGGATCCTCGACGAGGCCGGCGTCGACTACGGGATGCTCGGCCCCGCGGAGACCTGCACGGGCGACCCCGCGCGCCGCATGGGCAACGAATACCTCGCGCAGGAGCTCATCCAGCAGAACGTCGAGACGCTTCGCGACCACGCGGTCAAGAAGATCTGCACGACGTGTCCCCACTGCTTCAACACCCTCAAGAACGAGTACAAGCGCTTCGGCGGCGAGTACGAGGTCGTGCACCACACGCAGCTCATCGACACCCTCCTCCAGGAAGGCAAGATCGCGCCGCGCGGTGGAAAGGGGAACGTGAAGGCCGCCTTCCACGACTCCTGTTATCTCGGCCGGTACAACGACGAGTACGACGCGCCTCGCCGCTCGCTCGAAGCCACCGGAGCCGAGCTCACCGAGATGGATCGAAACCGCTCGAACGGCCTGTGCTGCGGCGCCGGCGGCGGACGCATGTGGATGGAGGAGACCACCGGGAAACGAGTCAATATCGAGCGCGCCGAGGAGGCTCTCGCGAAGAAGCCCGATGTCATCGCGACGGCGTGCCCGTTCTGTATGACCATGCTCACGGACGGCGTCAAGGCAATCGACCCCGAAGGCGACGTCCAGATCAAGGACGTGGCCGAGGTCGTTTACGAGTCGCTGAATGGGAGCGACGAGAAAGGACCCCAGGAGACCACGTAGATGATTGATTCGACCCCGCGGGAATCCCTGCTCTCCCGAGTCGCGAAGTGGCTGCCGGCACTCGCGCTCGTCCCGCTACTGTGTTTCAACGTCGCGCAGGCGGCAGAGCCCGGCGCGAAGACGACCGAAGCCGAAGTGGCGCAAGACGCCCAGCCGGTCGACATGCCCGAGACCTGGCCGGCGAAGCCCCAGAAGCTCCGCACGGCTCCGAACCTCTTCCTCCCCGTCTCCTTTGCGGGCCTGGATCCTCAGGACGAAGATGGAGACGGCGAAGAGGAAGAGGAAGAACCGCCCGGCTGGGAGTTCTCGTTCGAGGCCGCGGCGTCCGCGTCCGGTGGTAACACCGACAAGCAGGACTTCGACGGCCGCTTCGACGTCAAGCGTGAATGGACGGAGCTCGCCCTGTTCCAGGCCTACATCCGAGGTGAGTGGGGCCAGGCGCGCGACCGCGACAACAACAACAAGGAACGGACGACCAACCGCCAGACGGCCGGTCTCTCGTACCGCCGCTACATCGAGAAGCCGCTCTACTGGTTCGCGCGTACCGATATGGAACGTGACGAGTTCCAGGACCTCCGCTTCCGATCCGACAACTTCGTCGGTGTCGGAACCGTCTTCGTCGATAACGACACGCACCTTCTCGCGGGTGAGGTCGGTGCCGGTTACACGACCACCGACTTCTTCGACGGCGAGGACGAGGACAACGCCTCCGCCCTGCTGGCGCAGGCGTGGGACTGGAACATCAACGAGAACTGGGATCTGGTCGAGCGCTTCGAGTTCATCTCGAACGTCGAAGAGGTCGACGATGACTTCCGTACCCAGTTCAACATCGACGCGAAGACCGACATCAACGACAACATGTACTTCTCGATCGGCTTCGAGCATCTCTACAACGCCGAGCCGAGCGACGACGCCGACCGCCAGGACTACAAGGTCCTGGTGAAGCTCGGTTTCACGTTCTGATCCGAACGGATTGAACCGTATTCGCCGGGCCCGTTCCGAGAGGACGGGCCCGGCGCTCTCCCCCCGCACACCGCTTCTCACTCCCCTTCCCCCGAACCCTCCGCGCGAGCGCCTACGCGGGGTTCGAGGCCCAGCCCCTGTCGACCAGCCCTCGGATGATCGTGAGCCCGCGATGTCCGGCCAGCGGATGGATCTCGTGCGATCGCCGCTCCGCGATCTCGATCGCGATGCGGTGAGGCGTGCGGCCGGTGTCGTCCGCTTCGCGAAGCACGCGGCGCGAGAGGTGGAAGACGCTGTTCTCCCACTCGTCCCCGAGATGCCGCGCGAACTCGGGGTCGTCGTCCACGCGACCGTTCTGCTCGTCGGCGCAGTGCACGATGCCCATGCGATTCACGAGGAAGTCCGGCAGGTAGAGGATCCCGCGCTCCTGCAACCGCGCGTCGTCGCGCTCCGGGTCGGCCAGCTGGTTGTTCGCGGCGCCGCAGACGATCGGCGCCGCGATGCGTGAGATCGTCGCTTCGCTGAGCCGCGCGCCCGTCGCGTTCAGCGAGAGGATATCGGCCGGCTCGGCGAAGATCGAATCGTCTCCGCGCTCCACGATCCTCGCGTCGAGCTCGAGATCCGGGAAGCGCCTGGAGATCCGCTCGGCGCGCGCCGCATCGATATCCAGGCCGACGACCCGCCCCACGCCGCGCTCGTGGAGGTAGCCGATCAAGGGCTCGCCGACGTTGCCGAGCCCCTCCACGGCAACGGTCTTGCCCTCGAGCGTCCCGCGATCGGTATGCGCGAGCGCCGCCTCCATCCCTCGGACGACTCCGAGCGCCGTCGGTGCCGAAGGATTCCCGCTCCCGCCGAGACTCTCGGGGATGCAGGTCGTGAAGCGCGTCTTCGAGAAGATCGCCGCCATGTCGTCGACGGTCGTACCCACGTCTTCGGCCGTGACGTAGCAGCCGCGCAGGCTCGAGACCAGCTCGCCGTACTCCTCGTAGATGCGTCGACGGACGGCCGGATCGGAATCGTCCGCCCCCGAGCCGCGCGCCATGACGCCCTTGCCGCCGCCCCACCACAGGCCGGCGAGCGCGTTCTTGTGGGTCATCCCCCGCGCGAGCCGCAGCCCGTCGCGCAGGAAGTCCTCGACGTGATCGTAGGACCAGAACCGCGTCCCCCCCGCGCCCTGCCCGCGACACGTGCGGTGGACGAACGCGCCGAGGAGCGTCCCGGTATCGGGGGCGACCTCCACGAAGACCCCCTCGTGCCCGTCGAAGTCCCTCTCGTCGGCCCTCAGCAGATCGGCCAGCGGCTCGACCGCTGCGTGGGAGGCCGCAACGCCGCCCGGCGCCGACGCATCGCCCCGCAGCCAGAAGCGACGCAGCCCTTCCCCGACGAGATACTCGCCGAGCTCACGCGGGGAAATCCTTGCCAGGTTCATGCTCATCCGTCCTCGGGGGTCGTGGAAAGTGGAAGGTCAGGGCCCGCCTGTGGCCGCCCGGGGAATCCTATCGGCCTCCCGGAGGAGCGTCAACGCGTTCGCATCCCGCCCGCTTCCGGGACGCCGCGAGCCAAAAAGCCGTCGTACGGGGTTTGATCGCTGCCGTCACCATGGCAGAATCTCCCCGTCCGGCGGATGGGTGGCCCCCTTCGCATCGCTCCTGACCCCTAATCGGTGGCTCGATCGAAGACATCATCAATTTTCTGAACAGCCTCGTCTGGTCCACGCCGAGTGTCATGCCCGTCATGGTCGTGCTCCTGCTCGGCACCGGCGTGTTCATGACAATCCGGCTGAAGCTGATCCAGATCCGGCAGTTCACGCACGCCTGGGGCGTCGTCCGCGGCGTCTACGACGATCCTGACGATCAGGGCGACATCAACCACTTCCAGGCGCTGACCTCGGCGCTCTCGGCCACCGTCGGCATCGGCAACATCGCCGGCGTGGCCATCGCGATCCACTACGGAGGGCCGGGCGCTCTCTTCTGGATGTGGATCACGGCCGCCCTCGGCATGTCTCTCAAGTTCACCGAGTGCACGCTCGCGATGAAGTACCGCGACGTGCACGAGGACGGGTCCGTCTCCGGCGGCCCGATGTACTACATCGAGAAGGGCCTCGGCTCGAACTGGAAGTGGCTCGCGATCATCGTCGCGGCCATGACGTTCATCTGCTCGTTCGGCACCGGCAACGCCAACCAGTCGTTCACGGTCGCCGACCAGGTCCGGAGCACGTGGGGTGTCCCGACGTGGCTCACGGGCGTCATCACCGGCGGGATCGTCGCGGCGGTCATCCTCGGAGGCATCCAGCGCATCGGCGCGGTGACGAGCCGACTGGTCCCGGTCATGTGCGTCCTGTACACGGCCGGCGCCTTCACGGTGATCGTGCTGAACGCGGGCAAGATTCCGGAAGCCTTCGGACTGATCCTGAGCGGCGCGTTCTCGCCCGCCGGAGCCGTCGGCGGATTCGCGGGATCGACTTTCATGTACACGCTGCTGTGGGGCGTGAAGCGAGGGCTCTTCTCGAACGAAGCCGGCCAGGGAAGCGCGCCGATCGCGCACGCCGCGGCCAAGACGAAGGAACCCGTTCGCGAAGGCGTCGTGGCCCTCATCGAGCCCTTCATCGATACGCTCGTCATCTGCACCATGACCGGTCTCGTCATCGTCCTGACCGGAACGTGGAGCGAGAAGAAGGCGGAGACGATTCCCTTCGACGAGCAGCAGAAGATCGCCGTGCTGAAGAGCGGCGCCGAAGTCCAGATCGAAGGCAAGTACCTGGACGAAGATCGCCACAGCGGAACGTTCGACGTGCAGGACGGCGTCCCGCAAGGGATCGTCTTCTTCCAGAACGACAGCACGGTCGACGAAGCCCGCATCGAGTGGAAGAGCGGCGCCGATGCCGGAACGGGTTTCAGCGGCACCTTCACGGTAGACGACGAAGGAGCGCTCACCGCGATCGCGGCCGACGGCAAGGCGATCTCGTTCTCGAAGATCGCGCCCGACCTGGTGCTGCAGGGGAACATCCTCCAGCACAGCGCGCCGCTCACGGCCTGGGCCTTCGAGCGCGGCCTCTCGCCGCTGTTCCCGGGAGGCGGTCTCATCGTGACGATCGCCGTGGTGCTGTTCGGCGTTTCGACGGCGATCGCCTGGAGTTACTACGGCGACCGAGCCGTGCGCTACCTGTTCGGCCCGAAGCTCATCCTGCCGTACAAGATCCTCTACTGCGCCTCGTTCATGTTCGCGGCCACGGTGCCGCTCGAGGCGGTGTGGACGTTCGGCGATACAGCGCTCGGGTTGATGGCGATTCCGAACCTCATCGCGATCCTGCTGCTCTCGGGAGTCGCGGTGAAGTTGACGAACGACTACACGTCGCGGCAGCACAAGCGCTACAAGTAGCGCGCGCCGGCTCATGATCGTCCAGGTGCTGCTCGCGGCGGGGTTGTCGAGTCGGATGGGCCGCAGCAAGCCGCTCCTCGACTTCGGAGGCGAGCCGCTCCTCGCGCGGATGGTCGCCATGGCTTCGCGGTCGCGCGTCGACGAGATCCTCGTCGTGCTCGGCCACGAGGCGGACCGCATTCGCGAGACGATCGATCTTCGCTCCGTCACGGTCGTCGTCAACGAGCGGTACGAGCGCGGCCAGACGACGAGCCTCCAGGCGGCGGTCGCCGCCCTGCCCGCGGCCGCCCGAGCGTTCGTGAACCTGCCCGTCGACTACCCGCTCGTGACCGAGCGCGACATCGACCTCCTCATCGAGGCGTACGAGACCCGCCCGCCCGGCGGCGCGACCGTCTTCACCGCGGCCCATCAGGGGAAGCGGGGACGCCCGACGCTCTTCGATCGGACCCACTTCCCGGAGATCCTCGCGCTCGGACCCGACGAGCCCACGCGCTCCCTCCTCTCGAAGCACGCCTCGGCCGTCCGGGAGATCGAGGTGGACAATCCTTCTATACTGACCGATATGGATACGCCGGACGACTATCAGCGACTCCTGCGCCAGCACGGCGCGACGGAAGGGACATGATCAGGATGCCCCCTTCCACCCGCGCCGTGGTCCGCGGCGCCGGCGATGTCGCGACGGCGGTCGGCCGGCGGCTCCACCGCATCGGGATGCGCGTGATCATGACCGAGATCGAACAGCCGCTCTGCGTGCGCCGACACGCGGCCTTCGCCGAAGCTCTCCATGAGTCCTCGGTCACCGTCGAGGGCGTCGAGGCGCGACGGACCACACTCGAGGAAATCCGCGACGGTGCGCCCGCAGCCGGAGGCGTCGCCGTGATCGCCGCCCCCGACATCGAATCGGTGCTCGAGCTCGCTCCGGATGTCCTGATCGACGCGCGCATGCTGAAGACCAACCCCGACACGCGGATCGACCAGGCCGCGATCGTCGGCGCGCTCGGCCCCGGTTACGAAGCGGGACGCGACTGTCACTTCGTCGTCGAGACGTGTCGCGGCCACGACCTCGGGCGCGTCATCGAACGTGGCACCGCGATGGCGGATACCGGACGCCCGGCCACCCGCGGGGGAGCCTCGATCGATCGCGTCCTGTACTCCCGATGCGCGGGGCGCGTCGAGCCGCGAGCGCCCATCGGTGCTCGGGTCCAGCCGGGTGACGTAATCCTCGAGATCGCGGGGGTCCCGCACGAGACGAAGATCGCCGGCGTGGTCCGCGGGGTCCTGCGCGAAGGAACGGCAGTCGACGAGCGAATCAAGGTCGCCGACGTCGACCCGCTCGGCACACCAGAACAATGCCGCACGATCTCCGATCGCGCCAACGCGATCGCCGGAGGCGTCCTCGAGGGCGTCCTGTCCACATGGAGGAGGATCGAAGCATGACCCGCCATCGGAGCACGATCATGGCCTCGCTGGCCATCCTGCTCGCCGTCAGCGCTTGTCGCACGACCGTCCCTTCGATGATCGACCGCATGCCTCCCGTGCAGCCGCTGCCGGGTGGTGCCCCCGAGCCGCCGATCGCCGAGAGGCCGGCGCGCTCCTCGCGCGACGCGGACGGCACCGAAGACGAAGCCGCAAAGACCCGCGCGGTCGTCGTCGGCGAGATCGTCGATGTCCGGGCTTTCGAAGTCGGGACGCCGGTCGACGCCTACGCCCCACGCGAGGCCTTTCGCTGGCTCGTCACGTTCGCCGTCCAGGAAGTGGTCGAAGGCACCTACGAATCCGAGGAGCTCCGGCTGGTCCTCGCGAGCCCGCTCGAGCGCCTCGCGTATCCCTTCGCCGATGTGCGGACCTTCCGTCTCACGCTCGACCCGACAACGGGACGCGAGTACGAGCTCACCGAGATCGATCCGCCGGGTAGCAAGCTCGCCGAGGAAGCACGCGCCCGGAACGCGGAGGCCGCGGGCGACGGAAGCTGAGCCGCCTCGCGATCAGCGCGGCGACGAGGCGCCTTGCAGCTGCTCGCGAAGCTCGAGGTACTCCGGGATGTCGCGATCCGGAAGGCGCTCCTCGTCCGCGTCGTTCGTGGGCGCCGTCCCGGGATCGGCCGGTTCGGACGCGCCCGGAACGGGGTCGCCCCGGAACCAGGAGAGCAGCGGGTCGTCTTCGATCCCTTGAAGATCGATCGTGCCGCGCAGAGCGGCCAGCTCGAGGTCGAGCGCAATGGCCTCGGCGAAGAAATTCCGGGTGCGCACGGCGACTCCGTCGACGTCCTCCCAGCGACTCCGCGCGATCCCGGCATGCTCGGCGATCAGGCTCGCCATACGAGCGCGCATGAGGAACGGACGGATCTCCACCCACGGCTCGGGCTCGG
>CAZQZX010000131.1:0-19168 GCA_964597885.1 uncultured Planctomycetota bacterium
AGATCCTGAAGGAATCGGATCTCACGCCCGAGGGGCTGGTGCTCTGGTACGAGCATCCGAAGAACACGTACTCCGAGGGTCCGAAGATGCTGTACTGGAACCTTCCCGACGACCTGAACGGAGACGGAGATTTCGCGGACCCGAGCGACTCGTACGCGAACACGACGTGGAAGCATCTGTTCACCTACGCCGAGGCGCCGCTTCGCTTCCGGCCGTACCCGCGCGGGCAGCTCACGAAGCGCTACCTCGGACGCGACCTGCCGATCCCGCAGGATCACGGCCCGACCGGGAAGCCCGTCAGCCACGGCAAGCTCGACTACACGGGCCCCGAAGGCACGGTGCTCTACACGGTCACGAACGACGGCGAGACGGAAACGCCGCTCGTGCTCGCACAGCGCGAGTACTGGGAGGCGCTCGGCCTGCCGCTGACGCCCTTCGTCGACGGATCGATCGGCAACATCCGACTCGCGCGAGAGGAGCTCATCCGACCCTACCAGGAGGCCGTCGTCTCGCTCGCGAAGTGGAAGGACGGCAATCGCGATCGCATCGCGCAGCCGCGCGAGGTGTCGGTGCTCGACGATCCGCGTAGCGGCGAGCCCGTGACGTTCGAGGGCACCAACCCGATCGATGTCCCGGGATGCCAGCGCTGCCATGCCTCCGAGCGCGCCAACCAGGGCAAGTACGGGCTCTACAAGAAAGAGTACCGCTACTGGAAGGATCGCTTCCCCAACACGACCGACTACTACGCGGCCGTGAAGGCGGCGTCGATCTCGCTGCTCGAGATCCACGACGAGCAGCACGGAACCGATTTCCTCTCGAAGTACGACCCCGATGACGCCACGGGCGCATCGGTGATGCGGCTCGGCCGGCCGCCGATCCGCTGCCAGGACTGCCACGCCGACAACGTCGTCGGACAGCTGCAGGGACACACGCCCGAGGGCAAGACCAAGGCCATCTCGTCGCTGACCGCGGCGCTCCACCTGTCGCACCTCGAAGCCGCGCCGGATCCCGACAAGTACGGGCGCAGCGCGAGCTGCCAGGGATGCCACCCGGCGCACCTCCAGTCCGGGAAGCTCGATCGATTCCCGCTGACCGAGGACGGCCACTTCCGGGGCGGCGATGTCCGCGACTACGGCGGCGGCTGCTTCCTCGGACGGGACGTCCACGGCAACCCCGCGGCGTCCGAGATCCTCGGTACGCGCTCGCACCTGAACGCCGTCGGCACGTGGGTGAAGGAGAACGTCATGACCGAGGGCCGCGGCATGTACTGCACGACGTGCCACAACGTCGGCTCGCGGCTCCTCTACAAGTCGGACACCCTGCAGAACGCACTCACGCAGGAAGGCGAATCACTGCGCGGCCTCCCCCTCGCCAAGATCGTCGCCGGACTGCGCAAGCTCGAGGGCGGCAAGTACGCCGACTTCACGGCCGAGGACTTCTTCGATCCGAAGGTCGGCGAGAAGAAGGCCGTCGCCGCGACGTGGGCGGACACGCCGTCCGATCCGTATCGCGTGGTGGACGACGCCGGCGACCAGTGGCTCTCCGCCGGCGAGCCCAAGTGCGCCGACTGCCATCTCCCGCCGTTCGTCGAGAGCATGGGCGGCACCTACCCGCCGATCGACCAGGAAGAGAAGTACTCGCTGATGCGCTACAGCAAAGGCCACTGGGGACTCTCGTGCCAGAGCTGCCATCAGAGCATGCACGGCATGCATCCGGTGATCGAGGACGGCGCCGACCCGACCACCCTCGCCCAGGCGAAGAAGCTGAACCCGGACGGGCACTCGGGACCGCTTCGCTGCGTCGCGTGCCACACCGTCGACAAGGACGGCGTCCCGCTCCTGATCGACGAATCGAAGCTCGCGGCCTTCCCCGACGACCGCTACCCGACGCGCTACGAGAAAGCCGTCGCGCTCGCCCACACCGCACGCACGTTCGAGGAGCAGCGCGGCCCGGGGAAGTAGGGAAAGAACCAGGGGAACACGCGACGAAGTCAGCCCGCCCCTACGCTACGCCGGCCCAACCCTACGCCGGCAGAAACCCCGGCGGCAGCTCGCCTTCGCTCTCGCCGGCTCGCGCCATGTCCTTGACGACGCGCTCGAGCTCGCCGAGGTAGGCCTGGAAGCGCTCGCGGCCTTCCGCGGTGAGGCGGTAGCTGGTCTGCGGCTTCTTGCGGTGGTAGCCCTTCGCGACTTCGACGAAGCCGGCGTCGGACAGCACCTGGATGTGACGACTCAAGTTGCCGTCGGTGAGCCGGCAGAGCTTCTTGAGCTCGCTGAAGACCCTCCCCTCGGGGGCCGCCATGAGCGAGGCCATGATCCCGAGCCGCGCTTTCTCGTGAAACACGCGCTCGAGGCCGTCGTACGCGAAGCGTCCGTCGGGGCGGCCTTCGCCGTCTTCCCTGCGCTTCTCGTCAGCCATCGTTCACTCGCTCCTCTCCAGATTCCAGTAGAGCACGACTGCGGTCAGGATCTGCCCGACGCCGAAGGCGGTCCCCATTCCCCAGGGGGACAGGCTCGAGCCGTCCTTGGCCAGGACCAGCAGGATCGAGCCCGCGGACAGATAGAAGAGTGCGACCCAACCCACCGCTCGCGGAAGGTACGGTCGCGCCGCGAAGATTCCCATGCTGTAGAGCACCGCCCAGCAGCCCGGAAGCAAGCGGACGGCCTTGTCACCGAGCGACAGGATCGCCACCGTGACGAGCGCGCCCGACGCCACCGCCGGGAGGAACTGGGCGAGGACCCGACGCGTCGTACGTCGGGCGATCGTGTCTTCATTCACGAGATAGTTGTAGAGGATGACCACTCCGGACATCGCCAGGCACGCCACGGCGACCATCGTCCACTGCAGCACGAACTGAGTCGCGTCCGCGGGCTGGATGATCTTGGGCTGTAGGATGGCGACGCCCAGCGCGAGCAGGCCCGAGAGCGCGACCGGGAACGACTTGTAGCTCTTGTAGACCTCGGTCTTGGCAAGCTGCCCGTGGATTTCCGAGATCTGGTCGAGTGCTTTTTGCAGTTCCATGGTCGTTCGGTGACCTCCCGCGGATGGTGGACAACGAGTGCGATTCTACCCTATCGACTTTGCAACACAAAGACCTTTACTCAGACGAGGCGCCCCGCTCCTCGAGCAGCTTCCGCATGCGGTCCAGCTGCTCGGCGAGCCCGAGGACGATCAGATCCTCGTCCGCCACGAGCCGGTGATTGGCCCGCGGGTTGATCTCGTGCGAGCCGTCGGCCCGCCGGATCCCGATGACCATGGCCCCACTGCGCTGCCGGATCCCCGAGTCGCGCAACGTTTTACCCACGATCGCCGAGCCCTCCTCCGGCCGCATCTGCTCCAGCCGAAGGTCGAGATGCTCATTGTGGACGATGCAGTCCAGAAAGTCGATGACCGCCGGCTGCTCGACCAGAAACGCCATGCGAAGCCCGCCGAGCTGCCCCATCGCGATCACGCGATCGGCGCCGGCTCGCCTGAGCTTGGCCTCATTCCCCTCATCGGTCGCTCGCGCCACGATCTGGATCTTCGGGGCGAGCCCCCGAGCCGTGATCGTCAGGAAGACGTTGTCGGCGTCGTCGGTCAGCGCCCCCAGGATCGACCGGGCGTGCTCGATCCTCGCCTGACAAAGCACGTCGTCCTCGAGAGCATCCCCCGTGACGACGAGCATGCCGTCGGTCTCCGCGGTCTTGACGCGCTCGGCGTCGTGCTCGACGACCACCACCGAGTAGCCGCCCCGCTGCAGCTCGAGCGCCGCCGCTCGACCGGTTCGTCCGTAGCCGCAGATCAGGACGTGGCCCGTGACCTGTTCCAGCTTTCGATCCATCCTACGCCCCTTCAGGAAGTCGATGATCTCTCCCTCGATGATCGCCACGGCGAGCTGCCCGACCGTGTAGAGCACGATGCCGAACCCGCCGATGATCAGGAAGATGGTGAAGATCTTGCCGGACGTCGTCAGGGGGACGACCTCGCGATAGCCCACCGTCGAGAGCGTGATCACGGTCATGTAGAGCGCGTCGAGCAGCGAGCAGCCTTCGCAGCTCATGTAGCCGATCACGCCCATCAGCGTCACGACCAGCACCGCGATGATGGCGCGCTGGATCTTCGATTGGAGTCGTCTGGCCGGCATGGCCTCCCCGCATGACTCGCGCGACCCCGGGAAGGTCTGCGCTCTCCGTGGCTCCGACCGGTCCTCACCGCCCCGGGAGACCGGCCCGGCCATGATCTCAGCCGATTCCGGGGAGCGACGCAAGTCCTTTCTGTGTGAATCGGAAACGGCGAGGACGCGACACGGGAGCGGGTCTCCACCGAGGTCCGGGACGCCGATGTTCCTTGCCCATCAACGGGGCTGGGATATACTTCTCCGCGATCTTCCCGACGAGGAGCACTCGGGCAAGGCCGCAGGGGACAGGGAGAAGGTGGCCGGCGATCCAGAAATCGCCCCGACGGACGGATCCGGTGTGCACGCTGCACCTCCGCTCGATCCGCGTCGATTCCCCCTTCCGCTCCGCCCCCCGCGCGACCGCCTGACGCCCTCTTCGTGTCGATTGCGACCGGCCGGGGCTGTCGCCCACACCCACAGGCTCGACCGGTGTTTTCTCGGCCCCGCCGTGCGGGGACTGACGCGCCCGCTCCGCCCCTCTCACGAGGGAACGAGAGCACCGAATGACCGAAGAGATCGTAACGCCGAGCCGCACCCCGTCCGTCGAGCCTCTGCGAGAGCCCTTCCGCGCCCTCGTCGAGAACCTCCATGGACTGCTCTACACCGTCGACGCCGAGGGCCGGCTCGTGTACGCCAATCCGACGTGGGAGAAGTCGCTCGGCGCGCCGCCGGATCCGTCCTACGGCCGGCCGTTCGTCGAGCAGGTCCACCCGGACGACCGCGAGGCCTGGTGCACGCTCGTCGCCCGCACGCTCGAGGGCCACGAGACGGACGCGCTCGAGTATCGGATCACGGACGCCCACGGGCACTGGCGCTGGCATCGCGTCGAGGGGACGACGATCGCCGGGATCGACGGCCGGCCACCGCTGTTCCTCGGGGCCGCCGAGGACATCACCGAGAAGCGCCTCGTGGAGCGGCACACCGTCCTGGCGCAGAAAATGGAGAGTATCGGCGCGCTGGCCGGCGGGATCGCCCACGATATCGGCAACCTGCTGACGCCCATGCTCGGCTTCTCGGAGCTCCTGCGCGAGCACGCCGAGAATCGCGAGCTGGTCACCGAGTTCGCCGAGGTCATCGACACGAATCTGACGAAGCTCGACAAGCTCACGCGTCAGCTGCTCCTGTTCGGCCGCAAGCCGGGCGTGCAGTATCGACCGATGGATCTGCGCGTGGCGATCGCCGAGACCGTCCAGGCGCTCGACCCGAGCATCCCCGACACGGTGGACCTGCGGGTCGACCACTCACCCGAGTCGCTGGTCCTGCGGGGCGAGCCGATCCAGGTGCAGCAGGCCCTCACCCATCTGTGCATCAACGCGCTGGACGCGATGCCGGACGGCGGGGTCCTCACGCTCGCGACCTCGACCTTCGAGCCCGACGAGCTGTTCCTGGCCACGCACCCCGGCGCCGGCGACGGGACTCACGTCCGCGTCCGGGTCCACGACACGGGCTGCGGCATGGATCGGGAGACGCGCGAGAAGATCTTCGAGCCGTTCTTCACCACTGGAACCAAGGGGCAGAGGACGGGCCTCGGACTGGCGGTCGCCCTCAAGGTCGTCGAGGACCTGGGCGGCTTCATCGACGTCCGGAGCGAACCGGGTCGGGGCTCGACGTTCGACGTCAGCCTGCCGCTCGCGACACTCGGTCGTCCCGACTAGCCGAGCCCCGACCAATAGGCTCGGAAGTCCTTTTCCTGAGAGTACGTTAGGGAGTCTGCGGACCCGCGGCGGGCGCCTCGTTGCAACCGAACGAGGTGCCCGCCCGGTCGCGCCGGTGCACAGAAACCCGCTTCATACGCGGCGCCGGCCTGCCGAGAAAAAAAGCGGACGCGCCCAGAAAAACGTGCTACACCCATCCACGGTTACTCGAGAGCGGGCGCTTTCTGCGCTCGGTTTCCCCCAGGAAGAGGTGAGCTGAATGGCTTCGCTCGTCGTCGTCGAGTCTCCCGCCAAGGCGAAGACGCTCGGACGATTGCTCGGTAAGAAGTACGTCACCGATGCGACGTACGGGCACGTGCGCGATCTCCCCGAGAGCGCGGCGCAGATCCCGACGAAGTTCAAGAAGGAAGCGTGGGCGCGCCTCGGCGTGAACGTCGAGGAGGACTTCGAGCCTCTGTACGTGATCCCCGCGTCCAAGAAGGACCACGTCAAGCGCCTGAAGGATCTCGTCAAGGAAGCCGACGAGCTCATCCTCGCGACCGATGAGGACCGCGAGGGAGAGAGCATCAGCTGGCACATCCTCGAGCTCCTGAAGCCCAAGGTGCCCGTCAAGCGCATCGCCTTCCACGAGATCACCAAGCGCGCGATCCTCGAGGCGCTCGACAACCCGCGCGAGCTCGACATCAACCTGGTGCGCGCCCAGGAAAGCCGTCGTATCCTCGACCGGCTCTTCGGCTATCAGCTCTCGCCCGTCCTGTGGAAGAAGGTCGCACGCGGCCTTTCTGCCGGACGTGTCCAGAGCGCAGCCGTTCGCCTGTGCGTCATCCGCGAGCGCGAGCGGCGCCGCTTCGTGAAGGCCGGTTACTGGGATATCGAGAGCCAGTACAACGCCGACGGCAAGGCCTTCGGCGGCAAGCTGACCCGGCTCGACGACTCCAAGATCGCGATCGGCAAGGATTTCGACCCCGACAAGGGCGAGCTCAAGGCCGACTCCTCGGCGGTGTGGATCCGCGACGAGGCCTCGGCGCAGCGGCTGGTCGATGCGCTCGAGAGCCCGTGGAAGGTCACCAAGGTCGAGTCGAAGCCGATCAAGCAGCGCCCCGCCCCGCCCTTCACGACGTCCTCCATGCAGCAGGAGGCGAACCGGAAGCTCGGGTTCAGCGCCAAGTTCACCATGCAGGTGGCGCAGAAGCTCTACGAGGGCATCGACGTCGGCGGCGAACGCGCCGGTGTCATCACCTATATGCGTACCGACTCGGTCACGCTCTCCGAGCTCGCTCTCGGGGACGCCGAGCGGCTCATCAAGTCGAAGTACGGCGACGAGTACACGACCGGCTGGCGCAAGTACGTCACCAAGTCGGCGAACGCGCAGGAGGCTCACGAGGCCATCCGCCCCGTCGACATTTCGAAGACGCCGGAAGATCTGGCCGGATCGCTGACGCGCGAGGAGATGCGGCTCTACGAGCTCATCTGGAACCGCACCGTCGCGAGCCAGATGGCCGATGCGCGCATCAACCGCACGTCGGTGGAGCTGACGGCCGACATCAAGCCGGGCTCAGATGTGCCGGGCGACGCCTCGACGGCGACGTTCCTCTCGACCGGCAAGCAGATCGAGTTCCCGGGCTACCTCCGCGTCTACGTCGAAGGCGGCGACGACCCCAAAGCCGACATGGCCGACAAGGAGTCGATCCTTCCGCCTCTCACCGAGGGGCAGACGCTCGCGCCGACGCGCGTCGAGCCGAGCGGCCACGAGACCTCGCCGCCCGCGCGCTACACGGAAGCGAGCCTCGTGAAGAAGCTCGAAGCCGAGGGCATCGGGCGTCCGTCGACGTACGCGACGATCATCGACACGATCCAGGCGCGTAGCTACGTCGAGAAGGTCGGCAACGCGCTGATCCCGACGTTCACGGCCTTCGCGGTCACCGAGCTCCTCGAAAAGCACTTCCTCGAGTATGTCGACATGAAGTTCACGGCGCGGCTCGAGCAGAAGCTCGACGACGTCGCGGACGGCAGCCTCGACTGGAAGAGCTACCTCGAAGGCTTCTACCGGGGCGGCCCCGAACGGCCCGGCCTCGAGAAGAAGATCGCCGAGGAAGAGCCGAACATCGAGTTCCCGGCGCTCCACATCGGCGATCACCCCGAGAGCGGCCAGCCGATCATCGTGAAGGTCGGTCGCTACGGGCCGTACCTGCAGACGCAGGATCCGAAGGACGCCGAGGGCAAGATCCAGGCGTCCCTGCCGGAAGGCATCCCGCCGGCGGACCTGACGCTCGAGCAGTCGATCGACATCCTCAATCGCAAGCAGGAAGGCCCCCGCGCGGTCGGCACCGACCCCGAGACGGGCCTCACCATCTTCGCGATGACCGGGCGCTTCGGCCCGTACGTCCAGCTCGGCGAGACGCCCGAGGACAAGGACGCCGAGAAGCCCAAGCGCGCCTCGCTGCCGAAGGGCATGGGCGAGGACGAGATCCAGCTGCCCGAGGCCCTGAAGCTCCTGAGCCTTCCGCGCGTGCTCGGCAACCACCCCGAGTCCGGCGAGGAGATCCTCGCGAACAACGGTCGCTTCCGCCCCTACGTGAAGCACGGCGGTGACTACCGTTCGCTCGAGCCGACCGATGACGTCTTCACGGTGGACCTGAAGCGGGCGCTCGAGCTCTTCGCACAGCCCAAGCGCGGTCGCGGCCAGGCCCAGCGCACGGTGCTCAAGGACTTCGGCAAGCACCCGGATACCGAGGAAGCCGTGCAGCTGCTCGACGGCCGCTACGGTCCCTACCTCACCGACGGCGAGCTCAACGCGAATCTTCCGAAGGGCGCCGACGTCGAGAAGATGACGCTCGACGATGCCATCGTGGTCCTCCGCGAGACCGGGAAGCCCCCGAAGCGCAAGGCCAAGAAGAAGGCCGGCGCGAAGAAGAAGACCACGAAGAAGAAGGCCGCCAAGAAGAAGACCACGAAGAAGAAGGCGACCAAGAAGACCGCCGCCGCCAAGAAGACCACGAAGAAGAAGGCCGCGGCCTCAGGCGACGACGAGTAGCCCATTCTGTCCCCGCTGACTCTCTTCGGCAGCTTGCCCGGCGGCGTCCGCAAGGTCGTCGGGGCGCTTCTCGTGGTGGACGTCTCGCTCATCGGCATCCATGCCGTCCTCCGGGTCCTGAAGGCGGCCGGCACGAGCGCGGGCATCGACTTCCTCGATATCGAGAGCGACGGGAGCCTCCCCGAGATCTTCAACTACGCGAAGCTCGGCGCCGTCGTGCTCCTACTGATCGCCGCATCCCGCCTGGCTCGCCTCGGCCCGTTTCTCGTGATCGCCCTTTGCTTCGCGATCGCCCTTCTCGATGACAGCCTGAGCCTTCACGAACGGTTCGGCCCGCAGCTCGCGGAGACCCTGGGTCTTCCGACGATCGCCGGCATCGGAAGCGACCACGTGGGAGAGTTCCTCTTCCTGGCGGTAATCGGAGGCTTCTTTGCCACCGCGTTATGGCTCGGCTGGCGCCGCGTCCAGTGGGCCTTGCGCAGAACCTACCTGCAGTTCGTGATCCTGCTGTGCCTCCTCGGCTTCTTCGCGGGCGCCGTCGACGCGCTCCACCAGGTCGTCTTCTCGTTCTCCAAGGTCGGCTCGGGCATCGTCGGCCTGATCGAAGACGGTGGCGAGATGATCGTCATCACCCTGGCCACGGGCCTTGCCGCCCTGCTCTACGTGCGCGCGAAAGCCGGCGACGGCCTTTCCAACCCGGACGCCCGTCAGTCGCCGCACGGGACGACGTAGACGTCGAAGGCACCGCCGACCTGGCTCAGCCCACCGACGCGCCGGAGCCGATCTCGCCGTCGGGGCTCACGAGGCAGAGCTTCTTGCCCTTCTTCGCGGCGAGGAGCATGCCGTTGCTCTCGACGCCGCGGATCTTGGCGGGCTTCAGATTGGCGACGATGACGATGTGGCGTCCCACGAGGTCGGCTGGGTCGTAGTGCTCGGCGATACCGGCGACGATCTGGCGCTTCTCGTCGCCGACCTCGATCTGGAGGCGCAGCAGTTTGGTGGTGTCGGGGACGTTCTCGGCCTCGAGGACCTGAGCGGTGCGCAGGTCGATCGCGCCGAACGTGTCGAAGTCGATCATGGCCACTCCAGCTCCTGATTCGTCGCCCTTCTTCTTGCTCTTGTTCTTGCCTCCGCCCTTCGCCCCATCCTTGGCCTTTTTCTCGGCGGCGGCGCGCTCGGCTTCGAGCTTCTTGGTGTCGATGCGCGGGAAGAGAATCCCGCCCTCGCCGAGCGCGGAGCCCGCTTCGAGCTTGCCGAACGTCTCGAGATCGGCGATGTCGGGCTCGCCCTCGCCGAGGCCGAGCGCCACGCGTAGCTCGGTCATCTTGCCGGGGATCACCGGGTAAAGGAGGCCCGACACGATGCGAAGCGTCTCCGCGCCCGTATAGAGCACGGTCGCGAGCTCTTCGGTCTTGCCTTCCTTGGCGAGCGCCCAGGGCTTCGTCTTGTCGAAGTAGCGATTCGCGGCACGCACCGCCTCGAGGATCGTCCCGATGCAGCGATCGAGCGCGATCGATTCGAGCTGTTCGCGAACGCCCTTCACCGCCGTCATCACCGCATCCTGGAGCTCGCGTTCGGCCTCACCCGGTTCGCCCGGCGTGGGGATCTTGCCGTCGAAGCTGCGGCCGGTCAGTTTCAGGACGCGGCTCGCGAAGTTGCCGACGTCGTTCGCCAGATCCGTGTTGTAGCGCGTGACGAACCGATCTTCCGAGAAGCCGCAATCCTGGCCGAGGTTCATCTCGGCAAGCAGGAAGTAACGGAACGCGTCGACGCCGTAGCGGTCGATCATCTCCATCGGGTCGACGACGTTTCCGACCGACTTCGACATCTTCTGATCGTCGATCAGCCACCAGCCGTGCGCGAAGATCGTCTCGGGCTGCGGGACCCCCATCGCCTGTAGCATCGTCGGCCAGTAGACGGTGTGCGTAGTGAGGATGTCCTTGCCGATCAGGTGGTACTGCGCCGGCCAGAACTTCCCGAACTTCGACTCGTCGCGTCGATAGCCGATCGCGCTGATGTAGTTCACGAGCGCGTCGAACCAGACGTAGCAGACGTAGTCCTTGTCGAACGGCAGCTCGATGCCCCACGGCATGCGCGTCTTGGGCCGCGAGATGCAGAGGTCGCCGAGGTCCTTCTTCAGGAACCCGAGCGTCTCGTTGCGGCGGAAGTCCGGCTGGATGAACTTCGGGTTGGCTTCGATGTGGTCGATCAGCCACTGCTGGTAGTGACCCATCCGGAAGAAGTAGTTGTTCTCGACGATTTTCTCGACGGTATTGCCTTCCGGCGTCTTGCCGTCGACCAGATCCTTCTCGGTGTAGAAGCGCTCCTCGGTGACGCTGTACCAGCCGACGTACTCGCCACGGTAGATCTCCTCGCGATCGAAGAGGTCCTGCAGGATCTCCCGCACGACGTCGGTATGGCGCGGCTCGGTGGTCCGGATGAAATCATCGTGCGAGATCCCGAGCTTCTTCCAGGCGTCCTGGAAGCGCACGACCGTCTTGTCGCAGTGCTCCTGCGGCGTGATCCCGCCCTTCTGCGCCGCGTCGTAGACCTTCTGCCCGTGCTCGTCGGTACCAGTCAGGAAGAACGTGTCCTTGCCGACCAGGCGCTCGAACCGCGCCAGGACGTCCGCGAGGATCGTCGTGTAGGCGTGGCCGATATGCGGCTTGTCGTTGACGTAGTAGATCGGGGTCGTGACGTAGAACGAGCTCATCGAGACGCACTCCTGACGGTTCTGGGAGTCCTGGGGGATCGCACCGAGAAGCGCGTATTGAAGCAAATCGGCCGGAGTGCGGCCATTCGCGCGGGCAGGCCCCTAGGGCTCTTCGTACCTCGCCACGAGACGACCGCCGCCCCCGGGCACCGGCACCCGTGCGCAGCGCACCTCTCCGAAGCGTGTCGGGACGGGCTCGACCGGCCGACCCGCCACCTCGACCGACGCGAGCCGCCGCTCGCCGACGCGCATCGGCAGGAGGATCGCCAGGTCGTCGCGCGCGGCATCGAAGTCGGCCTCGAGCACGCCGTCGCGCGCGCGATACGTCGAGCGAAGCGCGCTCTCCCGGCGGGCCGTCCAGAACGCGTCCCATTCGAAGAAGCTCGTGATCCAGTGGTTTGTCGCTTTGGCGTCCTCGTACGACTGCTTCCAGAACGCTTCGCCCTCGGGCTCCTTCACGATGAGGTGCGCGTGGAAGATGGGAATGATCACCTGGTGGTAGCGGCTCTCGCTCTCCCGGAGCAGGCGTTCCAGAAACTCCGGAGACGCCTCGCCCCAGTCCTCCTGGGTCACGAACGGGATCTCGCGGAGCGCAAAGGGGTTTCCGTTCGTGTCGAGCGGTCGATACGGGAGCCCCGTCCCGAACTGATACCCGCGCCCGCCGCGATTCGGGCCGTACGTGGTATCCCACCGGATGCCTTGCTTCTCGAGCAGCCGGAACGCCTTCGTGTAGTGATCGCCGAGGATCAGGTAGTGCGTTCGATTGGCAAACGGGCGTTCGATGTCGCGCTCGAGCAGCTCGATCTGGTGCGGCAGCGAGTACCGCACGAGGAACGGCTCGATCTTCCAGACGCCGATCGGCATCGAGAGCACGTTCCAGTGGAGCTGCAGGTCGGCGCCGTGCTCCTCCTCGAGCACCGTGTACCAGTCGACCGGGCTCTTCCACGTCTCCCACAGGCGCCGGTTGGGGATGATGAACGTGGTCGAGGTGGCGCCGATCGTCTTCTCGTACTCGGTGAGCACCGCGAGCTCGGCTCCCCCCTGCAGATCCTCATCGTGGGTCATCAGGAAGGCGCCCTCGCGGTCCGCCGGGAAACGCCACCAACGGGCCATCGGCCGTCGCGCTCCCATCCGATCGACGAGCCAGTCCTCGAGTAGGTCCGCGCACGGAACCGGATTGTCGAGGAGCCGCTCGTCGACGACCACGTCTTCGGGCTCGAACAGCCAGTCGTACTTGCCGAAACGCTTCTCGATGCGGTAGCCGGCCTCGGGCACCCCTTGCTGCACGGCGACCAGCTGACGCGGATAGTCGAACAACATCGACACGACGAGGCCGCTACCGAGCGGACGCTCGACCACCGCGGGGCGACCGTCCATCGCGAGAAGCGTGCGGATGCCGTCGGCGGGAGGCGATGCGAGCTGCTCCACCTCGACGACGAGCGGCAGTAGGTCATGCCAGTCCTCGCGCGGCTCGGTCGTGATGCGCTCGGCGGGGAAACGCTCACCCGAAAGCTCCACGCCGGAAAGACGCGCGACGGTTCCGGCCGGCCGATCGAGAACCAGCGTTCCGCCGCTCTCGACGAACGACGTAAGCGCGGCGACGGCTCCAGGATCGAGGAGGTCACCGGCACGCCGCGACAGCACGACCACCTCGGCGCGATCGAGCGCGCCGCCGATCAGGTCCGAAGGAGACACGACATCCGCCCGCCCGAAGCCCTGCTCGAGGGTGTTGAGCCAGGCGTAGCTCCAGTCGTTGTCGGAGAATTGAGCGGTGGCCGCTCCGCTCTCGGCCGGCTCGTGGACCAGCAGCCACGGGCCGGGATCGCGGGACGGTTCGGGAGGCGACGCGAGCGGAGCACGCTCCGCCGGCTGCCAGGAGGCGATATCAGGCGGATCGACGTCCAGACGACGCACGACCAGCAGAAGCACGACGAGGAGCACGCTCCCCGCGATCACGAGGCGACGCCGACGACGCGGTCGAGCGGGGGCGTCGGACGTCGCTTCGCTCTCGCTCATCGTCTCAGAAGTTGCACTCCGTGACGATGAGCGTGCCGCTCTTCTGATCCTTCTTGAGCTTCACGAGCTTCTGGCGTTGCGCGTCTTCGAGGAGCTTCGAGAACGTGCCGTACCCGTAGTACTCCTCGTTGAAGCCGGGATGCTTGCGCTTCATCGTCTGCTTGATCATCGAGCCCCACAGGATCTCCTTGTCTTCACGCTGGAGGGCCTGGATGGCGTCGACGAGCTGATCGAAGACTTCCTGCTTCTTCGCGGTGACTCCACCGGCGAGCTTGGTCTTCTTCTTCTTCTGAGCGCCGCGGACAAGGTCGTCGTAGTAGATGAACTCGTCGCAGTTCCCGGTGAGGATGTCGGCCGTCGAGTTCTTGACCCCGACGCCGATCACGTACTTGTTGTTCTCCTTGAGCTTCGACACGAGCGGCGTGAAGTCCGAGTCGCCCGAGGCGATCACGAACGTGTCGATGTGCTCCTTGGAGTTCGCGAGATCCATCGCGTCGACGACCAGGCGGATGTCGGCGCTGTTCTTCCCCGTGTAGTGCTTCTTCGGGATGCTGATCAGCTCGACGGCCGCCTCGTGGAAGGGGCGCTTGTACTCGGCAAAGCGCTCCCAGTCGGCGTAGGCCTTCTTGACGATGATCTTGCCCTTCTCGAGCAGGCGCTCGAGGACCTTCGTGATCTCGAACTTCTTGTATTTGGCCTCCTTGACGCCGACCGCGAGGTTCTCGAAGTCGATGAGGAGGGCTTGCTTACGTTCTTCATTCATGGGGTGGGTGGTGGCGTGTCGCCCCTTTCTTTTTGAGGTTCGCTCGCTGCCCCACACTGGCGCTCGCCCGACTGGGCCGCCGATAACGAGTAAGAGCAATCTAGCAAACGACTTGCAGGGACGCGAGTCGAGTGAAGTGCCTGGCCCGACCTCGCCCCTGACCTCTTTATCGACCCGGAACGGGCCGAGACTGAACCGAGTGCCCTGCTCGGTCAGCGCGGGCCCTGTCGGCGGACGACGACCGTGTCCGCCCGCTGGAAGATCCGTGCCCCGGTCACCGCCCCTTCTTCGATCGTCAAGACGAGCTTGGTCGGCGGGACGCCAAACGGGGCATCGATGGGCTCGACCCAGAACGCGGTCGACGACTCGGCGCGGAGCCGGAAGCGATAGCGTCCGTAGAGGCTCGACCGCGTGCGAAGCTCGCCCTCTTCCTCGAAGACCTCGAGCCGGAGATCCGCCTCGCCGAGATACGTTCCGAGGGCCCGCTCCCGCTGGCTCTCATCGAGCGCGACGAGGACCGGCGGACGCCTCTCCCAGGCCTCCTCGGACTCTCCGCTCACGATCCGGAGCTCGGAGATCGCGCCTTCCTCGTCGACCCGAAAGCGCACGAGCCGGCCATCGGACATGCGAAAGGAGTCCTCCCCGAGGGCGCGCCAGGAGTCTCCTCCCTCGAACCCGAGCGCGTCGCCGATCCGCACGACGCGTCGCGACTCGCCTCCGTACGCATACTCGCCCGCGTAGAGCTCGAGAAGCGACTCGGGGACCTCGACGCGCGTCTCGCCGGCACCTGCCGCGGGCGCCTCGAGAGCGGAGACCCCGATCAGCGAGCACTGTCCCGCCTTCGCGCCGAGCTCGAGCACCACGAGCCTCTGGCGATCTCGCGCAAAGAGCGTCGTGCCGACGAGGGTCGGCGCCGTCCACGATTTCGCGGACAGGATCGGATGCGAGGCCAGCACCTCGATCCCCCCCGGGCCGACACGAGCGAGCGAGAGCTTCCCGCGCTCGTCGAGGATCAGCGCGCCGGCTTCGCCCACCCGAAGGACGTTCGCCTCGGGGAAGCCGCGCTTGCGCCACAGCACGCGCCCGTCAGACCCGTCGTACGCCGCGAGCGTCGCACCGAGGCTCGCGCAGATCAGGTCGCCGCAGCGCGCGGCGGTCCCGTGACTGAGCTGGGGGCCCCGCGCGAACCAGCGCTCCGCGAGCTCGCCCGTCTCGGCATCGATCCCGATCGCGCGTGAGCCTGCCGTGCCCTGCCCCGAGACGAGGAGCTCTTCTCGATCGTCCAGCCAGACGCTGATCGCGAAGTTCGTGAGTCCGGCCTTGCGATGCGCGATCGTTGCGACGGTCGCTCCCGCGCTCGGATCGACGAGGCGAATGTCGTCACGCGTGACGACCGCGATCCGCTCGTTTCCGCCGATGCGCACCCGTGTCGGAGTCACGTAGCTCGGCTCGAACGGATCGCTGCTCCACAGCTGCGAACCGTCCTTCGGGTCGAAGGCGACCAGCCCGACCCTCTTCCCTCCGACGGCCACGAGCGCGCGGCCATGCCACGCCACCGGGCTCGCGGCAAACCCGAACTGGACGGGCGTCGCGTCGAGCTCTTTCACGAGGTCCGTCCGCCAGCGAACGCTGCCGTCGCCGACATCGATCCCGCGAAGCTGTCCTCCGTAGCCGAGAACGATCAGCGTGTCTCCGAGCAGGAGCGGCGTCGCGTGAGGCCCGGTTCCGCCCCCGTACGATTCCTGGTCGGGATGCGCGGGGGCGTCCTCGTCAATCATCCAACGCACGGTGCCCGTCGCCGCATCGAACGCCACGACGCGGTCGCGACCGCCTTCGAGCTCGTGGTGCAAGAAGGCCACCCCGCCACCGACGACGACCTGCGAGTGTCCCCCGCCGACAGCCGCGCTCCACAGGACCCTCGGCCCCGACTCGTCGGGCCAGGCGAGGGAAAGCGGCGCCGCCGGCAGCGTGAAATCGGCGCGCGGGCCGCCGAAGCCGGGCCATTCGTCGGCACCGATCATCAACGTCCAGAGAAGGGCGAGCGGGCTCAGCCACAGGTTCGGGGTCATCATCGCTGGGTTCCTCCGCAACAGGTCGGCCGCGCCTCCCGTCGAGGCGCGCGTCAATGGAACACGCGACGCCCCCGCCTCACTCCCCTCAGGATTCGATCGACTTTCTTCAACGCGTCCGCGGAAAGAGCTCGCGGCGTCCATCCGAGTGGAGGATCTCGAGATGGACGACCGCCCCCTCTTCGACGGCGAACCGGGCCCGGACGGAAACGCGATCCCGGAGCTCGAAGACATGGGCGTCGAACGGCGAGAGCGCGAACTCGCCGTCGAGCTCGACGTTCGTGAGGCTGGGATCGAAGACCGAGACCAGGGTCAGCGCATCCGGACGAGCGACGACGCGCCAGCGCCCGTAGCGCCCTTCGTACGATTCCGGTGGCGCCATCACGGGCTCGTCCAATTCGGCTCGCACGATGGCCTGCCGGACCCATGCGAGCTCACGGCGATGCTGCGCATAGGTCGGGTGCCGCTCGCCAAACTCGGGGTCGATGTCCGCGAGGAAGGTGGAGAGAAGCCTCACCGACTCCTCCCGGCGTCCGGCCTGGTGCTCTCGCCGCGATGCGTCGAGACGGGACCGACTGCGCTCGAACAGCCGCCCTTCGCGCTCGAATCGCGCGCGCGCCGCGGCCGAAGCCCTCCGGCGTCGCTCGAGCATCGACGGATCGGCGGCTCCGGTCTCGCTTGGCGACTCGATCTCGAGCACGACGATCCGGCCGTCGGTTCCTCCCGCGACGATTCCGCGTCGGCCCTCGAGCCAGGCGCAGCAGGCGATCCCGGGAAGACCGGTTTCGAGCACAAGCACGATCTCTTCGCTCGCCAGATCCTGGAATCGGATCCGCCCGTCGTTCTCTCCGTAGAGGAGACGGCGTCGTCCATCATCGACGAGATCTGGCACGCGCTCCTCGAGGGTTCCTCCGGTCGTCGGGGCCTCGTTCGCCCCAGGGTACTCGCACGAAAGCTCGCGACCGGTCGCGAGATCCCACGTGCGGATGGAATGCCGATCGCGACTATGGAGCGTCTCGCCGCGGACCTCGAGCCCGCGGATCGCATGCCGGTGCCCGAGCAGCTGCAGCGGGCCTTCGAGGCCGAGCCTGGACCGAGCCCGAACCGTCCCGTCCTCCCCCGCCAGATAGAGGAGACCACGCGTGAGGCCGAAGTCGTGGACCGCCCCTTGATCGCCGGTGCGGATCCCGGTCGTCCGTCGCGTGTCGAGGTCGATGCGGCGGATCGCGCCATCGCGTCCCGAAACGAGGAGCCCGCGCGAAGGCTCGTCCCCCGCTGCCTCGAACGCGAGCGCGCGCACCGGTCCGCCGCCGGTGTCCAGCCGGGCCGTGACGGTGGCGCGCTCCTCGTCGAAGAGCACGACCGTACTCTCGTCGGTCCCGATCGCGATCCGCCTTCCGTCACGATCGTAGGCGAGTGTCCAGCAGCCGAGGGACGAGACCGTCGTCTCCCGAAGCCGCTCACCCGTGGTGGCATCCCACACGATCAGGCGCCCGTCTCCGCTACTCGTCGCGAGGCGAACCCCGTCCGGCGCCGCCGCAAGCCCCCACACATCGTGGCTGTATCCTCGAAGGACACGTCGGGCCTCGAGCGTACGGGGATCACGGATGCGGACCGTTCCATCACCGCCCGCCGTCGCCACCCAAGCGCCGTTGGGCGCCCACGCAGCGCGTGCGAGCCAGCTCTCGTGATCCCGCGCACTCGCGAGCCTCTTCCCGGTCACCGCATCGAACAGCCGTACCTCGCCCGACGCGTCGACCGTGAGAATCCAACGGCCTGTCGGGTCGTAGATCGCATCCGTCACGGTCGCCGCGGCTCTGGGTAGGTCGAGTCGTACGGTGCCCGTGCGAAGATCGAATCGTCGCGCTCGACCGTCGGCGCCGGCGCTCAGCCCCTCGTCGCCACTCGGCGCGATCGCGAGGGATCGCACGACGTTGCCACCGTGCAGCTCGAATCGCGCGAGATCCCGCGC
Source organism: uncultured Planctomycetota bacterium (assembly GCA_964597885.1). Classification (GTDB taxonomy): domain Bacteria; phylum Planctomycetota; class JACOTG01; order JACOTG01; family JAUIME01; genus CAZQZX01. The sequence continues at coordinate 18,379 of CAZQZX010000131.1, forward strand.
GAAGCGCGACTCGATCCAGCGCTCGGCTTCTCCCCGGCTCTCCTCGGGGATGCTCTCGAGGACCGCTCGCGCTCGCGATTCTTCGCCGGCCTCGATCGCCTCGCGGGCCTCAGCGAATCGGCTCGCCACGAGCTGCCCGAGAAGTCGCTCGGCCTGCGCGTCGGCCCGCTTCCGCTCTCGCTGCGCGGACTCCTTCGCGAGACGCTCCCGATTCTCGCTCCGGCGGGTCGCCCCGAGCGCGATCCCGAGCGCGACGATCGCGATGGCGAGGCCGGCGAGGATCGCTGCCCCGGACACGACCGCCAGCCGATTCCTCCGCACGAACTTTCGAACGCGGTACGCGAGCCCGGGAGACGCCGCGTCGATCGGTTCCGCGGCGAGATGCCGCTCGATGTCACGAGCGAGCGCGCTCACCGAGTCGTAGCGTTCGTCGCGATCCTTGGCCAGCGCCATGCGCACGATGTTGTCCAGATCCCCGCGAAGTGCGCTCACGAGCTTCGTCGCCGAAAGCTCTCGAAGGTCTCCGAGCGTCTCGGCCTCCGGGGCGACGCGCCGGCTCGGAAGGATCGGGTCCTCGCCCTCGAGAGCGCGGATCATCTCGGTGTATCCCTGCTCGGTGAGGATCTTCGTCAAGTCCAGGGGACGACTCCCCGTCAGCAGCTCGTAAAGCACGACGCCGAGCGCGTACACGTCGCTTCGGGTGTCGATATCCGCCGATGCCGACGCCCCCTGCTCGGGTGAGACGTAATCCGGATTTCCGAGGGATTTGGGCGGCCGCGTGGTCACCGTC
>CAZQZX010000132.1:0-18972 GCA_964597885.1 uncultured Planctomycetota bacterium
TCTACGTGCAATCGGTCACCACCGGCGCCGGGATCGGCATCGCCGACCTGCTCCGCATGAGCTTCCGGAAGGTCAACCCGACGGTGATCGTCCGCAGCAAGATCATGGCCGTGAAGGCCGGGCTGACCGACGAAGAGGGGGTCACGACCAAGGCACTCGAAGCCCACTACATGGCCCGCGGCAACGTTCCGCTCGTGGTGCGATCGATGATCGCCGCGCGCAAGGCGAAGATCGTCGACCTCGACTTCAAGCGGGCGACCGCGATCGACCTGGCCGGACGGAACATCCTCGAAGCGGTTCAGACAAGCGTCTACCCGCGTGTGATCGACTGCCCCGCGAAGAGCGGCAAGCGACCGAGCCTCGACGCGGTCGCCAAGGACGGCATCCAGCTGAAGGTCAAAGCCCGCGTCACGGTGCGGGCGAACCTCGACCAGCTGATCGGCGGCGCCACCGAAGAGACCATCATCGCCCGCGTCGGCGAGGGTGTCGTCACGACGATCGGCTCGGCCGATTCCCACAAGTCCGTGCTCGAGAACCCGGACGTGATCTCGAAGATGGTCCTCGAGAAGGGACTCGACGCGGGGACGGCGTTCGAGATCCTGTCCATCGATATCGCCGACGTCGACATCGGAGCGAACATCGGTGCCAAGCTCCAGAGCGACCAGGCCAAGGCCGACCTCCAGATCGCGCAGGCGAAGGCGGAAGAGCGCCGCGCCATGGCCGTGGCGCGCGAGCAGGAGATGAAGGCGCTCGTCCAGGAGAACCAGGCCAAGGTCGTCCTGGCCGAAGCCGAGGTTCCGCTGGCCATCGCCGAGTCGTTCCGATCGGGCAACCTCGGCATCATGGACTACTACCGCATGCGGAACATCCAGGCCGATACCGATATGCGCCAGTCGATCTCCGAAGGCGACGAAGGCGGCGAGGAGCGAGACAGTTGATGCTGAGCCCGGCGATCTTCGTGGCTGACATCACCGAGACGATCATCGAGCTCCTTCCGCTCCTCGTCCCGGTGCTGATCGGTCTGATCGCCGGCCTGGGTCGCGTCATCGGCGCGGTCATGGAGCGGCGCGCCGAGAAGATGCGCGAGCTCGGGACGGAGGGCCCCAAGAACCCCTCCGTCCCCCACGCGGGGACCGCGGTCGACGAGCCGCAGACCGAGGGGCAGGTCCAGCCGAAGCGTTCGATCCTCGAGGAGATCCGCCGCTACATGGAGCTCATGGAGGAGCGGACGCTCACGACCCCCGAGCCCGCCCCGCCAAAGCCGCCCCCTGCGAAGCCGGAGCCACCGGGAAAGGCGAAGGCCTACCGGGATCTCGAGGAGGTCGAGGACGACGCGAAAGAGGAGGCCCGTAGTCGGGAGGTCGGGGATGTGCCTTCGACGCCCGCTACGCGCGCCGGACGGCTGCCTGCGCCGGCCCCTCCCGCCGCCGCCAAGCGCCCCGCCTTCAAGCCGAAGCCTCTCCCCAAGCTCGAGGTTCCGGGGATGAACGCCGGGCGATCCGGCCAGGGGTCCGGCAAGGCGCGCCGGAGAGGAGGATTCCGCCTCGATCGCTCTCGAGCCGGACTGCGGCACGGAATCGTCCTGACGGAAGTGCTGGGACCTCCCCTCGCCGATCGAGAGCCGCGGTCCTAGGCCGACTCCTAGGCCGACTGAGCCGAGGTCGTTCGGACCGGTTCTCCGGGAGGTGGGCCTGTGGGGTGCCGCCGAGACGTGCTGCTGATCCGGCGCTCTACTCGATCAGGCGCCAGAAGCGGTAGGCGTTGTACGGGAACCGCTCGATGTCCTTCTGGACGCCCCGGACGATGCCCTGCAGGTCGCTGCGTGTGGCGGCCACGCCTTCGTTCCAGTTCTCGGAGACGGTGTTGGGCAGGCCGGCCAGGCGATCGCGGGTGGTCTGGTAGTCGCGGCTCATGCCACTCTTCCACCGGCTGAAGCTGCGTTCGAGCCCGTCCGGATAGCCGGCGAAGTAGTTGGCGAAATCGTGCCAGCTCCGCTGGAATCGCGACATGGACTGGCGTTCGCTGTACTCCTGCTTCGCCTTCGAGCCCCGGACGAGGCACCCGGGCGTGGCGAGGACGCAGAGCGCCAGCAGCGCGAGGACCACGGGATAGGCGTTTCGTTTCATGACTCGACTCCTTGTGCCGGCGACTCGGTCTGCGGCCTCTCGGTTCGGGGGACCGTGCTTCCGGGGCCATCGGCGCTCCCCCGCTCCCAGACCAGCCCGCCCTGCTCGATCCTGAGGATCCGAGTGCCGAGCTGTGCGAGGTCCTTCTCGTGGGTCACGACGACGAATGTCTTCTTCTTCGACCGATTCAGCTCGAGAATCAACTCCACGATTCCCTCGCTGGTCTTTTCGTCGAGGTTCCCGGTAGGCTCGTCACAGAGGACGAGAGAAGGATCGTTGATCAGGGCTCGCGCGATCGCGACACGCTGACGCTCCCCGCCGGAGAGTTGGGAGGGGCGATGCCGGATGCGATCGGCCATGCCCACTTCCTCGAGGAGCCCTCGAGCACGCTCGCGGATCTCCGTCTTCTTTCCTCCCCAGCCCATCCAAGTATACCGGATCATGGCCGGAAGGCACGCATTCTCGAGCACATCGAGCTCGGGAAGCAGGTGGTAGAGCTGGAAGATGAAGCCGATCTCGCGGTTCCGGAAGCGGGCCTTGCGCCACCCCGACTGGCGGAAGAGGTTCTTGCCCTGGAAGGTCAGGGTGCCCGCCTGCGCGTCGTCGAGGAGCCCCATCAGGTTCAAGAGGGTGCTCTTCCCGGTGCCGGACTTCCCGACGATCGTGAGGATCTCGCCCTCGAACAGGTCGAGATCGATGCCCTTCAGGATCTCGAGCTGGCGACCGCCCAGGTAGTAGGACTTCTCGATCCCGCGGGCCGACAGGACGACATTCGAGCTACTCATAGCGAAGCGCCTCCACCGGGCGGAATCGGGACGCCTTCCAGGCCGGGACCAGGCTCGCGATGAAGCTGATGAGGAGCGTGGCGCCGATCGTGGTGGCCATGGCGAGCGGGTTATAGGCCGTGGGGATCTCGTCGAAGACGTAGATCTCGGGGCGGAAGATCCGGTGTCCGATGATCTTCGCCACGAACTGCTCGTCGATGAAATTGATGTTGTTGATGATCAGCACCCCGAGGCCGAGGCCCACGACCGAGCCGAGCAGCCCGATGATGAAGCCGTTGAGCGCGAAGATCCCCAGGATGCCGCTCACCGTGCCTCCGAGGGCCTTCACCGTTCCGACGTCGCGCGTCTTCTCGATGACGGTCATGAAAAGGACGCACATGATGGCGCCGCCCGCGAGCAGGATCATGAACGAGAGGATGACCGCCTGGATCATCTTCTCGGTCTGTACGGCCGAGATGAACACGCGGTTGCTCTGCTCCCACGTGTAGGCCCGCGCCTCGATCGGGACGAGCCGTTCGGCCACGAGCTGTTCCTTGACGGACGCGGCGTTCTCGTAGTCGTCGAGCCGGACGTAGATCTCGCGACCACCCCCGCCGGCGCCGAGGAACTCGTACTCGGTCTCGAGCGGGATGTAGACGGTGTGGTTGTCGTACTCGTACATGCCGGTCTGGAACGCGCCGGTCACCATGAAGGTGAGCTGCCGGGCGCGGGTGTTGAACTGGTCATCGCCCTCCTGGAACGGCTTGTCGGGATCGGCGAAGGCGACCGTCGTCAGCTGGAGGCGCATCCCCGGGTAGGCGGCCAGGCTGTCGTAGAGCTTGTCGCCGAGCAGGATGCCGGGTGGGGTTCGATCGTAGGGATCTTCCCAAGGGGTCGTGTCGAAGGGCTGGTCGAGATCCCTCACGCGGGCCGTTCCCTCGATCTGGTCGAGGTGGTCGCGGAAGTCCGTCGCCTCGACCTCGGCCTTCGGATCCAGCCCGAAGACCTTGATCCCTGCCGTGCCGCCATGCTGGATCTGCCCCGGGACCGCCAGAAAGCCGTAGGAGAAGAACCGGTAGGCCGTCCCCTCGACGTGGTCCGCGAGCTCGATCCGCTCGCGCAGGCGATCGGCCGAGAAGTCCCGCACGCGATTCGCGTTGATGACGAGATCGGACGAGATCGACTGGTAGGACTCGAGGAGCTCCACCTGGAAGCCTCCCATGATCGCCATGACGGCGAGCAGCATCGTCACCGCCAGGGCCACGCAGACCACGCAGATCCAGTTCACCACGCGGTGAGAGAGAAACTTGAGGCTGAGGAATAGCTTGTACATGGACGCGTCCTGTGTCACGCCGCCTTGGACGACAGGAGGCGAGGGTTTCTTCCCGACCTCCCCGACCGGATCGCACGTGGCCGCACCGCCCGGGCACCACGCACGCGAGGAATCATTATCCTATTTCGCCGCGGCCCGCCAAATATCCGCTCGCCGCCGGAATCTGGATCGACCAGTGCCAGGATCGACAGAATCTGGATCAGGCCCCCGACCCCGCCCCCGCCGCGCTCTCGGCACTGTCCTCGGCCGGCGCCTCCACGCCCTCCTCGGCCGTGCCCGGATCCGACGGGCTGTGGCGAAGCAGCGGGAACAGGATGACGTCGCGGATCGAGGCCGAGCCGGTGAAGATCATGGTCAGCCGGTCCACGCCGAGGCCAAGCCCGCCGGCGGGCGGCATCCCGTGCTCGAGCGCGGTGACGTAGTCGAGGTCGACCTCGGCCGGCGCTTCCTCGTCGCGGGAATCGACCTGCTTGCGGAAACGCTCCTCCTGGTCGATCGGATCGTTCAGTTCCGAGAACGCGTTCACGATCTCCATGTTGCGGATGAAGAGCTCGAAGCGCTCGGCGGTCGACGGGTCGTCCTCGCGGCACTTGCTGAGGGGCGAGATCTCCACTGGATAGTCGTAGACGAAGGTCGGCTCGAAGAGATCCGGCTCGACCTTCTCCTCGAAGATGTCGTTGGCGATCGCGTGGAAGTCGCGATCCTCCGTCTCGAACTTCATCTTCTTGGCGAGCTCGACGACAGCGTCACGGTCGTTCATGTCGACACCGGTCGCCTCCTGGAAGAGATCGCGGTACTTCGCGCGACGCCACGGACGGCCGAGGTTCAGCTCGCGATCCTCGCCCACCGGGATCTTCGGATCCTTCCCGAAGAGAGGCTCGGCGGCGTAACAGATCATCTCCTCGACGAGGTCCATCAGGAAGTGGTAGTCGACGTACGCGCAGTACGCCTCGAGCATCGTGTACTCGGGGTTATGGCGCGTCGAGATCCCTTCGTTGCGGAAGCTTCGATTGAGCTCGTACACGCGCTCCATGCCGCCCACGATCAGGCGCTTGAGGTACAGCTCGGGAGCGACCCGCAGGAACAGCTGCATGTCGAGCGTGTTGTGGTGCGTGACGAACGGCCGCGCCGCGGCGCCTCCCGAGATCGGGTGCATCATCGGCGTCTCGACCTCGGTGAATGCCTTCTGGTCGAGGAACTCGCGCAGCCGTCGCACGATCATCGCGCGCGTCCGGAACGTCTCGGCAACCTCGTCATTCGCGAACAGGTCGACGTAGCGACGCCGGTAGCGAAGCTCGACGTCCTTCAGGCCGTGCCACTTCTCCGGGATCGGCTGGAGCGCCTTCGAGAGATACTCGTACTTCGTGGCGAAGATCGTGATCTCACCCATCCGCGTCTTCGCGACCGAGCCCTCGACGCCCATGAAGTCCCCGAGGTCCACCAGCGACAGACGCTCGTAGGCCTCGTCGCCGATCTGGTTCTTCTTGAGGTAGACCTGGATCTTCCCGGTGCGATCCTTGAGGTCGAGGAACATCGACTTCCCGTGGTCGCGTCGGGCCATGATGCGCCCCGCCACGCGGCCGCTGGTCTCGACGGCTTCCTCGGCGCCTTCGGGGTTCTTCGACTCGAATTCCGCGATCACGTCCGCGATCGGCTGCGCTCCATCGAATCGATGCGCATAGGGGTTGATCCCCTGGGACCTGAGCTCATCGAGCTTCGCCTTGCGATCCGGATGAATGTTCGAAGTCATGGTTCCCCCGTGGATTCGGAACGGCGCGCGATGAGGGGACGCGCCGGTTGGTGAGAAACCGAGATTCTACACCCGTCCAGGGGGCTGTCAATCGGCGTAAGGTGCTCTCGGACGGGTGGCTCCGGGCGAGGCGGGCTACTTCCGCGGCGGGTCGAAGTACGGCTCGTACTCGATCCACAGACGCAGGTCCTGCTGCGCCGTGGACAGCGCCTTCTGCAGCCGCGGACGATTGTCCCCGAGCGCCTTCGCGCCTTTGATGATCCGCCGATCCAGCTCGAAGATCCCGTAGAGCTGCTCGTTGGCGAGGTTGCGCAGCAGCGCCTCCGAAGTGCCGCCTAGCCACGCGACCCATTCGTCGATCCACGATCGGAAATACGCCTTCGGATCCGCGTCCTCGAGCCCCCGCAGCACATTCTGGACGAAGAGGTAGGCCGGGTGCTCCGTCGGGACGCGCTCGAGGTCCTTTCGCGCCTTGTCGGTCTCGAAGAACGCCAGCGCGAGCGCCGCCGTCTCGACCACGACCTGGTCTTCGCTCTGCAGGAAGCGACGCAGCGACTTACGAAGCGGGTCCGCCTCCTTCTGCGCGAGGAGCATGATGGCGGAGCTGCGGACCTTCGGATCCTCGCTCTTGAGGAGCGCCGCGAGGGCCTGCACCACGGCCTTGCCGTCGTAGGCCCGCAACGACGCGATGGCGGCCCCCCGCTCGAGATCCTCGCTCTTCGACGATCGCGCGAACTTGAGCAGCACGCTTTCGATGGCGGGCGACGGCTTCTGCGCGCCGAGCGCCCGAAGGATCACCGCTCGGGTCGCATGCGACAGCCCCTCTTTGCCGAGCGCGGTGAGCAGCGTCTCGGCGATATCGTCGCGGACGAAAGCACTGAGCGCCCCGCACGCGAACTCCATCGTCTTCTCGTCCTCATCCGTCCGCACGCGCTCGAGGAGCACCGAGATCGCTCGCGCGTCCCCGAGATCTCCGAGAGCCAGCACCGCGGCCCTCCGGACGCGATCCGAGGTCGAGCCGGCTTGCTTCTCGATCCAGTCGTACGCCGTCGAGTCGCCGATCTTGCCGAGCGCCATCAGGACCGCTGCGATGACCTTCGTGTCGTCCTCGCGGGTGACCAGGCGCAGCAGGGCCGCCGAATCGATGGCTTGAGGGTCGCCCGCGCGCGCGTCCCGCGTCACGAGGCCGATCCGTGCGAGGGCCACCGCCGCCGCGGCCCGATCGAAGGCGTCCCGGGACGTGTTATCGAGCACGACCGCGAGGAGCGGCGGCGCGCTCTCGAGCTGCCCGAGCTTTCCGAGGGCGAGCGCGGCGAACATCGTGACGAAGTTCTTGCCGTCTCCGAGTGCATTGGTGAGGAACGGCGCCGAGGCCGGATCCTTGATCATCGCGAGAGCCACCAGCGCGGCTCGCGACTTGTCGTGGCTCGACGAGCGCGCCAGTCGAAGCAGGAACGGCGTGGCATCCGTCCCGTAGGTCTGGAGCCTCTCGCGGTTCTTCTGGCGGTCGTCCGGATGGTTGGTCGTGAGCTCCTTGATCAGCTCCTCGATCTCGGTTTGCCGGGCTCGCGAGATCTTCTCCTTCTTGGTCTCGAAGAGCTTCTCGAGCTCGGCATCGAGCTTGTCCTGGGGCGTGCTCGGTCGAGCCTGACACGGCTGCGATACCGATAGCCCGACGGCGATACCGAGTACCAGCAACATCCCGAGCCTGCGGGCGCAAGAAAGGTTCGCTCTCATTCCTCGTCCTCCTCCTTCGACGGCTGCGGACCCGTGCGGGCCTGCCCCGTCATGGGCACGAATCGGACCGGAAAGATCGACTCTCGCGTGAAATCGCCGGGCGCTTCGGAATTCCGCCGGATCAGGACGAGCTCCTGCCAACGATCGCCCACCGGGATGATCAAGCGCCCGCCGGCGCGTAGCTGTTCGAGAAGCGGCGGCGGCACCTCTTCGGGCGCGGCCGTGACGATGATCGCGTCGAAGGGCGCGGCTTCCTTCCACCCGTGGAAGCCATCGCCGACGCGGAACCGCACATTGTCGTAGCCGAGGGACTCCAGCCGCTCGCGTGCCGTCTCGGCGAGCTCCGGCACGATCTCGATCGAATAGACCTCCGAGACGAGCTCGGCGAGAATCGCGCACTGATACCCCGAACCGGTTCCGATCTCGAGGACGCGATCGTCGGATTCGAGATCGAGTCGCGCCGTCATCTCGGCGACGACCACCGGCTGGGAGATCGTCTGCCCCTTGTCGATCGGCAGCGGCCGATTGTCGTACGAGCTCGACGAGAGGCTCTTGGGGACGAAGACGTGCCGCGGGACGTCCCGCATGGCGGCCAGCACGCGCTCGTCGTCGACATGCGGCTCGATCTCCGTGCGAACGAGCTCCTCACGCGCGCGCTTCTGCTCGGGCGTGTCGAGGGCCGGCGCCCCTGCGGATGTCTTCTGCTCGCCCGGTGGAGAGCACTGGGGAAGGAGGATCACGAAGAGGGCGCACGCGAGCAGCGGCCGACCGTATCGGCGCAACGCTTCGTACGCTTCGAAACTCTTCATCGATCCTCCGCGGGATGAGCCCGCACGTGCTGGCGCGGTCTGCGCGCCGGTCTACTCTCCTCTTCGGACGATCTCGGCCTTCGCGACGACGTCCTGGATCCAGCGACCGACTCGCTCGGTCTGGAAATCGTCGAGGGCATTGCCCCTCTGGCCCGCATTCCAGTTGCCGCTTCGGTTCACGTCGACGAACGGCTCGCCCTGGTCCCACTGGCCGTTCTCGTTGAGGTCGGTGAATGCCTCTTCGTCGAACGGAAGGTTCCGAGGCGCTTTGGCGTCGATAAGCGAGATGATGTGATAGCCGTCGCGGCCCTTGATCGGTCCGATCCAGTCGTCTTTCTGGCAGACGAACGACGCCACCGAGATCTCGTCGCTCATGCGCCCTTCCTTGATCGGGTAGATCCCGATGCTGCCGGCGACGCGCTTCTTCTTTCCGCCGAACAGGGTGGCGCTCTCGTACTTCTTCGTCTTCGGCTCTTCCGAGAAGCGCATCACGAGCTGCTGGAACGGCACGCCGTTGTTGAGCTCGTTCTCGACTTCGCGGATGCGATCGAGGGCCTTCTCCCATGCGTCCTCGCTCTTCAGCTCACCGGTGTCCGGGTCGAGGGCGAGGGTCTTGATCTCGCATCCCGCAACCGCGCCGCGGCCGAAGTAGACGGTGTTCTTGTCGTAGTGCTCCCGGAGCTCCTCATCGGTGGGCTCGCCGTGCAGCTTGTTGTAGGCGAGCCACGCGCGGAACTTGCGGTGTTCCATCGGGAGCGTCGTCTCGTCGAGCTGGAGCATCGTCTCGTAGTTGAACAGCGAGCCGGCGTACTTGCGGCGCTCGGCCTCGATGCGATCGGCGATTTCCGCTTCGGTGACCACCACGCCCTGCTTGGCGATCTCCTGCTGCATGGCGACCTTCTCGGCGAGGCTCTCGAAGGCCATGTCGTAGTGGAACTGCTTGAGGTTCGGGATCAGGAACGGCGCGACGTCGAGCGCCGTGATGTCGCAGTCGCCGACACGCGAGACCACGCCCTGGGCGAGCTCGTCGGCGCCGGGGCCGAACTTGGTCTTCACCGCATAGCGACCGACCATCTCGGTCATCCAGACCTGCATGAAGAAGCGATCCTGACCGTCCGGATCGTCGACCTCCATGTCGCTCGCGAACACTTTCTTACCGCCTTCGTTGAGGAAGACCTTGCGGCGCAGCAGCTCCGGGGTCCACTTGAACTTTCGGGCGAGCTGCTCCTCGTTGGCGACGCCCTGCTTGCGGAGCTCGCCCCAGAACTCTTCCTCCCCGATCCGCATGTCGTCGGCGGTCACTTCGACGTCCGCGCCATCGATCTCGGCCAGGAGGATGAGGTCGTGGCGGTACTCGTCCACGAACTTCTCACCGAAGCGCGTGACGACCTCGTCGAGGATCTCCCCGAACGTGATATCGACGCCGTTGACCGTGCCGTAGACATCATCGAAGGAAGTCGGGTCGATGTTGGCCATCGCTTCCGCCGCCTTCCGGGCTTCCTGCCAGACCGGGATGTCGGCACCGAAGCCGGCGGGGATCGGGCGCGCTTCGCGGTCCTTCATCTTCGGGAAGAGAGAATCGGCGATGCCTTCCTCTTCCTCGGACCCGGGCTCGGCATCGCCCGGCGTATCCGCGTCGTTGTCCGAAGGTGCGGCCGCGGGGTCGTTGTCCTGCGCCGGATTCTTCGAGGCCGGATCGCCCTTCGAGACCGGCTCGGACTTGCCGTCGCCCGTGGCTCCGGCCGGCTCCGTGGTCGTGCCGGCTTCCGGCTCCGAGGCGGAACCTCCGGTGTCGGCCCCACCCTTCGCGTTGTCCGGGGCTTTCGCCTGTCCGGCGCCGCCGTCTTCACCCCCGCCACCTCCGCAGGCTACGAGGGCGATCAGGACCATCCAGGTCGCGAACAGGCGTGCCGCGCGGGCGGCGTCAAACGAGTTGGGGCTCATCTCAGTCATCGTCCTTGTGGATATTCGATGGTGGTCTTGCTGCGGAGCTCGGCCAGGTACGCTTGGCCCCGGTCGCGCCGCAGCTCGTTCATGGCGAAGAAACGACGGCCGGCGTCCCAGTTGCCGTTGCCGTTGAGGTCCTCGTGAAGCTCACCGTCGTCTTTTCGACCATTCTCGTTGATATCGGTATAGGGTTCGTCGTCATACGGGAAGTAGAAGGGCTCGCGGGCCCAGTACGTCCGGATGATCTCCCAGCCCTTCTTGGTGCGGATCGGGCCGACCCATTCTCCCGGGGGCACGAAGAACGCCGCGCACGAGATCTCGTCCGGGAGAAGCCCGTCACGCGCGTTCGTCAGGCCGAGGTTCCCCGCGACCACGACATCTTCGCCGTCGATCTTCACTTCGCTGTAGCGACGGGTCTCGACATCCTCGGAGTACTTCAGAACGAGCTTGTCGAAATCGCCGCCGGCCTCGAGCTCGCCGAGGACCTTCTCGAGAGCGATCTGAGCCTTCGCCTGCGCGACGGGCCCCTTCGGAAGCAACGTGACCGGGTCGACGAGATAGATGCGGATCGCCTGGACGCGAACGGCCGACCGTCCGATCATCGGCTGATTCGCCTCGTAGTAGCGGATGATGTCGACCTCCTCGAGCGGACCGCGAATGCGATCGAGCCCGAGCATGAGCTTCATGCGTCGGCGGACGAAGCCCACCGACAGGTCGTGGTTCTCGTCGTAGATGCCGCGGTTGCGGATCTGCGCCTCCCAGGGGATCGGACCGGACCGCATTTCGAGTCGGGTCCCGATCATGCCGTCGATCTCTTCCTCGGAGATCTCGATCCCGCGATCCGCGAGATCGAGGTCATAGAGCGTCGCATCGATCAGGTCTTCGAGCGAGATCTGCACCTGGATCGGGCTGATGTGCGAGAGGACGTGAGACAGGACCACGTCGAGCGGGATCGGAACCCCGTCGACCTCACCCACCGCTTCCTTGGCGAATCGCTCATAGCCGTAGCGAGTGGCGAGCCCCAGGCGGTAGCGGTCGAAGAACGCCGGCTCGTACACGATGTACTCGACGACGTGCTTTTCCTTGAAGGTATCGTCGCCTCGATCCGCAGCGAACGCGGCCCGGCGCAGGAGCACGGCCTTCATCTCGAGGCGCAAGTACTCGGGAGTGTTCCCGGTGCGAAGCATGTAGCCGCGATCGTCGCGCATGCGGTTCGTGCGGAGATGTTCCGTGACCGCGGACTCGATCTCTTCGTCGCTGACCAGGATGCCGCGGCCGGCGCCCTCCACGAGCGAAAGCAGGACGCGCGAGAAGTCCTTGAGCGGATCCGTGCCGAAGCGAAGAACGCACTCGCGTGCGAGATCGAGATAGGTCAGCTCGACATCCCCGACCACCGCCACGACGTCGTCGAGCGACTCCCGAGCGATCGGCGAGTGCTCCCAGGCAGCATCGATGACTGCCGGCAGTCGCGGCTCGAAGGCGAAGAGATCCTCGGGAAACGGATAGGCCGGCGTCGCCACGAGCGTGTCGATCGCGTCCCGCTTCTTCGACTTCTTCTTGCCGGGAGCCGGGTCGCCGCTTGCCGTGTCGGCGCCGGCCGCGGCCGCGCCCTCGGTGCTCGCGGATCCGGAGCCGGAGCCGGAGCCTGCGTCGGATTCGGCGCCTGGCGTTCCGTTCCCGGCCGTACCGCTATCGGACTCGGGGCCGCAGGCCGTGAACGCGCTCAGAACCAGCGCGAGACCGAGAAGCAGCGTGAGCCCGGCTCGGGGCGCGGCTCCGGTCGTGCGGGAATCGTTTCGATCGGGTGTCATGGTCGGGCCGAATTCAGGGTCCAGTGGTCGCCGGGGCATCGTGCACGCTTCGCCCCGCCCCCTCTCGGATCGCGGCCCGCGGACCGGACGCCGAGAAACAAAGGGACTGCGGACCTTCTGAAGGCTGCCACCGCGCGCCCGACGGGCTCCTTCTCCCGGGGCATTGTCGCTACTCCAAGCCGAAGGGGCAAGACCTTTTCAGTCGATCCACGGGGTCTGCGGACACGTGCGAGAACACCCCGGTTCTCCGGTTCAGTACGACGGGAAGCCGCGAGACGAGATGCAGCTCGAAGTGGGCCAGGACGGTGTCCTTCTTCCCCACCACCTCGACCGTGGCGTTCGCCTCGCGGTCTCCCACGAGGTCGGGAAGGTCCTCGACCGTCCCGATATGTTCTTTACCCCACATGTCGATCCAGCGTTTGACCAGAGTCGAGGTGAAATGCTCCTCCATCGGAACTTCCGCCTCGGTCGGGGCCCCCTTCGCGTCGATCCGGACCCGCGTCCACCCGGTCTCGTTGAGCCGGATCTCCATCCGGTCGTCCCCGCGGGTCACCCGCAGCTTGGAGACCTCGGTCGGCACGATGGCGGTCAGAACCAGCTCCCGCAATCGATAGTGCGGGGTCGCGAGGTAGGCCAACGATTCCGAGGCGACCCAACCGCTCACCCGGGTGGTTCCGGATTCCCTTCGAAACTCCGCGCGGACCGGCGCACGTCCGTTCGCGTCGGGCTCACCCGCGTCGAGGCGCACCTCCGAGCCGTCGCTCATGGTGAGCTCGAGCGTCGACCGGCCGGTCTCGATCTCGTCGGTGAGCTCACCGGCGGCCGGGTCGAAGCGCATCCCGATCACGCCGTCGGTCAGCTGGTTCACCTCGAGCGGCTCGGCCGCAACACGGGCCGGGGTCACGAGCTCCCAGGACTTTCCGGGGGTGAGCACGACCTCGAAGGCCTTTCCCTCATGGCCGATTCGGATGCCTCGGATTCGGGTCACGTCGACGGGAAGAACCCGTCGATCGAGCAGACGGTCCGGCGCGACGAGGACCGGCTCGAGTGACTCGCTCGAGACGAGCACGGGAGCCCATCCGTCCTTCCGCAGCACGCGCCTCGGACCACCGTCCGTCGACGGGGCCGCGATCGCGAGCTCGATGGGCGCCTCCCCCGACCTGGGGTAGACCCGCAGCGTGGAGTGCGGCGACTCCTGCAGATCGTCAACCTCGCTCCCGTCGAGGAACTCGAGTGCTTCGAGGCTGCTGATCGTGCTGAGGATTTCGCGAATGCGTTCGTACATCAGGGCCCCGGAATCCGGCAGCGTGAATTGCCACCCGGATCCGATTCGCTCGGCCTTCCAGTGCGTGGTCGCATCGACCAGCTCGATGCCGCCGATCTCGCTGCGGTCGAGCGGGACGAGAGCGCGGGATCGCATCCCTTCGCGGTCGCGCGCGAGCACGTCGAAGAGCTCGGCCGGCGCCTTCCAGAGCGTGCGGCCGCCGTCGACGCGGGCGTAGACGTACGGCTCGAACGCGACATCGATCCCGAGCTCGAGGTCGAGTGCCGTTCGATCGGCGGTCTTCACGAGGAGCCGCGCGCGCGGTGTATCGAATCCGAGAGAGTCTCGGGACGGCGATCCGTCGGTGGGTGCGGTATGCACGGCCGGCAGCGCCCCGAAGATCGTATCGAGTACGTCCGCCGCGACCGGATGCGAGATCGGCTCGAGCATCCACCAGGATCCGTTCCGGTCCCCGATGCGGAAGGTCCCGTGCGCGTTTCGAATCTCGAGCTCGCCGGTGTCGAGTGCGACGGCGAGGCGGTCGTTGTCCTGCAAGAGCGTTCGAAGAGGGTCGTCGCTGCCCCCTCCGGAATCCCGAAAGAAGATCAGTGCGACCACGATCGCGCCGGCCGACATGACGAGAGCGACGGTCGAGATCCTCATCGGCGTCGGGCCCTCCAGGTCACGAGCCCCAGAAGACCCGCGAGCGCCGGCAGCGCGCCCACGAACACGAGCAGATACATCCGTTCGTTCTTCTCGGTCAGCGCGATCGTCCGGTCGAGATCGTCCGAAGACGGGATGCCCACCTGGTACCGACGCTCGACGAGCCAGTTCACGCTGTTGACCAGGAAGTCGGCATTGGCGCCCTTGTCGAGCATCGCGTTCTGGATCCAGGGCGAGGATCCGACCGCCACGACCCGCGTGGTTCCGGACACGCCGGGGGCCTCCACGGCCATCGCGAGCGCCAGCCCGTCCGGTAGATGCAGGTCGTGAGCCTCGTCGTACTCCACCACGCCCTCGAGGTCGCGGTCCGGATGGATCCGATACCCGAACGCCTTCTCCCGATCGGGGCTCGTCTTGAGGAGCGGCTGCGGGACCAGCGTGTGGTCGCGCGTCGTCCGGAGCACGGGGCGCACCTGGTTCATGTAGATGCGCACGCCCTTCATGTAGAGCGGCTCGGTGATCGGGTGGAAGCCCGTGATCCCCTTCATGAGCCCGAGCTCGTCGGCCTGACGCCCCAGCTGTTTCTGTTCGCGGTCGACGATCACCAGGTCGGGATCGCCGAAGTCGAGATCGTACGGCCCGAGGACCTCTTCGAACCGAGGCACGTCGACGAGCGGGTCGAGGAGAAAGAGGCCGCGCCCCCCCTTGCTGAGATACTCGGTGAGCGCCTCCGCTTCGGCGTCGGGAAGGTCGGCGCGAAGACCCGCGACCACGACCGCGCCCGCGTCCGAAGGCACGGCGCGCCGCGCATCGAGATCGAGCCCGCGAACGTCCAATCCGATCTGCTCGATGAGGGACACCGCCCGGTTCAACCCCGACTGCGGATCCAGGTTGTCCGGGTTGCCTCCCCCATGCCCCAGCAGGAAGTAGATCCGAGGTGGCGCGGGATCGAGAACCGTCGCGAGCGCCGAGGTCAGCGCATCCTCGGCGGTGAACGCCCCGAGCGAAGGCGCCGAAGTCGCGGATCCCCAGTTCAGCGTGGCCATCTCGCCGAGCAGGACGTCCTTGCGCCGATCGCCCGCGATGACGACCGCGCGCGAGACTTCCTGCGGCTGGAGCTCCCGCAGCTCGAGCTCCTCCTGCAGACGCTGCCCGGCCTGCGGATCCCGGTCGACGTCGACGACCTCGACCTCGAGCCCGGGTGCAAACCGACGGTACTCGTCGAGGAGATCGCGAATGCGGCGGAACGCCTGGTTCTCGAGACGCTTCTGCGCCGTGGTGGCCCGCGCGGTCACGCTCTTCTGGATCAGGTAGATCTTCGCCTCGGGCTCCGCCTTCTCGAGGAACGTTCGCGTCGGCTCGGAGAGCGAGTGCACGCCGAGCTGCGTGAGATCGACCCGGAGCCCCGGGAACTTCGCGAGCAGCGTGCGGGCGAGAACGTTGGCCCCGACGGCCGCGACGAGCGCGCACACCACCAGCCCCGCGACCCCGAGCGCCAGGCGTCGGCGCTGCTTTCCGCCCCACTCCGAACCGCTTCCCCCGGATGCATTCCCTGGCTCGTTCGTCATTCCAGCTCCGTCCTCTCGGTGGACCCTACCTCCACGTCCTGGACTCCAGGCTGCGCACCGCGAGGAAGAGGAACAGCACGGTGCCCGTCAGGTAGAAGATGAGATACCGGACATCGACGATCCCGCGGGCGAAGTCGTCCATCTGCCTCGGGATCAGCATCGCGGTCGCCCAGTCTCGAACGGCGTCCGACTGCGTCAGCCAGGCGATGCCGGCCACACCGAACAGGAAGAACGCGTCGAGAGCAAACGCCGCGAAGAAGGCGGTGAGAATGTTGGAGGTCACGGAAGACGTGAAGATGCCCACGGAAACGAGGAACGCACCGAGGGACACCACGCCGATCGTGAAGGCGATGACCTGCCCGAAGTCCGGATACGCGCCGAACTGGAACAGCGCGACCGGGATGAAGATGATCGGGACCCACAGCGCGAGGAAGAACAGAAACGCGCCGGCGAACTTGGAGAGCACCACCTGGCGATCGGTAACCGGTGCGGTCAGCAGCATCTCGAGCGTGCCGGTCGCGCGCTCGGAAGCGAGGCTTCGCATCGTCACGAGCGGCGGCACGACGCACAAGAGCAGCTGGAAGTACACGACGCCGACGAAGTAACGGTACGACTGCGAGATGTCGCCGCCCATCGCGCGCAGCGCGATCCAGAAGAAGAACGCCACGAGCCCGAGCCCGAGCGCCAGGATCACGTAGGACGCGGGAGCGAGAAAGATCGATCCGATCTCGCGGCGGCTCAATGTCAGGAGGTTTCTCATCGGGCGGCCTCCGCGTCTCCGAGGCCGGCGGCCTGGGCGGCTTCCGGGGTGCTGCCCGTGGCTTCGGCGCCCGCAAGGCGAAGGAACCACTCCTCGAGCCGCAGCTCGCCGTCCTCGCGGAAGTCGTCCATCGGACCGTCGCGAACGACCTTGCCCTTCGCGATGAGGATCACCCGGTCGCACACCATCTCGACCTCCTGCAGGATGTGCGTCGAGAGGATGACGGTGTGCGTCTCACCGAGCTGTCGGATGAGCTCGCGAATCTCGCAGATCTGCGAGGGGTCGAGGCCGACCGTCGGCTCGTCGAGGATCAGCACGGGCGGGTCGTGAACGAGCACGTCCGCGATCCCCACGCGCTGTCGGTATCCCTTCGAGAGATGCCCGATCATCTTGCGTCGAACTGCCTCGAGGCCGCAGCGACCGAGGACGTCCGTGATGCGACTACGTCGTTCGGCGCGCTGGCGGAGCCCCTTCAGACGCGCCCGATAGTCGAGGTACTCGACGACGCGCATGTCGGTGTAGAGCGGAACGCTCTCGGGTAGGTAGCCGATCCGCCGACGAACGCCGAGCGAATCGCGGATCACGTCGATCCCGTCGATACGCACCGACCCGGACGTCGGGGGAAAGAAGCCGGTCATGATGCGCATCGTCGTCGATTTGCCGGCGCCGTTGGGGCCGAGGAAACCGACGATCTGACCGCGCGGAACGTGGAAGCTCACGCCATCCACGGCCGTGATTCCGGAGAATCGTTTCTTGAGGTTCTCGACGTCGATCATCGAGTGCGTTTGCCGCCACCGGGGAACGGTTCGACCGGAACCGAGACGAGCCGCTCCGAGGTCTCCCGGACCGGCTCGCCGTTATTCATTGAAGTATATGACGCCTAGAGGCGCAAGGATCTCGCTTTCGCCGTCCTCACGCCACGGGCGCTTCCTCGTGACTTCAGGCGCAGCGTCGAGATCAGTCCTTCACCTCGAAGTCGGCGTCGATGACATCGTCGTCGTCCTTCTTGTCGCCGCCGCCCGTGCTCGCTCCGGCGCCCGCCGGTTCTTGCTCGGTCTCGGTCTGGGCCTGCGCCTGCTGGTAGAGCTGCTCGGAGATCTTGTGCATCGCCGCGTCGAGCTCCTTCGAGGCCGCTTCGATCGCTTCGTTGTCCGTCCCCTCGAGCGCGGTCTTCAGCTTGGCGACCGCTTCTTCGACCGGCTTCTTTGCGTCGTCGTCGATCTTGTCGCCGTTCTCCTCGAGCGTCTTCTCGACCGAGTAGACCTGCTGGTCCGCCCGGTTGCGAAGATCGACCGCCTCGCGCATCTTGCGGTCTTCGGCGGCGTGGAGCTCGGCGTCCTTCGTCATCTTGTCGATCTCGTCCTTGGAGAGACCGGAAGACGACTCGATCGTGACCTTCTGCTCCTTGCCGGTGCCGGTGTCCTTGGCGCTCACGCTCAGGATGCCGTTCGCGTCGATATCGAAGGAGACCTCGATCTGCGGCACGCCGCGAGGCGCGGCCGGGATTCCCTCGAGTCGGAACTTGCCGAGCGTTCGATTGGCGCCCGCCATCTCGCGCTCGCCCTGGAGGACGTGGATATCGACGGCCGTCTGGTTGTTCTCGGCCGTGGAGAACGTCTGCTTCTTGCTGCTCGGGATCGTCGTGTTGCGATCGATCAGCTTCGTCATGACGCCGCCGAGGGTCTCGATGCCGAGCGAGAGCGGCGTGACGTCGAGCAGGAGAACGTCGGAAACGTCGCCGGCGAGCACGCCACCCTGGATCGCGGCGCCGATCGCGACGACCTCGTCCGGGTTCACGCTCTTGTTCGGCTCCTTCTGGAAGATCTCCTGCACGATCTGCTGGACGAGCGGGATGCGCGTCGAACCGCCGACCAGGATGACCTCGTCGATGTCGGACGGCGAGAGCTTCGCGTCGGCGATCGCCTGCTCGCAGGGCTTGCGGGTACGACCGATCAGGTCGCCCACCAGCTGCTCGAACTTGGCGCGGGTGATCTTGAGGTTGAGGTGCTTCGGGCCGGACTGGTCGGCGGTGATGAACGGCAGGTTGATGTCCGTCTGCATCGAGCTCGAGAGCTCGCACTTGGCCTTCTCGGCCGCTTCCTTCAGGCGCTGAAGCGCCATCTGGTCGTTGCGCAGATCGATACCCTGCTCGTTCTTGAACTCGTCGGCGATGTGGTGGATGAGCACCTCGTCGACGTCGTCACCACCGAGGTGGGTGTCACCGCTCGTCGAGAGCACTTCGAACACGCCGTCGCCCACCTCGAGGATCGAGATGTCGAACGTACCGCCACCGAGGTCGAAGACCGCGATCTTCTCGTTCTTCTTTTTGTCGAGTCCGTAGGCGAGCGCGGCTGCCGTCGGCTCGTTGATGATGCGCTCGACCTTCAGCCCGGCGATCTGGCCGGCGTCCTTGGTGGCCTGACGCTGGCTGTCGTTGAAG
>CAZQZX010000133.1:0-18963 GCA_964597885.1 uncultured Planctomycetota bacterium
CCGAGGAGTCGCCGAGCGACGTGCAGGCGAGTCATGGCCCGGTCGCGGTACAGGGGCGACTGGGTGGCCGCGAACGCTCGGACGATCGCGAGGGTGATCTCGAGCTCGGCGAGCGCGGTCTGTCCGTTCAGGCTCTTCGGGATGGATCTCCCGCACAGCGAGGTGAGGGCATCCTTGAGCTCCCGGGAGAACGGCCCCGAGCGGAGCGTCGTGCCCCGATCGAGAAGCGCCTGCACGGCGAGCGCAGCGACCTCGGGAGACGCGCTTCCGTCCGCGAGCGAGAGGAGCGCCGACTCGAGCACCGGAATCCAGCTCGCGTCCGACTTCTTCAGGCCGACGCTGCGACCGGACCAGGCGCGACCTTCGGTGGCGGGTCCGGCGTCGGCGGCGGGCTCCCCGCTCGAGGGCCGCACCGCGGGCATGTTCCCGCCCGAACGCGCACCGCCGGGCGAGGCCGGGCCGGCCGCGGTGGCTCCCGAGAGACGTCCGCGCGCCGGAGGTGTGGCCGGGGACGTCGGGGCGGCGAAGTTCGCTCGATCGTATCGCGCCGACTTGGCTTCCCGCCGCCGGATCGCGCCACCGCCGGTCGCGGGGACCGGGTTGGCCTTCGCGGCCGCTCCGAAGCTGTCGGCGATTCGTCCGTCGGCCGCTCCGCCGCCGACGAAGACACCGGGCGCATCCGCATCGATGCGGTCGACCACGGTTCGCTCGAGCGACTCGAGCTCTCGGATCGTGGCGTCCTTGCCGCCGCCCTGCGGGCTACGGGTCTCGGATCGCAGGGTGCGTCGCGCCTCCGCCAGCAGCTCGAGCGTTTCGCGCGGCGGCTCGAGGTTGAATCGACGGTAGTCCGCTTCGGTCTCGAGGAGGAGCATCGCCGTGTAGGGCGATAGCACCGACGCGGATCGGCTGAGGCTGCAGATCTCGCTCTTCAGCTCGGCGGCTTCTCCGTGCCACCAGATCTCGTCGAGGAGGAAGCCGATCTTTTCACGGGCCCAGAGGCGACGCAGCTGGGAGCGCGGCTCGGAGATCTTCGGAAGCTCGACCTCCTCGACCAGCTCGATGCGCTTGCCGAGGTAGTTCCCCGAGACGCGGATCACCGCGCTACCGGCGGATGCATACCGACCGGAGATCCGGACCTGCCCGCCGTGGAAGAGGTCGGGCGGCTGGACGGGATAGATGTCGTGGGCGCGGACGCCGTCGACGCGGATCGAGATGTCGGAGAGCACGGGCTTGCGGTACTTCACCACGAACTCGGAGATGCGCACTTCGAGGTCTTCACCGGGTGCGACGAGCTCGGCGGATCCGCCGGTCTTCGCGGCGAGCTGGTTCAGGAGCGCGCTGTCGATCGCGGTTTCGACGCCGAAGGAGAACACCCGCGCCTTGCCCTTGTTGTTGCGGACGGCGTGCTCGATGATCTTTCGGGAGTCGCGCTCGCCGACGGTCGGCTTGCCGTCCGTGACGAAGATGACGCGTCGCGGACGCGCGTCGCTGCCCGATGCGGTCACGTCGGCGAGGGCTCGGGTGAGCGCGGCGTCGATCGCCGTTCCGCCCCCGGCCACGATCGAGTCGATGAACGCCAGCGCCTCGTCCCGCATCTTGCGATCGAAGCCGACGAACCCCGGCCGAAACGCGCGGACTTCGTTGCTGAACGTCAGGATATTGAAGCGATCCCCGGAATCGAGCGAGTTCACGAAGAAGCGCATCGCCTGCTTCGCGAGCTCGATCTTTTCTCCCTTCATGCTTCCGGAGGTGTCCATCAGGAGCACGAGATCTTTCGCGTGCGAGCCGGAAGCTTCCATCGTTCCCGGCGAGACCATCGCGACGAAGGTTCCGTCCTGTCCGGGACGCTTCTCGGCGACGACGCGGAAACCGAGCTTGTCGAAGCGAGGCTTGTAGAAGAGGAGAAAGTCCCGATCGAGGGCGGCACCGGCTTCTTCGAGGCCGATGACGATCTCTTCGTCGGTGTGGAAGGTGTGGATCGAGTGGGAGGGCGAGTAGACGGTGTCGATCGGAATCGCCGACCGGATCCGGATGTTGACGGTGAAGTCTTCCTTCACGCGGCTCGCGGGCGTCCCCTCCATGCGCAGCGGGTAGACGAAGCGGCAGGTCCCGTTCTCGACGGCGAGCGTCTGGTCGAACACGAGCTCGATCTTCTGCTTGGCCCCGGGCAGGATCGGGAAGACGCGCATCTGGAAGGTCCTGGCGCCGGTTTGCTCGAGGAGCCCCGGATCCTTCCGCGTGCGGATCACCTGCTCGTAGATCCGACGTGCTTCGTCTCGCGAGGCGATGATGGCCGGCCGGCGAACGCCGTTCGTCCACATCGCGAACTCGGACACCGCGGCCCCTTCCGGCAGCGTGAAGACGTAGGTCGCCTCGAGCGTGCGATTCGAGGGATTGCGGAAGACCTGCGTGACGTGCGTGCGGGCGATCTGGTTGTCGATGACCGCGTCCACCACCTGGGACTCGATCTCGAGCGGGGTCGTCCCGCCGCGGGGCATCAGGAGCCCCGATGCCTGGCTGTCAGCGGGCATCGAAACGGCGGCGGCGACCGCCACGAGGAAGAACAGGACTGCGTGCTTCATCTTCGCCTCCGGGGCATCGGCCAGCCCGTCTCGGGCCGGCCAGGTCCTTGATGGCGCGTCTCGGGAGCGCTGGGCCCCGCGACGCGGCGGCCGTAGACGAAGCCCCCCGCCCGGAGTTCTCGAGTGTGCGGAAAAAAGAATCCGGACGGGAGCCGGGGGGCCCGCGATGTACTACTCTCACGCCATGAAGCTCACCGGACGCGAATGCTGGATCTTCGATATGGACGGGACGTTGACCGTCGCCGTCCACGACTTCGAGGCCATCCACCGCGAGCTCGAGCTGCCGCCCGGGGTGGCCATCCTGGAGGCTCTCGCCGAGATGGACCCGGAGGAGGCCCGTCCGAAGCACGAGCGCCTGGCGGCCATCGAGCTCGAGCTGGCGCGCGAGGCCGAGCCGATGCCGGGGGCTCGCGATCTGCTCTCGTGGTTGCGCGAGGCGGGATGTCGGCTCGGGATCCTCACCCGCAACAATCGGCTCAACTGCGAGGAGACGCTCGCCGCGTGCGGTCTCGCGGATTGGTTCGACGCCGATTCGATCCTGACCCGCGAATGCGCGGAGCCGAAGCCTCACCCCGACGGGATCCACCGCTTGCTCGATCTGTGGGGAGCGGGGCCGAACGACGGCGTCATGGTGGGCGACTACCTCTTCGACCTCGAAGCCGGACGGGCTGCCGGCGTGGCGACCGTCTACGTCGATCCGACGGGCGCGTTCGAGCACGCGGAGCACGCCGACCACCGGTTCGAGGGGCTCGAGGGGCTGCTGGCGACGCTCAGGACCGGCCCGCCGCCATCCGCTTCTCCATGACCCTTCGCGCGAGCCAGCCGCTCAGTCGGCGCGGCATCAGCGAAGGAACGAGCGCACGGATCCGGTTGCCGAGACCGGGCACCGCCACCGCCTGATTGCGGGCGAGGGCTTCGAGAGCGAAGGCCGCGACATCGCCTGCGGAGGCCGCGCCCGCGACCAGATCGTCATCGACGTTCATTCGATTCGCGTCGAAGAACTCGGTCTTCACCGGGCCGGGGCACACGCACGAAACGCCGACGCCCGTACCCGCGAGCTCCTGGTGCAGCGCCGACGAGAAGGAAACCAGGAACGCTTTCGTCGCGCCGTAGAGCGACATGTACGGCGCCGGCAGGAGCCCGGCCACCGAAGCGATCGTGAGGACCCCGCCCTTCCTTCGCTCGATCATCCCCGGCGTGTAGTGCCGCGTCAGTCGACAGTGCGTGGTCACGTTGACGTCGATCATCCTCCCGACGAGGTCGGGCGGCGTGTCGGTGAACGAAGCCATGTCGCCGATCCCCGCGTTGTTGACGAGGATGTCGATGGGATCGCCGGCCTCGCGAACGATCGTGTCGAACGCGGTCGTCTCACCCAGGTCGGCAAGGACCGTCGTGACGGCGCGCGCGCCGAGAGACGAGAGCTCGCCCGCGAGCGCTTCGAGACGATCGCCTCGCCTCGCCACGAGCACGAGCTCGGCCCCGGATCGGGCGGTAGCACGTGCGATCTCGGCGCCGATACCGCTCGACGCGCCAGTGACGAGGAGACGAGAGCTCGCGAGATCGAGAGGAGGAGTCATGCCGGCCAGTATAGAAGGCCGCCCGGTCGTCGCGAAGCCGCACGAACAGAGCGAAGCGAGGCCGGGCACGGGGCCCGACCTCGCTTCAGGCGTTTTGGGTGGATCCAGGGTCGGAGTCGCTTGTGTTTTCGGATGCGATCAGTGACGTTCGATGCCGACGGGAACGTCGAACTCGAGCGTCTTGCCCCGGCGGATGACGGTCATCCGAACGAGATCGCCCGCTCGCCGCTGATCCTTCGCCGAGGCGAGGGCCTTGCGGGTGGCCGGGTGTCCGTCGATCTCGCGGATCACGTCGTAGCGCTTCATGCCGACCTTCTTCGCGCCACCTTTGTTCGTCACGCCGGTGACGACGAGACCGGTCTTGGTCGGAAGGTGGAGTTGCGCGGTGAGGACAGCGCTCGGCTCGTCGAGGTACAGGCCGACGACCTTGCGGCCCTTCGGTTCCGGCGGAAGGAGCACGGTGTCGATCACGTGGATGATCCCGTTCGAGCATTCGATGTCGTTCGCGATGACGTTCGAGTCGTTGATGCGGAGTCGTCCGTCGACGAGTCGGATGCGAACCGAATCCTGCTGGACCGTCTGCGCGGACTTCGCCGCGAGGGCGTCGGCGCTCGAAACGCGGGCGGTGAGGACGTGGTACGTCAGGATCGACGTGAGCTTCGCGCGGTTCTCGGGGCGCAACAGCGATTCGACCGTGCCCTTCGGGAGCTTGGCGAACGCTTCGTCGGTCGGCGCGAAGACGGTGAACGGACCGTCGCCTTTCAGCGTGTCGACGAGGTCGGCCGCACCGAGCGCGGCGGCGAGCGTCTTGAACGATCCGGCGCCGACTGCGGTATCGACGATGTCCTTGCGATCGGTGGCCAACGCCGTCGTCGCGGTCAGAATCAGCGTGAGGCAAAGCGTGAAGAGGGAGCCGTGGTGCGTTCTCATGGGTTTGTCTCCTTGGCTGGTGGCTTGCGTCGTTCCCGGACCCCCATCCGGTCAGGACGGCCTTCTGCAAAGACCTGAGAACCGCGGCCGCAGTTCACCCCAGATTTCGAGGAAGGCGCCCGCCTGGATTCGCGGGAGCTGACAAATCTCGCGCGCGGGCGCAACAGCGGGATCCGGATCGAGCCTTGAAGGATTGCCGATGCCGTGGTGCAATGAGGGCTGGCCGTTCCGGTCGGGGGTGACCGAAGGAGATGCCCTCGCAAGCTTACGAGAGGCCCGCGCCCAAGCGAGTCTCGAGGAACGCCAGAACACCCTTCCCGTCCCGCACGGGTACCCGCACGTCCGTGCTTCGCGCCGGGTCCGTCGGCTCGAGCGGGAGGGAGTCTCCGAGAAGTCTTATCCGGCACCCAGACCGGAGCGCTGTGGCCAGGGATCGGGTCGAACCCGGTCTCTGGCCTCTATCGTTTCCGGAAGGGACCCGGCGTGACGGATGCGCGTCGCATCGTCAGACTTCGATCGGCTGCTCGACCGTCCAGTCGCAGCACGCGCCGCCGACGGGGAGTCCGAGATCGACGTGGCCCTTTCCGTCCGTGCGAGGCTCCATCTCCTGGAACCAGACGGGCGCGAGCTGCCGGCACAGCGGTCGACAGTCGTGATCCTTGTCGCGGCCGGCGCGTCGCAGGTTCTCGAGGAACGCGCACTGATGAAGACGGAGGGTGACGCGGTCTTCTTCCTGGATTACCTCGAAGCGATGACCGTAGAGGTCGGCCAGCGCGCGGAAGATCGCGGCTTTGTCCTCGGCGCTCTTGCCGTCGCGTCCTTCGAGCTTGCACCACAGTCGTGTCGCGAGCTTGAACTGCGCCTGGAAAACACGGACGTCGATCTTGAAGGTGGTCTCGGGGCCGAGCGCTTCGAGGACGTTCGCGAACCAAAGCCCGTCGAGGGTGACGAGCATCTGCGCGGCGAATCGGGCCTGGCGCTCCCAATGGACGGACGAGGTGTCCGCGGACGAAGCGTCTGCAGACGGTGCCGTCGCTCTCGGAGAGGTGTCGGGCATCGTGGGGAACTGCTCCGGTTTTTGGAAGACGATCCGCGAACCCCATTCTCGGCGGTCGGGCTCGCGATGTCAATGCGCGCCCGGGGATGCGTGCGTCGTTCTTGAGCGTGGTATCGCGATCGGCTAGAATCGGGCGCCCTTCGACTCGGTATCCTTCACGGACGGCTCGGCGATACGTCCATGGATCCCCTTCTCGAACAAGCGGCGCGAAACGAAGGCGACGCGCGCGATCAGCTCGTGCGCCAGTTTTCCGACCGCCTGCGACTGTTCATCGAGCGTGACCTCGGCGCCCGCGTGCGGCGTGAAGTCTCGGGGTCTGATCTCGTCCAGGACGTCTTTCTCGAGGTCTTTCGCTCGCTCCATTCGATGCCCGAAGGCTCGACGCTCGAGACGTTCTGGGGGCGACTGAGGCGCAACGCGTCGTGGATCATCGCGCGCCGCGCGAAGAGATCCGCCGATTTCGTCGGCGAGTCGGTCTTCGGCAACGTGCAGCGAGCCGACCCCGCCGCAGAAGAGGAGACCACCGGCGAGGTCACGCGCGGCGACGAGCTCCGGATGCTTCGAGAGCTGATCGCGCGTCTCGACCCGAAGTACGGAGACGTCGTCCGATTGCGCCTCGAAGGGAAGCGCTTCGCCGAGATCGGCACTCAGCTGCACGAGCGAGAAGACACCGTTCGCAAACGATTCGAGCGGGCCTATGCCGCGCTCGAGCGTCTCGTGAAACGACCGGATGAGGACGTAGCCGGATGACCTCGATCCCGTCCGAGCCCCGACCCGAAGTCCCGGACCCTTCGGACGAGACGAATCTCGAGGAGGCGGTTCGCGGTTTTGTCGAAGAGGTCGGCGAAGACGGAGCGCTCGATGCGCTGCAGCGACTCGGGCGTCGCCGTCAGGATCCCATCGGGCCCGGGGCTCGCATCGACGACTTCCATCTCGTGCGGCGAATCGGGCGCGGGGGGATGGGCGTCGTCTACGAGGCGGAACAGATCTCGATTCCCGGTCGGCATGTCGCGATCAAGTTCCTGGATCCGGTGAAGCTCTCCGAGGTGGGGATCCGTCGATTCGATCGCGAGATCCGGGCGTTGTCGCGCCTCGACCACCCCAACATCGTTCCCGTCTTTGCGGCGGATCGTTTCGGCGACGTTCCCTACTTCGCGATGAAGCTTCTGAGCGGCCGATCGCTTCGAGACTGGCTCGACGAGCCGGATCGCGAGCCCCAGCCGTACGGGCAGATCGCGACCTGGATCCGCGACGCGGCGCTGGCACTCCACCACGCTCATCACAACGGCGTGATCCATCGCGATGTGAATCCGCGCAATCTCCTGATCGAGCCGGACGGAACGATCCTCGTGGTCGACTTCGGCGTGGCTCGAGACGAGCGCGCGGACGACGGACTGACCCACCCCGGCGACGTCGTGGGGACGCGGAGCTACATGGCGCCGGAGCAGATCTCGTCGCGTCACGGTGAGATCTCGCCGCAGACCGACGTGTACGGCTTGGGGGTCACGCTCTATGAGCTGCTGACGGGACGTCGGCCCTACGAGGCCACGACGTCGCACGACACCAACGAGCGGATCCTCGAGGGCGATCCGCGTCCTCCACGACGGCTGCGGGGCTCGACGCCGGTCGACCTCGAGACGATCTGCCTGAAGGCGATGGCCCTGACCCCGGGTGCGCGCTACGCGACGGCGCGAGAGCTCGCGGAAGATCTCACGTCGTTCCTGACGTACCGGCCGATCCGTGCCGCGCCGCCCGGCTTCGGCGTGCGAGTGCGATGCCTCGTGCGGCGCCATCCGACGATCGCGGCGATGCTGACGCTTCTCGCCGTGATCCTCGCCGCAGGATGGGTGCGGCAAGCGTGGTGGATGCCGCGGAAGGAGGCGATGAGGATGGTGCGTTCGATCGATCCGCTGATCGAACGCCGCGCGAGGCTCTTCGAGTCGGCGAGCCACGCCGATCCCGAGGCCGTCCAGAGTCTCGAGCACGCGCTTCGCGATCTCGATGCCCGCCTCGAGGTGGAGCTCGAACGGGCCTCCGAGACGGTGCCGAACCACCCGGGAATACGTCGGCGCTACGCGGACTTCGCGGCGGCGCGTCTCGACGAGTCGCTCCGCAACCTCGCGTTCCTCTACGAACCGGATGAGGTGCGACGGTGGGAGGATCGCCTCGAGCGATACGACGATCGCGGGCGGTACGGGCCGTGGCTCGATCGCCGATCGCGGATCTCGCTCGTGTGTCCGGAGGGTCCGGCGAGCGTGCGAGTTTGTGCGGCGTACGAGAACCCCGAGACGGGATGCCGGGCGTTTCGCGAGTGGGACGATCCGGCATCGATCGACCTCGGGACCACACCGCTCGAGGCGCTGGTCCCGGAGGGGAACTACCTGATTCGCCTGCGGCGTCCCGGTGCGCGTGAGACGAAGTTGCCGCTGCTCGCGCGGCGTCGTGCGAGCCAGAGGGATCGCGAAGCGGAGAGCCATGTCGTCCACGTCTACTCGGATGCCGAGCTCGGGGAGGATTGGTGCTACATCCCCGGTGGGTACTCGCTGATCGGCGAGCTCCGGACGAGTCCGCTCGACGCTGCCATGCGCCTCTCGTGGGTCGACGATTTCGTGATCGCACGGGACGAGCTGACCCACGCGGCGATCAACCGCGTGACGTCGCGTTTCTTCCCGACCTGGTTTCCCCTGCCGCCCGACAATCCCGTCGGAGGAATGAGCGGGATCGCGATCATGGGCGTGCTGACGGTGCTGAACACCGCAGAGGACCGCGGCGCGGGCTGGCGTTATCGCCTTCCGACCGAAGCCGAATGGGAGCGCGCCGCACGAGGCGCCGACGGTCGACTCTACCCATGGGGAGACTCGTACGCGCCGGATCGTGCGCAGGTCTACGCCGCCCTGATCGACGAGGACTTCAATCACCGATGGTCGGCCGAGCTTCCGAGCAGCCGCGATGTCTCGCCCTTCGGAGTTCGCAACATGGCGGGTCGGCTGCAAGAGCCCTGCGCGACCGAGATCGAGCGGATCGGCATCGGGAAGGTCGTCCTCCGCGGGGGCTCGATCGACAGTCGTTCGCCGGAGGATTGCACGACGGTCGTGCGCTCCTACCAGCACTCGGAGCTGGCGCGTTTCTCCACCGGCCTGCGTGTCGTTCGGGAGGAAGAGCGGGCGCCGCCGTCGCGACCCCCGGCCGTGTTCGAGGACGACTTCGAGGACGGCGAGCCGGGCGGGTGGGAGGCCTACATCGAGGGGACGCGACGGGACCGGTGCGATCGCGTGGAGGAGGCGGACGGGAAGCTCAGGATCCGCGGCTACGCCGATGACTTCTCACCGCGTATCGGTCTGTGGCACGAGGTATCCGTGCCGTCGGACGCGCTTCGCGTGTCGGCGCGAGTCTCGGCCCATGCCGGTCTTGCGGACCGCCCTCTGCGCGACGTCGCGATCGTCGTGTCGGGATCCGCGCGATTGAGCTCGGTCTCCGGGAGCGCTTCAGTCACG
The DNA here is from genome assembly GCA_964597885.1 of uncultured Planctomycetota bacterium. Lineage (GTDB taxonomy): Bacteria > Planctomycetota > JACOTG01 > JACOTG01 > JAUIME01 > CAZQZX01. Next base: position 9,641 of record CAZQZX010000133.1, read on the forward strand.
TTCGGATGGGTCCCGGGCGGCGTTGCCGTACTCAACGACAACAAGGAGGATACGGGGGCGATCCTCGACAGTCCGATCGAGGCCGGGGACGACGGTCTCGTCACGCTCGAGATCCGCGGCCGGGATCTCCGCGCGACTCTCGAAGTGGTGGGCGATCCCTCGAGCCGGGTCGAGCTGACCTACGCCATGGCGGAGCCCCTCGACAAGGCCGATGTCCGGTACGTCGGCATCCGCGTCGGCAACTACGTGGCGCTCCGCGCGGAGGTCGACTGGATCCGCGTCGAGCCGCTCGAGTGAACGGCGGCCGAGGTCGGCCGGCTCCATGTAGAATGCCCCGATGATCTGGATCGTCTATCTCGTCGCCGTGCTCGTGTTCGCGGCCGGGGGCGCCTCGGTGTTTCTCGTCGCCGTGGGGATGCCGGGCACGTGGGCGCTGCTCGCGCTCGCCGTCGTGGTCGAGCTCTCCTCGGGTGCGTGGCTCCCCGTAGGCGAGCAGACGTTCTCCTGGACCCTCCTCGGCGCCTGCCTGGTCCTTGCCATTGTCGGAGAGATCCTGGAAGCGGGCGCCGGGGCGCTCGGCGCGAAGCACGGCGGGGGGAGTCGCCGCGGCATGGTCCTGTCGATGATCGGCGGGATCGCGGGCGCGATCGTCGGAGCACCGTTCGGGCTCCTGCTCGGTTCGATGCTCGGTGCGGTGGTCGGCACGTTCGCCGGGGCGCTGATCGGAGAGCTCTCGCATCCCGACAAGGAGATCGGTGAGGCGGTGCGGCCCGCGACGGCGGCGACGGTCGGGCGGATTCTCGGAACGCTCTCGAAGCTTCCGATCGCGATCGCGGTGTGGATCGCGCTGACGATCGCGGCGTTCGTGCGCTAGTTGTCGGCGGTCGCGCTCCCGGTCACGCGGGCCTTCACGAGGATCGTGCGATCGTACGCCTCGTGCGGTCCCTCGACGTAGCCGGGGTCGTCGACCTTCTTCCCGCGCCGAATCGCGATGACGGGAACGACGTCGTCTTCCGACCACTCGACGCGCTGGCGGACGTCGGTGACAGCCGTCACGAGGCCTTCCTGCGCGGCGCCGAAGTCGTCGATGACGACGCGCGCGGACGACAGGAACACGTTCGCCTCCGACGTGGTGACCGTGAGCATCTCGAGCCCGGGTCGGCCGGCCTCTGCGGGGATCGGCTCGAGTCGGATCGTGAGCCTCTTCGTGAAGCCCTTCCCGTCGAGCTCCTGCGTGTCGAGCGGCGCCTCACGGATGCGCTTGCCGTTCTCCCAGACCTCGTACGAGAGCTCGAAGGCCGAGCGGCCGCCGCCGTGACGGATCTTGCACGTGGCGTTCGGGCCGAGGAGGTTCGTGAGATCGATATGATCCTCGGCGAACAGGTTCGTCGGAGAGATCCAGATGACGCCCTGCGGAACCGTGAACCCGCAGCCGGCCAGCAGCGCGAGGCTCACGAGGAGCGCCCACCGTGAGCCGGCCTGGCGTCTCATCCGTTGACCTTGGCCTGAGCGTGGATCTCTTCGACCACCATGTCGCCGATCTGCGTCGTCGAGAGGCCCGACTTCGCGTCGAGGCTCGGGATGCGCTTGGACGATAGGAGCGACTCGACAGCCTTCTCGACGGTGTTGGCCGCCTGCGGCTCGCCGAGGAAGTCCAGCATCATCCACACGGCCATGATCGACGCGATCGGGTTCGCGACGTTCTTGCCGCGATACTTCGGCGCCGAGCCGTGGATCGGTTCGAACATCGACACCTTCTCGGGGTGGATGTTGCCCGAAGCGGCGATACCCATCCCTCCCTGACACATCGCGCCGAGGTCCGTGATGATGTCGCCGAAGATGTTGGTCGTCACGATCGTGTCGAACCAATCCGGGTTCTTGATCATCCACATGCATGCCGCGTCGATGTAGGCATGGTCGCGCTCGATGTTCGGATACTCGGCGCCGACCTCCTCGAAGACGCGCGTGTAGATGTCCTGCGCGCGGATCGCGTTCGCCTTGTCGACGAGCGTCAGTCGGTTCTGTTTGTTTCGCTTCTTGCATGCTTCGAAAGCATAGCGAATGCAGCGCTCGACGCCCGAGCGGGTGTAGACCATGTCCTGGATCGCGACCTCGTTCGGGGTGCCCTGCTTGAGGAATCCGCCGATGCCGAGGTAGGCGTCTTCGGTGTTCTCTCGGATGACGAGGATGTCGAGCATCTCCGGCGTCACGCCCTTGATCGGGCACAGGTGCTCGGCGTAGAGCTTGATCGGACGCAGGTTGATGTAGAGATCCATCTTCCATCGGACGCCGCCGATGACCGCTCGCTCGACGAGGCCGACCTCGACGCGGGGATCGCCGATCGCTCCGAGGTAGATCGCGTGGAAGTTCTCGAACTCTTCGAGGACGGAGTCCGGCATGAGCTCGCCGGTCTCGAGGTAGTGATCGCTTCCGTGCGGGAACTCGACCTGCTTCGTCTTGAAGCCGTGGATGTCGGCAACCGCGTTGAGGACCTTCAGTCCTTCGTCGACGACTTCTTTGCCGATTCCGTCACCGGGGAGCACCGCAATATCGTACATGGATCCCTCGAAAGATTGGATTGAAAAGGAGTTACGGTTTCGTTACCGTGACAGGCATCCCGGGGGCTGCTGGCCGGCAGGCCCCGCGCGGACCCACACTATAGGTGCGCCGGCCCTGAAATGCAAAAGGCCCCGAGGCGAGGGGCCGCTGGGGGGACGCCGTGTCGAAACGCTTCAAGAAGAACCTCATCATCGGCATTGTCGGCCTCGCCATCGTCTTCGTCCTCCAGAATGCGGCGCCCGTCAAGACCACGATCTTTTTCGTCGACTTCGAGATGCCCCGAGCGCTGCTGATCGTCGCGACCTTCGGCCTCGGAGCGGTCGCGGGATACCTCGCTCACGCGACCGGCCTGATCGGCAAGGCGAAGGCCGCGCCGACGTCGGAATCGTAGGTCCGGCCGCGCCGACGTCCGCGAGGCACGGGAGCCCGGATCGATGAGCCCGAGACCCTTCGAAGAGCGCCGCAAGCGCGCCCCCTATCGCAAGTGGGGGCACGATCTCGAGCCTCAGTCGGTCGAGCAGATGGAGAACGCCTGCCGGCTGCCCGTCTCGGTTCGCGGCGCCCTGATGCCGGATGCACACCTTGGGTACGGCCTGCCGATCGGCGGTGTGCTCGCGACCAAGGATTCCGTCATCCCCTACGCGGTCGGCGTCGACATCGCGTGCCGCGTGAAGATGAGCGTGCTCGACCTGCCGCCCGCGAGCCTCGACGACGGCGACGCCAGCGGACGCCTGCGCGATGCGATCACGAGGGAGACGCGCTTCGGCATCGGTGCGTCCTTCAAGAAGCCGCGTGCACACGCCGTCATGGACGAGGATTGGTCGCGTTCGCCGGTCACCCGCGAGATGAAGGACAAAGCGTGGTCGCAGCTTGGCACCAGCGGCAGCGGCAACCATTTCGTCGAGTTCGGCGAGCTCGAGGTCGCCGAGGGTGCGGCGCTCGATCTTCCGGCCGGCCGATACGTCGCGTTCCTCTCGCACAGCGGAAGCCGCGGCGTGGGCGCCGGCGTCGCTTCCCACTACAGCAAGCGCGCCATGGCGGCGCACCCCGAGCTTCCCAAGGAGCTCTCGCGGCTCGCCTGGCTGGATCTCGCGTCGGCGGACGGCGCCGAGTACTGGTGGGCGATGGAGCTGATGGGGCGATACGCCGCTGCGAATCACGCGTGCATCCATCGGCATGTCGCGGCGAACCTCGGGGCGGAGGTCCTGCTCGATCTGGAGAACCATCACAACTTCGCGTGGAAGGAGCGGCACGACGGTCGCGACGTGATCGTGCATCGCAAAGGCGCGACGCCGGCGGGCGAAGGGGTCCTCGGGATCATCCCCGGATCGATGGCGACACCGACCTACGTCGTGCGCGGGAAGGGCAGCTCGGACGCGCTCGATTCGGCGGCGCACGGGGCGGGACGCGTCATGAGCCGGACGAAGGCGAAGAAGACGATCGAGTGGCCGGACGTGCAGGCGCGGCTACGCGATTCCGGCGTCAAGCTGATGTCGGCGGGACTCGACGAGGCGCCGATGGTCTACAAGAACATCGACGACGTCATGCGGGCGCAGGCCGACCTGGTCGAGTCGATCGCGACATTCCGGCCGCGGCTCGTGAAGATGGCGCCGGCCGGCGAGCGCCCGGAGGATTGAGATTCCAGGCGCTCGCCACACGCGGGTCCGGTTACCGGCGTGAATCATTCGAGCACGAGCCCCCTTCCGCGAAGGCCCGTGAACACGTCCTTGCTGTCGAGGCCCATCCACGGATCGTCGTGCGGAGTCTTGAAGAGCTCCGCGTAGACGCGATCGTTGAGTGCGGTGACGTCCTTCGTTGAAGCGTCGCCCTCGGCGAGCCACTCGAGGATCGTGCGCCGCAGGACGTAGTCGTTGCGAGCGGTGTCGGCGGCAACGGATCGTTCGAGCCCTCGGACGATCTCGAGCATCGGATCCTCGACGAAGCGCTTCGTGACCGTGCGCTTCATTGCCTCGTCCGCTGTCGGGTGCAGTCGTCCGATCAGACCTCGCGACACGCCGTCGATGCGGGACCGCTCGGGGCGCAGCCTTCCGAGAGCTTCCCACGTTTCGAGTGAGGCGTCGGCGCCAGGTAGCTCTTCGGCGCACGGGATCGCGACCGCCAGGTCCTTCCGATAGCGATCTTCGAGCGCGCCCGCCGCCGCTCGATGGAAGCGCGGCAGGAGCTCGGCGCGTTCCGGCTGCGAAAGGGAGACGAGCCGCGCATGCGTGCCGCGGGCTTCGTCGAGCCGCTCGAGGAAGACGTCAGGAGCGTACAGGCCCGGCAGTGCGTCGAGGACGTTGCCGTCGGCATCGAGAACGTAGTGGATGCTGTTGCCGGTGATGGTGCGCTCGATCCGGCGTCCGTCACCGAAGTCGATCGTGATACGCGGCGCCGGCCGCACGCTCTCCCAGTGAAGGATCCAGTCTTCCCGCAAGCGAGTGGCGATGGCGCTGTTCGGGTAGAGGATCGTACGGAAGAACCGGCTGTTCGCACAGGAGAGCTCTTCGTCGAGCCGCCCGAGGAGTCGTAGCGAGAGGACCGGCTTTCCTTCCGCGCGGGCGGCCGCGCAGGCCCGTTCGAAGTCCGTGAACCAGAAGAGCCGCGACACGTCGGCATGCTTCTGTCCCGCGACCTTGTCGATCGCGTCGCCGAGGAGCCGCAGGAAGGGGAGGTCGGTGAGCTCGAGGCTGGCGGTCTGCAGGCGCGGCCAGTGCTCGGCGTGGGCTTCGAGGAGGCGTTCGAGCCCACGCCGTCCGTCGTTGCGAAGCTCGGCGATCGCCCGGGCTCGCACGTCGGGATCGAGAGAGGTCACCTTCCATACCGCGTCGTAGCCGTCCGCGGGATCGCCGTCGGCAGCGGCGGCCGGCACCGTGAAGATGGCGGCGAACGCGGCGAGCACCAGGATGGCCAGAATTCGAGCGTGGAGCGCCGACCCCACTCCCGGAGATTCGGCTCCCAGAGCTTTGGTGAAGGCAGAGCGGTACGTCCGAACGGGATGCTTCATCTGACACCTCCAGTTTCCGACCGGACCCCCGCGCGACTCGGCCCCCCGGCAGAAGAGCTTTGCCGCGCGTTCTCACCCGTACCCGCAGTCAGGATACGCCGAGATCACGCCCTCGTTGGTAAGCGTGCTGTAACAAGGACGAATCAGAAGACGATTCGGGTAGTCGGAAATTCCAGAAAAAGTGTCAGCGGTTCTTGAACTCGGCCTTTCGCTTCTCGAGGAAAGCCTTCATGCCTTCCTGGAAGTCCTCGGTGGCGGCGAGCGATCCGAAGAGGCTCGACTCGAGGAACTGACCGTCGGCGAGGGCGAGGTCGGTCGAGCGGTTCACGGCGTCGATCGCGTAACGGATGGCGACCGGGCCCTTCGCGAGGATGAGCTCCAGGTACTTTTCGGTCTCGGCGAGGAGCTCGTCCTTGGGGAACACCTTGTTGACGAGGCCGATACGAAGGGCTTCGTCGGCCTTCACCATCTCGCCGGTGAGCACCATGTCCATCGCGCGACCTTTGCCGACCAGGCGCGCGAGCCGCTGCGTGCCGCCGTATCCGGGGATGATCCCCAGGTTGACCTCCGGCAGGCCGAAGCGGGCCTTGTCCGAGGCGCAGCGCAGGGTGCACGCCATCGCGAGCTCGCATCCGCCGCCGAGCGCATAGCCGTGGACGGCCGCGATGACGGGCTTGCCGAGATTCTCGATGATGTCGTACGTGTTCTGACCCGCGCGCGAGACCTTGGGCGCGGTGAGACCGTTCAGCGTCTGCAGCTCGGCGATGTCGGCTCCCGAAACGAAGGCGCGCTCGCCGGCGCCGGTGAGGATGACGCCGCGGATGTCGTCGTTGTCGCGGATCGCGAGGAACGCTTCGCCGAGCTCCTCGAGCGATCGGATGTCGACGTTGTTGAGCTTGCGCGGTCGATTGATCGTGACCACCGCGATGGGCGCGCGCAGCTCGACCAGAATGTTCTCGAATTCCATGGCTGGATCTCCTTATCCCTTCGAGTCGGAGGACGTGGCGGACGCGACGACCTCGACAGTGGCTTTCTTGATGAAGACGTCGTCGTACAGCTGATCCGACCCGTCGCGCGTCTGCGCTTCGCTCTCGATCTTGCGGACGGTCGTCTCGAAGCCTTCGATCACCTCGCCGAACGCGGTGTAGCCGCCGTCGAGATGCGAAGCTTCGCCCAGGCAGATGAAGAACTGGCTGCCCGCGCTGTCGAGATCCTCACCGCGTGCCATCGACAGCACCGCCGGCAGATGCTTCTCCTCGCTGAACTCGGCGCGCAGCTTGTAGCCGAAGTCCCCGGTTCCGTTGCCGAACGGATCGCCGCCCTGCAGGACGAAGCCGCGGTACAGGCGATGGAAGTAGACGTCGTCGTAGTCGCCCTTCTTCGTCAGCTCGACGAAGTGCAGGGACGTATTCGGCGCGATGTCCGGCCAGAAGCCGACGACCAGCTCGCCGTAGTTCGTCTCGAGACGGGCGCCGAGCCGCGCCCCTTCCGGAGCACCCACGTTCACCGTGATGGCGTCGCTGCGCACGAGGTCCTCACCCGCGCCACGATAGCGCACCCCGATCTGCATCGGACCGGCGACGAGCGTGGGGATGCGAAAGCTCTCGGTCGCCGAAGCGCCGGGCTCGAGGAGGGGGGACTCCCACTCGCGCGGGGAGCCGCCGAAGTGTACGAGCTTCTCGAACTCGAACGACGTCGACTCGTTCCAGACGATCGCGAACGAGACGCTCTGCGTATCGTGGGCCAGCTGCTTGATCCGCGTGGGATCGCTCGAGGCGTTCGTGATCGTGACTTCGGCCTCGATCCAGTCGCCGAGCTCGACGTCGGTGCTCGCGATGGCGAGCGTCGCGCGCACCGGCCCGTCCGTCGCACCCGACAGCACCACCGGGCGCGGCTCGGGCTTCTCGGCGGGCGTCGGCGCATCGCCGGTTGCCGCCTCGTCGCTCGTGGCCGTCGTGTCGGTCTCGGCCGCGTCGCTCGGCGTCTCGTGTTTCGTCGTCTCGTGTTTCGGCGACTGGCATCCCGCGACGAGGAACAGGGCGAGAAGCCCCGCGATCCATCCGTAGCTCGAATTCATCGTCAGGCTCACTTCGAGTAGTCGTAGATGCCGCGTCCGGTCTTGCGCCCGAAATGTCCGGCCGCGACCAGGCGTCGGAGCAGCGTCGGGGCGGCGTACTTCGCGTCCTTGAACTCGTCGAACATGATGTCGCAGATGAAGACTGTCGTGTCGATGCCCACGAAGTCCAGGAGCGTCAGCGGGCCCATCGGATAGCCGCAGCCGAGCTTCATGCCCGCGTCGATGTCTTCGGCGGTCGCCACGCCCGACTCGTACAGGCGCACCGCGTCGAGGATGTAGGGGATGAGCAGCCGGTTCACGACGAAGCCGGGCGTGTCCTTCGCGACGATGACGCGCTTGCCGATCGCTTCGCCGAACGCCTTGCCGGCCTCGAGGGTCTCGTCGCTCGTCGTCTGGGCGCGGACGATCTCGAGCAGCTCCATCAGCGGGACCGGGTTGAAGAAGTGCATGCCGAGGAATCGATCCGGCCGCTTCGTCACCGCCGCCATGTCCGTGATCGGAAGCGACGACGTGTTGCTCGCGAGGATCGCGTGATCGGCGAGGCCCGCGTCGAGCGTCTCGAAGATCTGCTTCTTCAGCTCGATGTTCTCGGTGGCGGCCTCGATGACCAGATCGCAGCCGGAGAGGGCCTTCACGTCCGTGACGCCCTCGATGTTCGCGAGCGCGGCGTCGGCCTTCTCCTGCTCCATCTTGCCCTTGCGCACCGCGATCTTCAGCGACTGCGCGATCTTCTTCTGTCCGGCGGCCAGGGCGTCTTCGCTGATCTCGGACACCGTGACCTTGTAGCCGGCCTGAGCGGAAACCTGGACGATGCCGGCCCCCATGAGGCCGCATCCCACGACCCCGACTTTCTCGATCTTCATGTGTTCTCTCCTGTGAGCCTGGCGTCCGGAATCAGCAGTCTTTCCAGACGGGCTTTCGTTTCTCGAGGAACGCGGCGAGTCCTTCCGCCGTGTCTTCGAGGCGAATCAGTTCGTTCTGGTAGAGGGACTCGAGCTCGGCGAGCTCCTCCATGAAGCGCATGCGGAACCGTCCGTACATCGCTCGTTTGGCGAGTCGAAGGACCGAGCCGCTGTTGCGCGTGAGCGACGAGATGAGGTTCTGGGCTTCTTGCTCGAGGTCTTCCCGCGCGACCGATCGCCAGATCAATCCCATGTCCCACGCTTCGGCGGCCGAGACGCGGCGACCGGTCAGGATCAACTCGTTCGCGGGCGCGATCCCGATCAGGCGAGGGAGGACGATGGTAGCGACAGGCGGGAAGAGTCCGAGGCCGATCTCCGGCTGGCCGAGCACCGAGTCGTCACTCGCGATGGTGAAGTCACACACCGACACGAGCTCGAGCCCGGCTCCGAGGCAGTAGCCGTCGACCACCGCGACCACCGGGAAGTCGACCGACACGAGCCGTCGGAAGATGCCGTGGAATCGATCGATCAGGTCGGTGAAGCTCGAGCCGGCGTACTCGCGGACGTCGAGTCCGGCCGAGAACGCTCCTTCGCGCCCGCGCAGGACGAGCACCTTGGTCTCGTCGGCGGAAAGGCTGCCGATCGCTCCGAGAACTTCCTCGAGGGTCTGGATGTCGAGGACGTTGAGCGGCGGGCAGTCGATCTCGAGGGTCGCCACGCCTGCGTCGCTCGTCAGGCGGACGCCCGCCTCCGGTTGGGTCATTCTGCGTTCCGAGATAAA
>CAZQZX010000134.1:0-18927 GCA_964597885.1 uncultured Planctomycetota bacterium
CGCGCGGGAAGGCGTGGTCTTCGACGAGGCCACGGCCGCGACGCCGACCACCCTGCCCTCGCACACGTCGATCCTCACCGGGGCGTCTCCCCCGTTCCACGGAGTGCGCGGCAACGCGTTCTACTCGCTGCCCGATGCCCGCACGACCCTGGCCGAACGCCTGTCGGCCGTCGGGTACCAGACCGGCGGTGTCGTCGCGTCGATGGTCCTCGATCGACGGTACGGCCTCTCGCAGGGCTTCGACCACTACGACGACGACCCGCGCAGCATGGAGCGCAAGGGCCCCTACGACCCGTCGCGGCCCGCGCATGAGGTCACCCGCGCTGCCGACGCACTCGCGTCCCGGTTCGATCCGAAGCGCCCCTGGTTCCTGTGGGTCCACTACTACGATCCGCATCTGCCGAACGATCCCTATCCGAAGTTCTACTTCGACACCGGCGACGAGCGAGGCGACGCGTACGACGCCGAGGTCGCCTTCATGGATCACAACATCGGCGTGCTCCTCGGCTTCCTCGAAGGCAAGGGGATGCTCGACAAGACGCTGATCGTCGTGGTTGCCGATCACGGAGAGGGCTTCGCCGGACCGCACCAGGAAGACACGCACGGCATGTTCGTGTACCGCGACACGCAGCACGTTCCTTTCGTCATCCACGGGGCCGGGGCGATTGCCGGCGGGAGACGCGTGTCATCGCTGGCGCGGCACGTCGATGTCGCTCCGACGATCCTCGACCTCGTGGGCGTTCCCGTCGACGATGACGAGATCCAGGGGCGAAGCCTCCGCGTCGCGCTCGAGAGCGGTCGCGATGACGAGCCGGTGCTCTCCTACAGCGAGACGATGCTGCCCTGGGACGCCTACGGGTGGTCGCCGCTGTTCCAGGTTCGCGACGAGCGCTACAAGCTCATCGCGGGCCCGACGCCCGAGCTCTTCGATCTGAAGAGCGACCCGGACGAGAGCGCGAACCTCGCGGCCGAGCAGCCCGAGCGCGTGGAGAGCCTGCGGCGCGAGATCGAAAGCATCCGCCGCGATCAGGCGGAGAGCGACGGTACCGGGGCTCCGATCGTCGCGAGTGCCGAGGAAAGCCGCCGCCTCCAGGCGCTCGGCTACGTGGCCATCGGACCCGGCTCCAGTGATCTGCCTCCGCTCGAGACGCTGAAGCACCCGCGCGACATGCTCGGGGTGATCCAGTCGCTCGACGACGTCTCGACGCTCGAGGGATCCGGTCTCACCCGCGAGGCGATCCGTCTGCTTCGTTCGCTCGAGAAAAAAGATCCGACGAACTACGACATCCTGCGGCGCCTCGCGACGCTCTGGATCGAAGACTCGAGCTTCAAGCCCGCAATCGACACGGCGCGCAAGCTGCTCAGCATCCGCCCGGATTTGCCCCACAGCACGTACCTTCTCGTCGACGCGCTGAGCGCCCAGTCGCGCGCATTGCGAAAGCAAGGACGCCCCGAAGACGCACGCGAACGGCTCGACGAGGCGATCCAGCTCCTCGACTCGATCCCGGGCGAAGAGCTCCTCGGAAGCGGCCCCGCCACGCGCATGGGCAACCTCTTGATGGAGGCCGGACGCCGCGAGGAAGCGCTGGTCGCGTTCCAGCGAGCGATCGCGCGCGAGCCCACGGCCTATACCGCCAATCGGGAGAGCGCCGATATTCTATCGCGGCAAGACGACAACGAAGGCGCACGCAAGCATCTGGTCGCCGCGCTCGCGGGCGCGGGCGACAGCGCGGCCCGGCAGAAGCCGGTCCGCGTTCGAATGATGACCGTCTGCGAGAAGCTCGGGCGGCTCGACGAAGCGCGCACGGCGGCGCGGTGGCTCATCGAGAACGTCCCCGATGAGCCCTCCGGCGCCCTGGCCCAACGAACCCTCGACCGGATTGGAGAGTCCTGATGGCACTTCCCGATCGTGTTCTCATCCGCGAGGTCGGCCCGCGGGAGGGCTTCCAGACGCTCTCTCGCATCATCCCGACCGAGCGCAAGATCGCGCTGATCAATGCTCTGAGTGCGACGGGCGTCAAGGCGATCGAGGTCGCATCGTTCGTGCGTCCCGACCGACTCCCCACCATGGCGGATGCCGAAGAGGTCGTCGCGGGCTTCGATCGCGTCGACGACGTCCGGTACACGGCGCTGTACCTGAACCTGCACGGTTTCGAGCGAGGGGAAGCTCTGAGCGACCGGCTCGACAACCAGGGCTGGATCAGCTTCGCGGTGAGCGAACGTTTCCTCAAGCGCAACAACAACACGACCGTCGACGCCCTGGTCGAGACGATCCCCGATTGGGTCGCGGCGTTTGGCAACGCCGGGAAGAGCGTGCATGGCCTGATGGTGTCGACCGCGTTCGGCACGAACTACGAAGGGCCGATCGACAGCGATCGCGTGCTCCCCGTGCTGGCTCGCGTCATCGAGAAGATCGACGAAGCGGGAGATTCGGTCGAGGAGATCTGCCTCGCCGACACGATGGGCTGGGCGACCCCGGACATGCTGCGCCGGCTGATCGGCGCCGTCCGCGAGCGATTCCCGGGTCCCGAGATCTCGCTCCACCTGCACGACACTCGCGGCCTCGGCGTCGCGAACGTGTACGCGGGGCTGCTCGAAGGCGTGCGCATCATCGACGCATCGGTCGGTGGGCTCGGCGGCTGTCCGTTCGCGGAAGGTGCGGCCGGCAACGTGTGCACCGAGGACGTCGCGTTCCTCTGCCAGGAGCTCGGCATCGAAACGGGAATCGATCTGCCGGCCTACGTGGAAGCCGCCCGCCTCGCCGAGGACATCGTCGGCTTCCAGCTTCCCGGCAGCTTCTACCGGGCGGTTCCGCAGCCCTCGCCTCGCGTCACGACGCCAGCTCAGGGCGATTCCTGAAGAACTCGAGCGCTTCCGGGTTGGCCATCGCCTCGGTGTTCTTGACCGAACGCCCGTGCAACACGTTCTTCACCGCGAGCTCGACGATCTTGCCGCTCTTCGTCCGCGGTAGATCCGGGACCGCCGCGACACGGGCCGGCACGTGGCGCGGGCTCGCTCCTTCGCGAATCTGCCCTCGGATGCGTCGCACGAGATCCTCATCGAGCTCCGCCCCTTCCCGCAGCTTCACGAACAAGACGATGCGTTCGTCCCCTTCCCACTCCTGCCCGACCGCGAGCCCCTCGAGGACTTCCGGAAGCTTCTCGCATTCGCGATAGATCTCCGCGGTTCCAATGCGGACCCCTCCGGGATTCAGAACGGCGTCCGAGCGGCCGAAGATCAGCATCCCGCCGCGCTCGGTCACCTCGACCCAATCCCCGTGCCGCCAGATCCCGGGGAACACGTCGAAGTACGCCGCGTGGTAGCGGGAACCGTCCGGATCGTTCCAGAAGCACACGGGCATCGCCGGGAACGGACGCACGCACACCAGCTCGCCCTTCTCGCCGACCACCGCGTTTCCGTCGCCGTCGAACACCCGGACGTCCTTGCCGAGCGGGATGCACTGGATCTCGCCGCGGTACACCGGCTGGGTCGGGTTGCCGCCCGCGAAGAGCCCGACGATGTCCGTGCCCCCCGAGATCGACGCGAGGTGGACGTCCGCCTTGATGTCGCGGTAGACGTACTCGAAGCTCTCCGGCGAAAGGGGCGAGCCGGTCGAGAAGAGGGTCTTCAAGGCCGAGAGGTCGTGCGTCTCGCGCGGAACAAGCCCTGACTTCTCCGCCGCGGCGATGTACTTGGCGCTCGTCCCGAAGAACTCGATCTTCTCCTCGGCGACGAAGTCGAAGAGCACCTTGTCGTCGGGATGGAACGGGAAGCCGTCGAACAGATAGACGGTCGCGCCGACCGTGAGGCCGCTGACGAGCCAGTTCCACATCATCCAGCCGCAGGTCGTGTGATAGAAGAAGCGGCTTCCCGGCTTGAGATCCGAGTGGATCATCAGTTCCTTGATGTGCTCGAGGAGCGTCCCCCCCGCGCCGTGGACGATGCACTTGGGCTTGCCCGTCGTCCCCGAGCTGTAGAGGATGTACACGGGGTGATCGAACGGCATCGCTTCGAACACGAGGTCCGGATCGTCGTCGGCACCCAGAAGCGTCGCCCAGGTCATCATCGAGTCCGGGACATCCGCCTTTCCGATGAACGGGATGCAGACGGTGCGCTCGATCGAGTCGATGGCCTCGGCGACCTTTTCGGCCACCGCGATCGAGTCGTGCTCCTTGCCCTTGTAGTGGTAGGCGTCCGCGGTGAGCAGCACGCGCGGTCCGATCTGACCGAACCGATCGACGACCCCGTCGAATCCGAAGTCCGGCGAGCAGGACGACCAGATCGCGCCGAGGCTGGTCGCGGCGAGCATGCCCACGATCGCCTCCGGGATGTTCGGCAGGTATCCCGCGACGCGGTCTCCCGGCCGGATCCCGAGCTCGCGGAGGCCGCGGGCCGCGCGGGCGACCTCTCGACGGAGCTCCGCCCACGACACGCGACGGATCACGCCGTCCTCACGTCTCGCCACGATCGCGTCGCCATCCCGCTCGCGCAGGAGGTTCTCGGCGAAGTTCAGGGTCGTGTCCGGAAACCAGCGCGCCCCCTGCTCGCGATCCGGATGCATGCGGTCGTAACGATCGACGACACGCTCACCCCGCACGCTCGCGCGAACCTCGCCGAGCTCCCAGACCGCCGTCCAGAACTCCTCCGGCGACTCGATCGACCATCGATGAAGCGAGGCGTAGTCCTCGAAGGAGTGGCCGAAGCGCTGGTTTACCGACCGAAGGAACGATGTTAGATTCGCGTTCTCGATGCGGTTGGGGTCGGGGGTCCAAAGGGGTGTGCCGGTCGTAGGACTCGCGGTGTCCATGCTCGTCGCGCCTCACTCGATGGATGGATTTCAGATCGCCGAGGGGACATTGTTCCAGTCGCCTCTCGCGAGATCAACCTCCTCGAACCGGACGTGGCGTGCGGCCCTGTTTGCGCGCTCCCGAGCCGCGATCGAGCACGGCCCGATCCGAACACCATCCATGACGCGAACTCCATGACGCGAATCGCGGTACTCACGAGCGGCGGCGACGCCCCGGGCATGAATGCAGCGATCCGCGCCGTCGTCCGTACCGGCGCCGCGCTGAACATGGAGACCTACGGCGTCCGCGAGGGCTTCGCCGGCCTCGTTCGGGGGGACTTCCGCGAGCTCGGCCGACGCGACGTCGGCGACATCCTCCAGCACGGCGGCACCGTCCTCGGCACGGCCCGATCCGAACGCTTCCGCACCGACGAGGGAGTCACCGAGGCGCTCGATCAGCTCAAGAGCCGCGATATCGACGGTCTCGTCGTGATCGGTGGGAACGGCTCGCAGACCGGCTCGCTGGCGCTGACCGATCGGGGCTTCCCGGTGATCGGCATCGCCTCCACGATCGACAACGACCTCAACGGGACGGACATCTCGATCGGCGTCGATACCGCGCTCGACGTCGCCCTCGACGCGATCGACCGCTTGCGCGTCACCGCGTCGTCGCACCGAAAAGCCTCGGCCGTCGAGACGATGGGACGCGACTGCGGATACCTCGCCCTCATGGCCGGGCTCGCCGGCGGCGCCGACTGCATCCTCATTCCCGAGGTCGAGACCGACCCGGCCGACGTCGCTCGCACGCTTCGATCGGCACACGCCCGCGGCAAGAACCACGCGATGCTCGTCGTCGCGGAGGGCGCGGACTACAACCTCGCTCGGCTGATGCGCTACTTCCGCGAGGAGGAGACGCACCTCGGCTTCACGCTTCGGGAAACGCGGCTCGGTCACATCCAGCGCGGCGGAACGCCCGGCGCAGCCGACCGCATCCTGGCCGCGAAGCTCGGCTACGGCGCGGTGAAGGCGCTCGAACGCGGCGAGGCGGGTGTCCTGGTAGGCATCCGCGACGGCGCGGTCGCGACCACTCCCCTTCGCGACGTCGTCGGCAAACCACGCACTCTGGAGCCGGGGCTGGTCGAGCTCGCGGGGGTGCTGGCGCAGTGACCTCCGCCAACGCGACGAATCCGGACTGGACCGCCGAACCGGGGATCCGGAGTGCGCGCGATTACGCGGACGTCGTACCAGCCTGGCTCGGTCAGAACGATCGGGCCCTGGCTCCCTTCGCCCCGATCCTCGCCGAGCTCCTCCGGCTGCACGGGGATCGCCGGGCGCTCGACGGCCTCGACGTCGTCGAGCTCGGCCCCGGACGAAGGACGCGTCTCTCCGAAAAGCTCTCGGACTCGGTCGGTGAGTCGTTCGCCTGCGTCGGTCTTCCCCGATTCCGCACGCGGCTCGACGCTTACCGCTTCGAGGACATCAACGCGTTCCTCGATGAGCTCGAGCCCTCGAGCCTCGATCTGGTGGTATCGCGTTTCGTCCTCGAGGAGAACAGCTTCCACCCGCTGACCCTCCTGCGATCTTCGGCCTTCCGCAGCCTCGTCGCGCGGGGCCGCAACGCGACCGTCATGAAGGATCTGCCGGGAAGCGCGGCCTATCTCGAGCTCACGGCCGAACGGCTCGCCCGGGTGGTGCGGCCGTCGGGGTATGTGGTCGGGTACGTCGTCGATCGGCGGCGGGCCGAGCGTTTCCTCGAAGCGGCGAGCGATGCCTTCGAGACGATCACCCGGACGCGCATCGGGTGGCGGATGGGGCTCTTCACGCTACGCCGACGCTAGCGGTCTGCTGGCGGGAGAGTCGGCGGCGGTACGAAACCGGCGGCGTGGCACTCGAGGGGAAAGTCCCCAAAAGAAAAGAGCAGTCGTCCGTGAGGGCGACTGCTCTCATCCATCGCTTGAAAAGTCGATGGTGTCCTCCCGGGCCGAAGCCCAGTCAAGTTGGGGGTGTCGTCTACGCGCTCTTCTTGCGCACGGCGATGCGTCGATCCAGAAGCTCGTCGATGCGCAAGCTCAAGTCGACGTAGTGGTGCAATTCGTCCGACGACAGTTTTTCGCCCAGCCCTTCGAGGAAGAGCTCCATCTTCCGGTGCTGCTCTCGACTCTGTTTCATCGTGTCCCTCCTTCTTTCCTGTTCGGCTGCCTTCTGGCGTTTCTCTACCGTGTTTCTGCGAACTGTTGTTCGTCTCTTGTCTGCTACTGGATGCTTCTTACGCACCGACGGTTTTATGTATTTTCGCCGATCGCGAGATTCTAGCAGCGCAACGCACGTGCCGGAGCGGTGCGACCATACGCCGCGCAGGCCTGCAAAATCATGACGCCATTACCCTTAACGAAATTCAGACGGGATCGTTGGAAAAAAGCCGGCGCGGGGAATGGGCGAATTTCCGTCACCCGTGGGCGGGCCGGTGACACTCCGCGGCCCGCAAGGGAGACACTCTCGGGCCCGGAATGGCCGGGATTTCGTGGGCTGCGGCGGTCGAGGACCGGGATCGGCTAGGGCTTCATCCGCCTCGCGAGCGCCGCGATCCGGCGGGTCAGGTCCTCGATGGCCCGGACGTAAGTCCTCTCCCAGCGGGCCAGCTCGGGGTCGGACACCGCCTCGAGCTCGTAGCGAAGGCCGGGTAGCATCCACGACGCGTAGCCGCTGAACGGATCCGGGCTCGCGTACAGCGAACGGCTCCACGGACGCGACTGCAGGCCCCCCGGTGAGATGAAGGCCTTCTCGAGTCCGATCAGGTCGGTGTTGACCGACCGGACATCCGCTGCGGCCGGGGCGCCCTTCGCGAGCCATCCGTCGCGCGCGCGCTCAAAGTCGGACGCCGCCTTCGCGAGCGGCCCGAGGGCTTCGCGGAGCGCCGGGAAGCGCGACTCGCGTCCGAGCTCCTTGGCGCGCTTCTCGAGCGACGCGACGTGCCGCTCGAGGTCCACCGCGTACCGCGTCACGTCGTAGGGCAGGACGTCCGCGTTCGCGAGACGTGTGGCGAGCACGGCTTGCAAGCGGGTGACGGTCGGGCCGAACTCGAAGGTCGGATCGCCGAACGACTCATACCAGGCGAAGCTGTCGTAGGCCGAGTGATAGATCGGCGAGTTGCCCGACAAGCTCATCGACCCCGAGGGCACGCCCACCAGCGTGTAGAACGCGACGTGATCGCTCCCTCCCCCGAGGTTGCCGATCGGGGGGCTCGTCGCTGCCGGCGTGCGCCCCATCCACAGGTCAAAGAGCGTTGACTGCGTCCCCGGATGCAGGACCGATCGCGTCGCATCGATGATGGGCTTCTTCAGCGAAGGCGATGCCGAAGCGCCGAACCGCGGCCCCGACGCCGCGGCATCCGCATTGATGTACGCCACGCCGTTGGAGCCGAGCAGCGTCCGGAACTGCTCCACCCATTCCGTGGAGCCGATGATCCCGTGCTCCTCGCAATCCCAGTGAGCGATCAGGATCGAGCGCCGCGGACGATATCCCTTCGCCGCCGCCGCACCGAGCGCTTCCGCGAGACCGAGCAGAGTCGCCGTGCCGCAGCACGGGTCCACCGCACCGAACGTCCACGCGTCGTAGTGGCACCCGAGTACGATCCACTCGTCCGGGAAATCCGTCCCGCGAAGCGTGCCGACGACGTTGCGGATGCGGGTCAGGCGATACGGCTGATCCACGCGGACCCGCACCTGGAGCTCCGACCCGCCGGCCAGGCGATATGTGAACGGAAGCCCGCCCTGCCACGCTCGCGGCGCGGCGGTCCCCTTCATGCGGCGCAGGATCTCGGCCGCCGATGCGTGCGGCAACGGCGTCGCGGGAATCCGATGGAACGCGACCGCAGACGGTTCGAGCCGCGCGGGCGTGTCTTCCTCGTCCACCGGCAGCGCCGCCTCGAACGGCGTCAGCGGGTCGCCCGAGTACGGTAGCGTCAGCACGGATCCGCGCTGGATCGTCGTCGCCGAGAGGTGCCGTCCCTCGGGATACTCCGGCCCCGCGCGGTACCCCCCGTCCGCAGGATCGCTGTACAGGAGAACACCGATAGCGCCCGCTTCCTGTGCGTACTTCACCTTGTAGCCGCGGAAGTTTCCGCCGTAGCGCACCACCACGACCTTGCCGCGCACGTCGACGCCGAGCCCCGCGAGCTGCCGGAAATCCTCCCGCGTCCCGCGGTTCGCATAAACGACCTCGCCGGTGACGTCGCCACTCCCCGAGAACGCGTTCCATCCGGGTGTCAGCCGAGCGTCGCCCGAGAAACGGTCCTCCTCGAGGATGAACTCCTGCGTGTTGAGCGGCATGCGAATCGGCCGCACCAGAGCCACATCGATCTCGCCCGGGACGGGCGGGATATAGACGTCGTAGTCGTGATTGCGGACCTCGAGCCCCGCGGCGGACATCGTCGTCGCCAGGTAGTCGGCCACCCTCCGATTCTCGGCACTCCCCGCCGGGTGAGGCTCACGCGTGATCCGCTCCAGGTGAGCGCGGTAGGCCTCCGCCTTCGGGAAGCCTTTCGCGAGCCGCTCGAGCTCGAGCTGCGCGCGGGCCGCGTCCTTCGAGAAGCCGTCGAGGTCCTGCGCCCACGCGCGGGCGCCGCTGCCGACGACCAGGACCGCCAGCACCGCCAGGACGAGCCTCGACAGACGCGTACACGGACCAGGAACGGAGAACGTATGGGGATGCGGAGAGCGCTTCATTCGCCGTGTCTGCCTTCTTCTTCCTCGGGTATCCGGTTCCGCACGAGCGCGACGCCGCGGCCCATGCTGTCGCCGCATTATAGCCGTTTCGGGGGTTCCTTCCTGCGCCCCATCCGCTTCCGGGGGCCGCCCCGAGCTTTTTTCTTCAGCTGTCCCGTCGGGAATGCCGACAGTCGGGTCGTGGCGGGAAACCTGTGTACAGCCGGACGCTGCAGCATCCGCGTCCGTGGACCCGCCGGACCACGAACCCACAGAGGCGAGAAATCGACCGATGAAGACTCTGCTCCGAAACACCTGCGCGACGGCGGCCCAGCTCGCGCTCCTCACCGTGCTCATCATCGCCTGCACGAAGAGCAGCGCCGACCCCGACGCGATCGCCGCCCGCCTCGAGAAGCGCGTGGCCGAGATCTGGGACTGCCGCGTCACCAAGGATTACGATCGCAAGTACGACATGATGAGCCCGGACATTCGTGACCGGGTCAGTAAGAAGGAGTTCGTGAGCTCGAAGGGCTTCGTGAACTACTACTCGTTCGAGATCCTCAAGCTCGAGATCGAAGGCGAGACCGCGACCGTGTCCGTGAAGTATCGCTGGAAGGCCGATCACCCGCTCTTCGAGAAGGCGCCGATCAAGGAAGCCGTCACCGAGGATCCGTGGGTCTACATCGATGGCGAGTGGTACATGAAGTACCGCACCCCGTCGATCACCGGCGCGCCGGACAACGTCCAGCAGCAGAAGAAGGACGACCTCGAATAACGAAACCACTCTCCGTGTCCGGGGAGCGCTCACCGCGCTTCCCGGACGCGGTCAAGCTTCACTCCCCTTCCCTTTCTCCCCTTCCGACCAAGTCGAGGCATCGAGCTTCGACAGCGCCCCCGCGAGCTCCTGCCACGGCTCCCGATCGATCGGCGGCAAGCACGCAAACCGCATTCGCTCCTTGCGCGTCGGATGCTCCAGCTCGAGCGCGAACGACCACAGCGCGAGCTGCTGCTGACTCCCTCTCGCCCGGCCGTAGCGATGATCCCCGAAGAGCGGGTGCCCGATCGTCGCGAATTGCACCCGAACCTGGTGGCTTCTCCCGGTGAGTAGAGCCACGCGAACGAGGGCTCGCCCCGCCGCCCGCTCGAGGACCTCGTACTCGAGAATCGCGCGCTTCGCGTTCGGCGTCCCCTCTGCGACGGCACGCACGTGGTTGCGCTCGCGATCCTTCAACAGGTGATGCTCGAGAACGCCTCGAGCGGTGGGAACGCCCTCGGTGACCGCGAGGTAGGTCTTGTCGAACGAACGCTCCCGCACCTGCGACGCGAGCCGCGACGCCGCCTTGCTCGTTCGTGCGAAGACCATCACGCCTCCGACCGGCCGATCCAGCCGATGCACCAGGCCGAGGTAGACCTTCCCCGGCTTGCCGTACCGACGCTTCACGTCCTCCTTGAGACGCCCCAGGAGGTCCGGGTCGCCGGACGCATCCCCCTGCGAGGGAACGTTCACCGGCTTCACGACCACCAGGAGATGGTTGTCTTCATAGAGGACGGGGACAGGCATGCGCGCCGTTATACCTTTCGCTAGCTATACTCCCCGGCATCATGAGCCCCGAGAGCGAACGCAAGAACCCCCTGGTCATCGGCGAGAATCTGACCCGCATCTACGGTGAGGGCTCCGGCCGAACGGTCGCGCTGGACGGCGCCTCGCTGCGCGTGGATGCCGGCGAGATCGTCGCAGTGGTCGGCCCGAGTGGATCCGGCAAGAGCACCCTCCTACACCTGATCGGTGCGATGGACCGCCCCGACGAGGGGAGCATCCGCGTCGACGGACGGGACCTCGGGAGCTTCGACGACGAGTCCGCGGCCCGCTACCGGCGCGAAGAGGTCGGCTTCGTCTTCCAGTTCTTCAACCTCGTCCCGACCCTGTCGGCGCTCGACAACGTCGCCCTTCCCGCGCGTCTCGCGGGAGCCGGGGCCGCCGCCGCGCGCCGCGATGCCGCGACCCTCCTCGAGCGCGTCGGACTCGCTGACGAAGGGGGGCGATTGCCCGAGCAGCTGTCGGGCGGTCAGCAGCAACGCGTCGCCATCGCGAGGTCGCTGGTCAACCGGCCGCGGATCCTCCTCGCCGACGAACCGACCGGCGCGCTCGACCGCTCGACGGGCGAAGCCATCCTCGACCTTCTCCAGAGTCTCGTCGCCGAGCGGGAGACGACGCTGTTCCTCGCAACGCACAGCGCCGAGGCCATGCAGCGAGCCACGCGGAGCCTGCACATCACCGACGGGAAGCTGACGTCGGATACGGACCGGGCCGCACCGACCCACGCAGGAAGTCTCGAGTCGTGAGACGGGGCGTGCTCCTCGAGGTTCTGCTCGGCGATGCGCGGCGACACCCGGCATCGTCGATCGCCTCCGTTCTCGCGATCGCGGCGGGCGTCGCCGTCTTCGTCGCGATCCATCTCGCCGGATCGGCCGCTCACACCGCTTTCGTCAACGCCGTCGAGGCGGTCGCCGGGCGGGCCACGCACGAGATCACGCGCCCGGGCGGATTGTCCGAGTCGCGAATCGGCTCCCTCCTCGATCACCCCGCCGTCGAGAGCGCGCATCCGCTCGTGACCGGCCAGGTGACCGTCCTCGGACGGGATGTCGGGTCCGCGACCGAGGAGGACCGCCGCGGCTCGATCCCGCTCGTCCTCCTGGGAATCGATCCGTTCCTCGCCTCGCGCTTCCATGGCGACCAGCCCGAAGCTCCGCTAGTCACGGGCGACGATCTCGAAGCGTTCCTCACCGAGCCGGGTACGGCGCTCGTGTCGGAGGAGTTCGCCCGGGAAGCCGCCGTCGAGACCGGCGATCGCCTCCGCGTTCTCGCCGGCGGGCAGGAGACGACCCTGCGCGTCATCGGACGCTACTCGCCGGGGATGCTCGGCGAAGCCGCACGAGACACCGCGCTGGTCGACATCGCGACGGCGCAGGAAGTCCTCGGCCGCGTGGGAAGCGTCGACCGGATCGACCTCGTGGTCCGCGACGATCGCGCGTCCGAGATCGCGCTCGAGCCCGGCGAAAGCCTGGGGCGACCGTCGCAGCGAGGCGCGCGCGTCGCCCGCATGATCGAGGCCTTCCGGCTGAACCTCGTCGCGCTCGGCGGGCTCGCGCTCGTGGTCGGCGCCCTGCTCGTCTTCAGCGCGGCGCAGTTCACGGTCGTACGCCGTTCGAGGCTGCTCGGACAGCTGCGATGCCTCGGTGCCACTCGAAAGGGCATCCTCACCATCGCGCTCGCGGAAGTCGGCGTGCTCGGCACCGTCGGCGGACTCCTCGGACTCGGGATCGGCGCCATGCTCGCGCGCGGGCTCGTATCGCCCGTGGCTCAGACCGTCAGCGACCTCTATGGATTCGTCCGCCCGGAAGCCGCGCCGCTCGACGCCGCAACCGCCGCGATCGGCCTTCTCGGCGCCGTGGCCGCGGCCCTGATCGCCGGCTGGTTCCCGGCCATCGACGCCGCTCGCACCGCCCCCAGAGAAGTCGGAAGCCGCACGCGCGAAGAATCGGGATTCCGATCGAGCACGCCACGGCGCCTCGTCGTCGGGACGCTCGCCGCCGTCGCGGGCATCCTGTCGATCGCGGTCCCCGCCCGATCCTTCTGGCCGGGCTTCGTCGCCGCGCTCGCGTTCCTGCTCTCGGCCACGTCGCTTCTTCCGCTGGTCATGTCGCTGACTCTGCCCGCGCTGCGACGGCTCGGCGAGCGCACGGGCGCGCTCTCGCTCGCCCTCGCCGCGGGAACGCTCGAGCGATCCCTGGGTCGTGCCGGAGGCTCGGCCTCCGCGCTGGCCGTCGCACTCTCGATGACCGTCGGCGTGATCGTCATGGTCTTCTCGTTCGAGCTCGAAGTACGCCGCTGGATCGGCGACATCCTCCACGCCGACCTCTACGTCTCCGACGATTCGGGGCGTACGAGCACGCCGTCTTCCATCTCGGCCGAGGCCGTCTCGCTGATCCGCAACCGCGAGGGCGTCGAGAGTGTCGACACCCGTGAATCTCTGGAGGTCGTCATCCGCGACCACAACGTGCTCGTCCTCGGTTTCGACTGGAGCGATCCGGCCTACGAGCTCGAATGCCAGACCGTCCTCGAACAGGTCGACGATCCCCTGGCCGCGCTCGAGTCGGGCGGGATTCTCGTCTCGGAGCCGCTCGCCCGCCGTTTCGACCTGAGCGCCGGGCAGTCGCTGTCGATGCCGACCCGGGATGGCGAGCGCGACTTCGAGATCGCCGCCGTCGTTCGGGACTACGCGCGCGACGGCGGCGTCGTGACGCTCCTGTCGGCGCCCTATCGCGCCGCGTTCGGAGCCACGGGTGCGCAAGCGCTCGCCGTCCACGTCACGGACGGCTTCGATGCCGGTGAGCTCGCGCGCGACGTCCGTGCCGCCCTCGCCGAGAGCGGATTCCTCCTGCGCGTCCGCTCCAACGCCGAGCTGCGCCGCGACGTCTTCGTGGTCTTCGACCGGACGTTCGCCGTGACCTACGTGCTGCAGGCGATCGCCACCGTCATGGCTCTCGTGGGAATCGCCGTGACGCTCGTCGGGCTCTTCCTCGAGCGGGCGCGCGAGGTCGCGACGCTGCGCGCGATCGGCTCTTCGGTGCGAACGGTCACGCGATTGTTCGCGGGCGAGTCGTTGCTTCTGGCGGCGTACCCGATCCTCGCCGCGGCCCCCGTCGGGGCGCTCCTCGCCTGGATCCTCGTCCACGTCGTCAACCTCCGGTCCTTCGGGTGGACCATCCGATTCGCCTGGCCATGGGGACCGGTCCTCGGAACCCAGGCGCTGGCCGCACTGGCCGCGCTCATGGCCACGACGATTCCCTGGATCCTGGCCCGCCGCCAGTCCATTGCCCTGTCGCTTCGAGAGGAATGATCACCGTGAGACTGCTCGCTGTAATCGTCTGCTTCACGCTCGGGCTGCTCGCGCTCATCGCGCCCTCGTCCTCGGCGATCGCCGAAGCTCCGGACGACGAGTTCCTCCGCGCCCTCCCCGGCCGCCCGCTCGTGTTCCCGCAAGACCACGGAAGCCATCCGCGGGCCAAGACGGAGTGGTGGTACCTGACCGGCGTCCTCGAGCGGGAGAGCGATGGCGGAACGCTCGGTTTCCAGGCGACGTGGTTCCGCCGCGCCCTGGTCCCGAACGCGGCCACGCGCACGTCGCGCCTGGCGACACGCGACCTGTTGCTGTTCCACGGGGCGATCACCGATGTCGACGCCGGTTCCTTCTCGCACGACTCGCTCGGCACGCGCGCCGCACCGGGCTGGGGACACGCAAAGGAAGGCACACTCGACGTCTCGGTATTCGGTCGAAGCCTCCGCCTCGAAGACGACGGCAGCTGGACGCTTCGATCGATCGTGCGCGGCGCGATCCTCGAGCTGCGTCTCGTGCCGACGCGCGATCCTCTGCTGCACGGCGAGGAGCCGGGACTGAGCCTGAAGGGCCCGCTGCCCGGGCAGGCCTCGCACTACTACTCGATGACGCGCCTCGAAGCCACGGGGACGCTTCGGGCCTCGGCCGACGCGCCCGCGCAAGCCGTTCGCGGTCGCGTCTGGTTCGATCAGGAGTTCGGCAGTCAGCAGCTCGGCGACGACCAGATCGGCTGGGATTGGTTCTCGGTCGCGCTCGACGACGGCACCGACCTGATGCTCTACCAGCTCCGGCTGAAGGATGGCGGCATCGAGCCCAAGAGCTCGGGAACGATCCGCACCGCCGACGGACGCCGCATTCCGCTCTCGGTCGATCAGTTCAGGATCGAGGTCCTCGATCGCTGGACGAGCCCCTCGACCGGCGCGACGTATCCGGCACGCTGGCGCCTCACCGTTCCGGAACACTCCATCGAGCTCGAGGTGCGTCCGCGTCTTCCCGAGCAAGAGCTCCTCACCCAGGACACGACCGGCGTCGACTACTGGGAAGGGATCTCGGAGTACACCGGAAGCATCGCGGGTCGGGCCGTTCGCGCCCACGGCTACGTCGAGCTCGTGGGCTACGCCGGAAAGTTCAGCGGGATCTGAAATCCGTTCGAACCCCCACCGCGCTCTCCCGTTTCCACTCGCCGAACGGAACCAACACCGGAACCGAAGAGTCGGCCGCTCTTCCCGTCGATGAACCGACGGGTGTGCGTCATCACGCCGCCCGTCCTCTAGGGAAGGATGAATGCGATGCCGACCGATCCGACCGCCCCCGGTCTATCTTCGACCGCGGCCCAATCCGACACTTTCGGCGAGACGCTCCTCGAGTCTCTTCGACAGACGCCGTGGCTCCTGGTCTCACTCGGACTGCACGGCCTGCTGCTCCTCCTCCTGGCGCAGCTCGACTTCGGAACGCGTGCCGTCGCCGCGGACACGAAGATCGAAGCGAATCTCGTCCAGGAAACGCTCGAAGTCCTCGAACCCGAAATCGAGCCGGAGATCGAGCCCGACACCGTCGAACCGGAGATCGTCGAACCGACGTTGACCGACACCGAAGTCGAGCCCGATCCCGCGGAAGTCCCGACCGACGACGCGCGTTCTGAATCCGATTCGGACCGCAACGACACCTTCGACAGCAACGCGATCCTCGGGCTCGGCCCCGGCGGCGGAGGCGGGTCGTTCAACCGCGGGGGATTCGGTGACAAGCCATCCACCCGCCCGAACCTCGCGATCGCGAGCGCGCTCGACTGGCTCGCCCGCCACCAGGATCCCGCGGGCTCGTGGGACTGCGACGACTTCGGCGCGCACTGCGAGGACGGACCGATCACGCGGGGCCCCGGCCATCCGTCCTACGACGTCGGCGTCACGGGACTGGCGCTCCTCGCGTTCCTCGGCATCGGCGAGACGCATCGAACCGATCGCCATGGAGGTACCGTCCGCCGAGGCCTCCAGTGGCTGCTCGCGGCCCAGGATCCCGAGGGCTGCATCGGACCGCGCGACCAGGAGAACTTCACCTACGGGCATGCGATCGCGACGCTCGCCCTCGTCGAAGCCTACGGCATGACGCACGATCCGAAGTTACTCCACAAGGCGCAGCGGGCGATCGACTTCGTCGAGGCCGCTCGCAACCCGCGCTCGGCCTGGCGCTACGGCGTTCGCTCGGGCGAGAACGATATCTCCGTGACCGGCTGGATGGTGATGGCGCTCAAATCGGCGCGCATGGCGGGGCTCCGCGTCGACCAGCGCGCCCTCCTCGACGTGCGCGACTACCTCGACGCGATGACCGACGACTACGGCCGCGCGGGCTACAACGAACGCGGCAGCTACTCGGTGCGACCGATCGGCAAGACGCGGGAGTTCCCGGCCGATCAGACGGAAGCGCTGACGGCGGCCGCCGTGCTCTCGCGCATCTTCCTCGGCGAAGACCCGGCCACGACACCGGTCATCCGGCAGGGTGTGCGGCTTCTGGCCGATCGCCTTCCCCGCTGGGATCCGCCGGCGCTCGACTTCTACTACTGGTACTACGGAACGCTCGCCATGCACCAGGCCGGTGGCTCGGACTGGGAGCGATGGAACCGCGCCATGCAGAAGACGCTCCTCGAGCATCAGGTGAAGAAGGGCTGTGAGCGCGGCTCGTTCGATCCGGTCGGCGCCTGGGGCGAGGAAGGCGGACGCGTCTACTCCACGGCGCTGCTCACGCTGTGCCTCGAGGTCTCGTACCGCTATCCGCGTGTGTTCGGCACGCGCTAGCGACTCCCCGCAAAACGAAAAAGGGCGGACCGATGATCTTTCGATCGTCGATCCGCCCTTGAGCGTTTCAACTCGGCCGCGCGTTACGCGCGTCCGTCAGCAGTGCCAACAACGTCTGAGAACTTAGTTCTGCGCGTCGCCGTCACCCGTGAGGAACTCGAGGCCGTCGAGCGAACCACGGTAGTGGAGCGCGTGACCACCGGCGAAGTCCGTCGAGTCGATGAACTGCGCGAAGACGCCGAGCATCGGCGGGATGGCGTTTCCGCCACCATCGTTCTGGACCGGGTTACCCGAACCGTCGAGGATTCGACGACCCGTGAAAGAGGCCCAACCGTTCTCAACAGCGCCCTGCCCGATCTCGTCAGCGTCTCCGCCCAGGTTGGTGACGATGGCGGAGATGTCGCTCAGAGCTCCGCTGTACCAGCACGTGAAGCGGAACGTCCGCGAGAACTTCTGCTCGATGTTGTTCCAGAAGAGGACGCCAACTTCGGTTTCGTAGTCGGCACCGGCCATCGAGAGAAGCGTCAGCTGGTTCGTGAAGTTGCCGTTCTCCTGGAAGAACGAGTCAACGTACAGCTCAGCCGGGAAGAGATCGTACTCGTCGCCGTCCCAGTCACAGGCACCATCCGCGTCCGAGTCGGTGCTCGGCAGGTTGCAGAGGTCGGCCGGGGCGCCGTCACCCGGAAGGGCGCGGAACGAGTACGGGGTGTACGACCAGAGGAAGTTGAAACCGGACTGCACGACGATGCAGGAACCGATCAGGTGGTCGAAGTCGACGGTCTTGTCCATGTCGGACGGATCGACGGCCGTGACGACCAGGAAGCCGCTGTCCTGCTCCGGGTTGTGCAGGTCCGCGAGGACGCAGAGCGTATCGCCCGGGGTCAGGAACTCGAAGCGATCGAACTCGCGCCAGGTCGCACCATCGATGTACTGGTAGTGCACCATGATGTCGCCACGACGGAAGTCCGAGTTACCGCAGTACACGTTGTCATCGTTGAGGTTGGTGATGCAGATCACCGTACCGGCACCCGGCGCGGAATCGTACAGCGGGAAGATCAGTGCACTACCCGGCTGCAGGTGGTTCGGCTGAGCGACGGCCGCGGTCGTGATGGCAAAGACCGCGAGAAGGGCGAGAGCAATCGCCTTCTTGGAAAACACCATGAACGTACCTCCTAGGGCAAAAAGGGGCTCACGTGGCATGGGCGCCCGAGGGCGTCCACGCATCTGGGAATAAATGAACGAATTGCAGACGAAGACCTGAATTGTGAGTCACCGAAGCACGACTCGATGAGCCTCCAAAGCAAGCCCAGGACCAGAAGTGCACACAATTGATTGTCGACGCTGCAATTCAAGAAATGTGAGCCACTTACGATTGCGGAGATGTGGAAGGCGCAAGCTCGCCGACTCCGGGGATGTTCATCGAATTCACCAGATCGGCGTCCAAAGGCCTGAACGGCGTTGATATTTCGCAACACGTTCGGGCCCTTTTACTTGCCGGCGCAAACCCTCTCGGGTGACCCCGTCGGTCCGGTTGCCTCGGATGCGGTGCTTCGCTAGACTTCCCCTCTTTCGTCTTCCGAGGTGAACGCCGGTGCATGAACCCCCTGCCTTCGACGGCCAGGCCGCGTCGTTCGACGAGCGGGCAGGTCTGCCCGCCGCGTCGGGCGCCATCGCGCGGACCGTCGTGGATCTCGGGCGCGGGCGGGACGGTGATCGCGTCGTGGAGGTCGGCGCGGGTACCGGCGAGGTCG
>CAZQZX010000135.1:0-18892 GCA_964597885.1 uncultured Planctomycetota bacterium
TGCGCCAATTGTTGTAAAACAACAGGTCGGCTTCAAGTGGTTCGTGGACGGACTGCTCGACGGCTCATACGGATTCGGCGGCGAGGAATCGGCCGGCGCTTCGTTCCTGCGGCGCGACGGAAGCGTGTGGACGACGGACAAGGACGGCATCCTGCTCGATCTGCTCGCGGCCGAGATGACGGCGGTGACCGGGAAGGATCCGGGCGATCACTACGCCGCGCTCGAGGAGCGGTTCGGCAAGCCGATCTACGAGCGCATCGATGCTCCCGCGAACGCGGAGGAGAAGGCCGCGCTCTCGAAGCTCTCGCCGGAACAGGTCGAGGCGACGGAGCTCGCGGGAGAGGCGATCGTCGCGAAGCTCACCGAGGCGCCCGGCAACGGCGCGGCGATCGGGGGCTTGAAGGTCGTCACCGAGAACGGCTGGTTCGCGGCGCGTCCCTCCGGAACCGAGGCCATCTACAAGATCTACGCGGAAAGCTTCCAGGGCAAGAAGCACCTCGCCCAGATCCAGAAGGAGGCCCGCGCGATCGTATCGGCGGCGTTCCGAGCCGCGGGTATCGCGTGAGCCCGGCGGCCTACGGGCCGGGGGTGCGGCGTGTCGCCGAGCGACCGCTGACCGACGCGGAGCGCCGGCGCTTCGTCGAATGGCCCGGGCGACCGTCGCCCGGCGCGATCGGCGCGTTGTCGCACGCCGCGAAGTTCCTGTTCTTCGTCCCTGTCCTGAGTGGCGGGATGGTGGGCGCCCTCCTCAATACGTTCTGCCGCGTCCCCGAGACGCCGGCGTTCTCGGTCGGTTTCACGCTCGGTGGGATCTTCTCGGCCTGGCTCTACTGGACCGACCGTAAGATGACGGTGAAGATCGAGGAGGAAGTGGCGGCGGCGCACACCGTCGAGACCCTCGAGTGGGAGGCCTCGCGGGTGATCGAAGTCGAGGATCTCGAGAGCGGGCCCGCTTTCCTCTTCGTGATCTCGAACGACGAGCTCGTCTTCCTGACGGACCCGGGCTGGTTCGACGCCGACAACGACCTCGAGAACGAGGAGGCTCCGTTCCGGATCGGGCGATCCATCCGTATGGAGTGGGCTACGGAGCTCGAGGAAGTGCTCGACGTCCAGGCTTCGGGGGATCGGCTGCGGCTCGAGCGGATCGGGTTCACGGTGCGGCAGCTCGCGCTCGATGATCCGTACGTGTCGTTCGCGGTGCTTCGGGCCTCCGACGTGAAGGGGCGTCCGGCGAAGGAGGCTCTGTTCGGGGCGGATCCGGGGAAGGGCTCGTAGCGCGCGGGCTCGGCCCCGGGTGGACGTCGGATCAGGACGTCTCGGTGCGGACCTGCAGCGTCTTCAGGGCGAACGCGACCGGCCGCTGACCTTCGCCGCGCCCGATCTCCTTCATCGTGCATGCATCGGGGTGGAGCAGTGTCACCTCGACCGGGTCCCGTCGCTGCCAAACCGAGCGCGGCACACTCGCCCTGATCGGATCGGCGTCCTGCTTCTCGATGCGCGTGTCGAGCACGGTCTCGCCGTTCACGAGGACCGAGAGAGCCTGCGTCGAGCGCTCGGGAGGATAGACCGCGGCGATCGCCTCGAAGAGCAGCTCGACGGCTTCGTCGGACGCGTGCGCATTCGCGGCGTTCTGCGGCAGCTCGAGCGTGCTCTCGGCGCCGAGGGTCCACGTGAACGCGCGTTCCGGAGCGCCCCACCCGGCGCGCTGGTAGGCGGCACCGGTGCCGCGCGCGCTGAAGTCGATCGTGGACCCCTCGGGAAGTGCCGGTAGCTCGACGCCGGCGTCCGGGCACCGTCGCTTCCAGATCTGTGCGGCGTAGGACGAGGCCGAGTCGTCGAGCTGAGTGGGCGGAACGAGGCGCGCCGACTGGATCTCGATCACGCGTCTCTCGCAGTTGGGGCGACCGGCGGGCTGACGACCGATGTCGGGCGCCGCGGGCACGACCTCGGTGCGATCGTGGATCTGCGCGTTCGTGAGCACGGCTTCGAGGAAGCGTGCGGTGAGGCGCCCCGGTTCATCCCCGTGGGTTTCGATCACCGCCGAGTCCGCGTGGCCGACGAGGCGCGCCAGGTTCGTGAGGGCGGCGGCGAGCTTCGACTGCGAGTTGCACCCCGCGTAGACTTCGAGATTCGGCGCCACGAGACGGAAGGACTCTCCGAAGAGCGCGTCGGTGTTGACCGTCGCGAGCGTCTGTCCCTGTACGCGAAGGGTGCGGCCGTCGTCGCGGGCCTCCCGTCGTCGACGCTTGGTCCATCCGATCGGCGCGCGATTCTCGATCAGCAGCGCCTCGGACGCCTCTTCGAGCGCGCCGACCATCGTGTCGGGATAACCGCGGACCTCGACGATGCGGGTGCGGTCGGCGTCGACGAGCTTCGCGAACGCTCGCGCTCGATCCGTCTTGCCGGCCGAGTCGCCGGTTCCGAGCACGGAAGGCTGGCCGAGGATCCACTCGTGATGCGGCTGGTTCACGTCGGCGCGAGCCTCGTAGTCGATCTGGACGTTGGCGTCGACCCCCAGCGTGTGGAAGAGGCCCCGGGCGTAGGACGCGCCGCCGACCACGAGGGCTTCGAGCGGGACGATCAGGAAGCGGATATTGCGCCGCGTGAAGAAGTCGAAGAGGTGGAGCAGCGACTCGCGGTACTGCGTGTAGGCGCTCTCGAGGCTCCCGGCCACCGAAGCGCGCTTCTGGCACCACGAGGAGAGATTCGCGAGCGGGTCTCGCACCGTGACGAGGACGTCGAGGGTGCGCCCGCATTCGCGGACGAGATCGTGAAAGGCGTCCAGGTCGACGAACTCGCAGAAGCGCGCGCCGACCTTGCCGTCCGGGGAGTGGGGCATCGACCGGCGCGTGAGCAGCAGCGGGGCGTCGTGGGCCTCGAGAGCCTGCCGGGCCTCCCCGCGGCGGCCCTTGGCGAGGCCGTACCAGACCGGATCGAGCAGATCGCCGTGCCGATCGGCATCGGGCGTTCCCTGGATCCCGGGGTGTTGCGAGAGCGTGCTCGTCAGGACCCTCGTACCGGTGGATTCGGGGCCGATGGCGAGCAGGACACGGCGAGTGGGTGCGGTCATGGGGGCTCGTTGGATTTCTCTTGGGCCGCGTCGGATGAAGCGCCGAAAGGTTCGACGGGGGACCCGTCCCTCCCGACGGCCAACCCACCCTGTATCGACGGGCCACGGCCCGAAACCTGAGGAAATCGAACGGAGCTTCTGCGTGAACGTGCTGCCGATGATTCCGGAAGACGAAGCGTGCGAGCGCATGCGCGGTCTGGCGTGGCTCGTCTCTCACGGCGGAGTGGCCTCCGAGGCGCTCTGTCGGACTCTCGGGTTCCAGTATCCGAAGGCCCGATCGAGCACGACGGATCGTCCGGTGCGCGGCGCCGTCTGTCACTTCCCGTATCCGCTTCCGACGGGGCCGTCGCGTGCGCTCTACGTGTACGGCTCGCTCCTCGAAGCGATCGTCTCGCAGCATCCACGGCATCCCGACAACGCGGCGAAGCTCCACAACGACGAGCACTATCCGCGGTTCTATCGCGTCGAGGACCTGCTTTCGTTCGACGACCCCGATCCGTTCGGCGTCGCGGGGCAGTTCGAGCGCTTCTCGGATCCGCATGTCGACTACCCGATTCTCCTCGTCCGTTACGACCGACTCGAGGAATGCATGCCGGCGGTATGCGAGTTTCTCGGCGTCGCGCCCGTGCCGTTCGAGCGCAAGCCGCGTCGCACGAGCCTCGACAGCCTCGACCTGCGGACGCGCGAGCGCCTGGTCGAGCGATACGGCCCGCTCGCCGAGCGCATGTCGGCGATGCCGCCGTGCGTGCTGATCCCGCCGAAAGCCGCCGCCGGTGTCCCGATCGCGCCCCCGGGCGACGCTCGTCTGCCGGCTCTCGACGATCCGGCGCGACCGATCGTTCGGACGTCGGCCGAGGTGGCGGCGAGCGCGATCTCGCCTCCGGTTCCCGCGACTCCGATGCCCGGCCTCGGCGGGACGGCGGCGCCTGTCGTGCGGCCCGGGGTCTCACGCGTGGCGACACCGGTCGGCGTTCCG
Source organism: uncultured Planctomycetota bacterium (assembly GCA_964597885.1). Taxonomy (GTDB): domain Bacteria; phylum Planctomycetota; class JACOTG01; order JACOTG01; family JAUIME01; genus CAZQZX01. The sequence goes on from CAZQZX010000135.1 coordinate 4,047, forward strand.
TCTTCGGCGGATCTCCTGACGTGCTGGACCGACCTCGTGTACCCGGCACGGCGACTCTCGGATGCGAGGCTCGCCGCGTTCCGGCCCGATGTCCGATCCGTTCCCGCCCGCGTGAAGCAGCCGACGCTGCTCCTCGACGGCGAGGGTGCACCGACCCTCTACCTGAACGTTCGTTACGACTTCGCGGCGGCCGCGGGCCAGGCCTACATGGTCGGCTTCCGCCTCTGCCCGGAGACGTTCCGCCCGCTGGATCAGGGAACCCTCGCCGATATCCCCAACCCGAACGAGTCCCGGAACGATGGTCGCTTCGGGCCGGAAGACCAGAGGATCATCCGGTACGCGGGTGAGACGCTGCTCTCGTTCAACATGGAGAACGCCGCGCGCCAGCGGAGAATCTTCCTTCACCGTGTCGAGCTGGGGCGAACGGTCGAGCTGACGTTGCGCGGTCGCCCGTTGCAGGACGTGGAGAAGAACTGGATGCCGTTCGTCGTCGGCGAGGAGCTCCGCTTCGTCTACCGCGTCGATCCGCTCGTCGTGATCCGGCTGCTCGATCTCGAGACGGGCGTCTGCGAGGTCGCCCACGATGCCGACCCGACGATCGAATCCGTGCACGGCCGCTGCGACGGCGAGGTCCACGGCGGAACCGAGCTGCGACTCTGGCGATGGCCGTACTACATCGGATTCGTGCACTCGTGCGCGCCGTGGCGGCCGATGCTCGTCGTGCTCGACGCCGAGCGCCATCGTTGGGTCCACATCGGACGGATGTTCGACGTTCCGAAGCCGCCCGTGCCCGAGGCCGAGGAGTGGCGCCGCAAGTCCGTGCAGTTCCCGGCGAGCCTCGCCATCGGAGCGGACCGCCTGCTCGTCGGCATGGAGTACGAGGATCGCTGTCCGGCCCTCCTCTCGATGCCCCTCGACTTCATCGAGCGGGTGATCCCGGGCTAGCGCGGCGGTAGCTCCTCCGGCCCTGAGGGACCGAGCCGGTGCGCGCGACGCGAATCCGGCACGCCCAATCCGGCAATCTGTGCCCCGAGAAACGAGCCTAAGTCGGCATCGCATCGACTCCTAACGCGCCCGGGCGGCTCGACCCGGAAGAATTTTTCCGAGGTCGTGTCGATTCCGGGCGGGGCCGTTCGTCGAGGAGGCGTATCCTGAACGCCGCAACTTCGAACCTGGAGGTAACGATGCACGAGTACATTCTCTTCCTGTACGACAACCCGGCCGACTTCGCGAACGTGACGCCCGATCAGATGCAGTCGATCGTCGAGGAATACTCGGCGTGGGCCCAGAAGCTCGCGAGTGAGGGCAAGCACACCGGTGGACAGAAGCTGCGCGACGAAGGAGGGCGGATCGTCACGAGCGCTCCCGACGGCGTGACGGTCACGGACGGGCCCTACAGCGAGACGAAGGAAGTGATCGGTGGCTTCATGACGATTCGCGCGTCCTCGTATGACGAGGCGGTCGAGATCGCCCGCACCTGCCCGCACGTTCGCTACGGCGCGAAGATCGAGGTCCGGCAGATCGATGCGATGACGGAGTGCGATGCCTAGCGATTCGCCAGAGATGCCGGACGAAGCCGGACTGAGGCGCAGGGTCGACCATCTCTTTCGCCAGCAGGCGGGAGAGATGGTCGCCGCCCTGACGCGGATCTTCGGCGTCGAGCGTCTCGAGCTTGCGGAGGATGTCGTCCAGGAAGCGCTCCTCGAAGCGCTGCGCCGGTGGCGATACACGGGCGTGCCCGACAACCCCGCGGGCTGGCTCGTCCGCGTTGCGCGCAATCGTGCGCTCGATGCGATCCGGCGCCGCGGGACGCTGGCCGAGCGTGAATCGGAGCTCGAGCGATGGGCCCGCGAGGCCGAGCGCGCTTCGATCCGGGACGCGGCCGCGCCGCCCGTCGAGGAGATCCGCGACGACGCGCTGCGGATGATGTTCACGTGCTGTCACGAGGATCTCGCCGAGACCTCGCGCGTCGCCCTGACGCTGAAGATCCTCTGCGGCTTCGGAGTGCCCGAGATCTCGCGCGCGTTCCTGACGCCGGAGCCGACCATCGCCCAGCGCCTGGTCCGTGCGAAACGCAGGCTCCGCGATCTGCATCCCGAGTTCGAGCTCCCGGCGCCCGAGGACCTTCCGGCGAGGCTCGACTCGGTGATGGGCGTCCTGTACCTGGTGTTCAACGAGGGGTATGCCTCCCACCGAGGGCCGGATCTCGTTCGGAGCGACCTGGTGCGTGAGTCGATCCGGCTGACCAAGCTGCTGCTCGACCATCCCGCGACGGCGCAGCCGAAGGTGCACGCGCTGCTCGCGCTCATGCTGTTCCAGGGGGCGCGTCTTCCCGCGCGCGTCGGGGCCCTCGGCGAGCTGTTGATCCTCGAGGAGCAGGACCGAACCCAGTGGGACGCCGGGATGATCCGGGCCGGGTTCGCGCATCTCGAGCGGGCTCGCGCCGGAGAGGAGCTCTCGGCCGTGCACCTCGAGGCGGCGATCGCGGCTGTGCACGCGCAGGCGACGCGGTACGACCGGACGGACTGGACGCGGATCCTCGAGCTGTACGATCTTCTGATGGACCTTCATCCGACCCCGGTCGTCGCGTTGAATCGCGCGGTCGCGGTGGCGTGCGTGGAGGGCGACGAGGCCGGGCTTCGCGCTCTCGAGGCGATCGAGGGCCATCGGTCGATGCGCGAGTACTACCTGCTGCCGGCGACGCGCGGGGAGCTCTGCCGGCGGCTCGGGCGCAAGGACGAGGCCGCGCGCTGCTTCCGTGAGGCTCTCGGGTGCGCGGGCTCGGAGCCCGAGCGATCGCTCCTCGAGCAGCGCCTCGCGTCGTGTCGCGCTTCGGAGTAGCCGCCGGGGCGCGTGGCGCCGAGTCGCGTATTGTAAAGTAGCGCGCATTCGATGGGAGATGCGCAACGCCACGACACGGTGTCCCCCGAGGCGGGCCAGCACGGCACGCGTCCCGACAACGCGGGGCTTCACGACGCGCTTCGGCGCGCGGGGTGTGGCGACGTGCTCGCGGATCCTCTTTCGCTCGGGCTGTACGCGACGGACGCGAGCCTCTACGAGGAAGAGCCCCTCGCGGTGGTCTTGCCGAGGAACGAGGACCATCTTCGCCGTGCTCACGAGGTGGCTCGCGCGCACGGAGCCTCGATCCTGCCGCGCGGCGGGGGAACGTCGCTCGCCGGGCAGGCGACGGGGCGTGCCGTCGTGCTCGATGGCTCCCGCGACTTCAATCGCCTCCTCGAGCTGGACACCGAGAAGGGCTTCGCCCGGGTTGAGCCGGGGATCGTCCGCGACGAGCTGAACGCCCGGATCGCGTCGAGCGGTCTCCACTTCGCGCCCGAGACGGCCACGTCCAATCGAGCGACGATCGGCGGGATGATCGGCAACAACTCGTCGGGGACGCGCTCGATCCTCCACGGCATGACGGTGGCGCACGTGCTGGAGCTGCGCGTTCTGCTCGCGACGGGCGAGACGCTCGAGCTCGGACCGCGGACCGCCGACGAGTGGAGGCGAATCGAGGCGCAGCCGGACCGCGAAGGCGAGATCCATCGCGTCGTCCGTGAGGTGCTCGAGCAGAACCGCGACGAGATCGAGCGTCGCTATCCGCGCTTGCCGAGGCGTGTCGGTGGTTACAACCTCGACGCGTTCCCGGCCGGCGAGAGCTGGAATCTCGCGCGCTTGGTCTGCGGAAGCGAGGGCACGCTCGCGACGACGCTCGAAGCGAATCTCCGCTTGATTCCGACGCCGTCGTCGTCGGCGCTCCTCGTCGTCCACTACGCGAGCCAGGACGAGGCGCTGCGATCGGTCCCGCGGCTTCTCGAGCTCCGGCCGTCGGCGGTGGAGCTTCTCGATCGGACGCTCGTCGAGCAGGCGTCCGGGAACCCCGAGATCCGTCGGATGTGCGATTTCCTCGAGGGCGAGCCCGACACCGTGCTGATCGTGGAGATGCTCGGCGACTCGCGTGCCGAGGTCGAGGCGCGGATCCACGAGGCGGCGGCGGTGCTCGAGCGCGAAGGCGTCGGCTACGCGCGCCCGGTGCGTACGGACGAGGCCGGGATCGCTCGCGTGTGGAACGTGCGCAAGGCGGGCCTCGGCGTCCTGATGCGCATGCGCGGAGAGAGAAAGCCGCTGCCCTTCATCGAAGACGCCGCGGTGCCCGTGGAGTCTCTCGCGGACTACATCCAGGGAGTCCGCGAGATCTGCCGGCAGGAAGAGATCGACATCACCATGTACGCGCACGCGTCGGTGGGGCTTCTGCACGTGCGCCCGGTGATTGACCTCGCGTCGCCGCCGGACGTCGCGCGCATGACCCGCATCAGCGAGCGAACGCTCGATCTGGTGCTGAAGTACGGCGGCGCATGGAGCGGGGAGCACGGGGACGGTCGCGTGCGCAGTCCCGGCAACGAGCGATTCTTCGGGCCGCGGCTCGTCGACGCGTTTCGTCGGATCAAGAGGGCGTTCGATCCGGAAGGCCTCATGAACCCCGGGAAGATCGTCGATCCGCTGCCGATGGACGAGGGCCTGAGGCGACTGCCTCGCGACGACCACGCGGAGACCGCGCGCTTCATGAACGCGGCGCGCTTCCACTGGCGTGAGGAAGGGGGCCTCGCGTCCGCGGTGGAGCTGTGCAGCGGCGTCGGGGCGTGTCGGAAGACGATCGCGGGAACCATGTGCCCGAGCTACATCGCCACGCGGGACGAGACGCATTCCACGCGCGGCCGGGCCAACGCCCTCCGCCTCGCGATGACCGGGAAGCTCGGCGAGGGAGCGACGTCGGGCGAGTGGGTGCGCTCCGCGCTCGATCTCTGTCTCGGGTGCAAGGCCTGCGCGACGGAGTGTCCGAGCGGCGTCGACATGGCTCGCATGAAGGGCGAGGTCCTCGCGGCGTACCACGAGAGGGAGGGCGTGCCGGCGGGGACGCGTTTCTTCGCCGAAGGCGCGGCGCGCGCTCGGAAGCTCGCGGGGCCGCTCGCGCCCTTCGTGAATGCGGTCGGCCGGCTTTCCCCCGTGCGGGCGTGGCTCGAGCGGCGCTACGGCCTCGACCGGCGGCGTCCGCTTCCGTCGGTCTCGAACGAACCGCTCTCGCGATGGTTCGCGAAGCGCGCGGGATCGTCCGGCAGCGAGGCCGGCGATCGTTCGCGCGTGGCGCTGTTCGTGGATACCTACATCGGCTACCACGAGACGCGGATCGGGAGAGCGGCCGTCCAGGTCCTCGAGCGTCTCGGCTTCGCGGTCGAGCTCGCGGAGGTCGGCTGCTGCCAGCGACCGAAGATCTCGCTCGGGCTCCTCGACGAGGCGCGCGCGGACGGCGAGGGCGTTCTTCGCTCCCTCGATGCGCTGGCGCGCGAGGGGGTGCCGATCGTGGTGGTCGAACCGAGCTGTCTTTCGGCCCTTCACGAGGACCTGCCCGATCTTCTGGACGACGTCGAGCTCGGCCGGCGCGTCGCTTCGAGCCTCGAGTCGATCGATGCGTTCGTCGATCGTGCGTTCGCCTCGCGCGATGAACCGGAACGCGAGAACGGACGCGGGGTCCTCTGGCTGCACGGCCACTGTCACCAGAAGGCGTTCGACGGGACGGAGGCCACGGTACGCAGCCTCGAGAGGGCGACGGGACGAACGGTCCGCGTCATCGATGGCGGGTGCTGCGGAATGGCGGGCAGCTTCGGCTACGAGCGCGCCCACCACGATCTCTCGCTTCGCATCGGGGAAGATCGACTGTTCCCGGCGCTGCGCGAGCGATCGAGGGAGGATATCGTCGTGGCGACCGGCTTTTCCTGCCGTCATCAGATCCGGGATGCGCTCGACGTGCGGCCGCTTCATCCCGTCGAGATCCTGGCCGAAGCGCTCGCCTCGACGCCGGACGTTCGAAACGGAGGGGTGGATCGATGAGCGAGGGATCCCTGGAGCATCACCGGCGGCTGGAGCGCATGTATCTCGACGCTCCGATCAACCGGTTCTTTCGCCCGACGATTCGCGTGGACGAAGGAGTCGCGCGGATCGGCATCACGGCTCGTGAGGATTTCTTCCACTCGGCCGGCGCCGTGCATGGTTCGGTGTCCATGAAGAGTCTGGACGACGCCGCCTTCTTCGCGGTCGCATCGCTGGTGGAAGACGTGTTCGTGCTCACGGTATCGCTGCAGACGTATCTGCTGCGGCCCGTCAGCGAGGGCGAGCTGGTCGCCGAGGGAACGGTCGTGAACCGTTCGTCGCGGCTGTTCGTGGCGGAGGCCGTGCTACGAGACGACGCCGGTCGGGAGGTCGCTCGAGGCAGCGGCACGTTCACGAAGAGCCGGATCCCGCTTTCGAAGGCGGGCGGATACGGACCGGCGCCGGACGTCGAATCGTAGGAAGCGAGACCGATCGCCCGCGAGCGATCGGCGATTCTTGAGGAGGGGCTTCGACCCATGCACGAGCCGGTGATGGTGCTGGCCTTGATCGTTCTGCTCGGGATTGCCGCGCAGTGGCTTGCGTGGAGGCTGCGGCTTCCGTCGATTCTCCTGCTGCTTCTCGTGGGAATCCTCGCGGGGCCGATCGCCGGGCTCATCGATCCGGATGCTCTGTTCGGTCGCGAGCTCCTGATGCCGATCGTCGCACTCTCGGTCGCGCTGATCCTGTACGAAGGCGGGCTCACGCTCCACGTGCGGGACGTCTCGAGTGTCCAGGGCGTCGTGCTGAAGCTCGTCACCGTCGGGGCCCTCGTCACTTGGCTGCTCGCTTCCGCCGCGGCGTGGCTCGTGCTGCGACTCGAGCTGCCGCTCGCGATCCTGCTCGGCTCGGTGCTGGTCGTTACCGGACCGACGGTCATCCAACCGCTGCTTCGCCACATCCGTCCCACGGGGCCGGTCGGCGGGATCCTCAAGTGGGAAGGGATCGTCATCGACCCCATCGGGGCGTTGCTCGCGCTGCTGGTGTTCGAAGCGATCCTCTCGGCCGAGCTGGCGGAGGTGTCGGTTCACACCGCGATCTCCGTCGGAAAGACCCTCGTGGTCGGCGGCGTCGCCGGAACCGTATTCGGCTGGGGGCTCGCCGAGCTGCTCCGCCGCTACTGGATCCCGGACTACCTCGGGAGCTCCGTCTCACTCGCGTTCGCGCTCGGCGCGTTCTCGATCTCGAATCACTTTCAGGAGGAGTCCGGGCTCCTCGCCGTCACGTGGATGGGGATCCTGCTCGCCAACCAGAAGCGCGCCGATGTCGAGGAGATCGTCGAGTTCAAGGAGAACCTCCGCGTGCTCCTGATTTCGAGCCTGTTCATCCTGCTGGCGGCGCGGCTGCCGCGGGAGGCGCTGTTCGGGATCGGCGGGAGAGAGGCGCTGTTCGTCGGGGTGCTCGTGCTCGTCGTGCGGCCGGTGTCCGTCTGGGTCTCGACGCTCGGCTCGGGACTCGGTCGTCACGAGAAGATGTTCCTCGCGTGGATGGCCCCGCGCGGGATCGTGGCCGCGGCCGTGTCCTCGATCTTCGCGCTTCGCCTGGAGGCCGAGGGAGTGGCCGGAGCCTCGGAAGTCGCCACGGCGACGTTCGCGGTCATCATCGGCTCGGTGCTGGTTTACGGTCTCAGCGCTCCCATCGTCGCGCGGCGGCTGGGGCTCGCGGAGGCCGACCCGCAGGGCATCGTCATCGTCGGGGTGGATCGCTTCACCCGTGCGCTCGCGGCGGTGCTGGAGTCGAAGGGCTTCACGGTTCTACTCGTGGACTCGAATCGGGACCACACCGCGGCGGCTCGTATGGAAGGGCGGCGGACGCACACCGGCTCGGTCCTCGGCGAGCACTTCCTCGACGAGGTCGATCTCGGAGGGATCGGAAGGCTCTTCGCGATGACGCCGAACGACTGGGTCAACGTCCTCGCCGCGCAGCGCCTGGGGAAGGTGTTCGGATCACAGCACGTCTACCAGCTCGCGGCGGATCACCCCACTTCGAGCGAGCAGGATGCCCACGAGCACCTGTCGGGACGGCTCCTGTTCGATGGGACGACGGGGCACGAAGCGCTCGTGGACTGGATGGAGGCCGGTGGCGAGATCAAGGCGACGCCGATCACCGAGGAGTTCCCGTATGCGGCGTTCCTCGAGCGCCGTGGGGATCACGTGCTGCCGCTCCTCGTCATCCGTTCGACGGGCCGGATCCAGGTGCTCACGGGAGACCAGCCGCCGGCGCCGGTCGCGGGCGACACGCTCCTCGCCCTCTGTGACGTCGACGACGAGAAGCCCGGCGCGGACTGATCGCCCCCGCGCGAAACTGCTCGCCCCCGCGCGAATCAGCGGCGCTTGCGCACGGGCACCTGGTGGATCGGCTCTCGGATGACGATCCGCTGGTTCGGCGACACCCCGCGCACGACCGTGGTCAGTCCGCTCGCCGGCCATTCGACTCGGATCTCGTCGATGGCCGAGAAGTCGTGAGCGCCGAGCCCGAAGTGCAGGACGGGCTCGTTCTGCGACATGTAGTTGTTGCTGCAGAGCATCTCGGCGAACTGCGTCGCCCCGTCGGTTCGCGCTCGGACGTGGACCTTCGCGCCGATCCCGCTCCGATTCGATCGGAACCCGCGTAGCTTGATCTGCACCCAGTCGTTCTGGTTGCCGCCGTCGTTGCGGTACAGCCCGGGGACGTCGGCGTTGTTGAACACCACGATGTCGAGGTCGCCGTCCTTGTCGTAATCGAACGTCAGGAAGCCCTTGCCCAGGCGATCGTCGTCGATCCCGATGCCGGTGGAGACTTCCGGCATCAAGCCGCCGCCGTCGTTGCGCCAGATGCGCACGAGGTCGTCCTCGAACGGATCATCCCAGGGGATATCTCCGAACTTCACGCCGTTGGTCATGCCGAGATCGAGGTCGCCGTCGTTGTCGTAGTCGAGGAACGTCGAGCCCCAGCCCCAGCCGCCGGCCCGCACGCCGAACTCGTCGGTTCGGTCGTCGAAGACACCGACGCCGTCGTTGCAGAACATTCGGTTGCCGGTCGAGCCCCAGTTGCAGGGCGCCGTGTCGCACGTGTCGTCCGGATCCCAGATCGACGTGATGAACCAGTCGGAATCGCCGTCGCCGTCGACGTCGCCGATGGCGTTGCCCATTCCGTTCTCGTCGGTGCCGGCGTTCGAGTCGGCGATCTCGTTCTTGTAGATGCCGTCGCCCTTGTTGACGAAGAAGCGGCTCGTCCCGAAGTCGGCGACCACGAGAAGCTCGGGCTTTCCGTCGTCGGTGAAGTCCGAGAAGGTGGCCGCGAAGCCGAAGACGAAGTTGAAGTTGATCGTGGAATCGACCGTCACGTCTTCGAAGTAGCCGTTGCCGGTATTGCGGAAGAGGCGCTTCTTCTCCTTCTCCCACTGCCAGGCCACCACGGCAAGGTCGAGGAGCCCGTCCCCGTCGTAGTCACCGAACGTCGCACTCGTGCAGTGGTGCGTCATGTTCGGGACTTCCATGTCGACGCCCCTCGCCACGGCTTCCTCGGTGAAGTTGCCGTTCCCGTCGTTCACGTACAGGAAGTTGCGGAGGGTGGGGTAGGTCGTCAGCAGATAGAGATCGAAGTCGCCGTCGTTGTCGATGTCGGCGACGGCGGCGCCGGTCGAGTATCCGTTGAAGTCCACGCCGCGGGCGGCCGCTTCGTCGGTGAACGTCCCGTCCTGCAGGTTGCGGTAGAGGAGGTTCGGGGCGTCGAGGCGCGTCACGAAGAGATCGACCCAGCCGTCGCGGTCGAAGTCGGCAGCGGCGCCGCCGGCCGACATGTAGAGCATTTCGCGGTCGGCCTGGACGACTTCCTCGGGCGGGATACCGTGCCAGTGAAGGTCGGCGATCCCCGCTTCGACGGCCACGTCGGTGAAGGTGACCTGAGCGTCGACCGGAGCGGTCGCGACGAGAAGCGCGATCGCGGCGAAGACGCCGGAAGCCGAGAGCATGCGAGTCGAACGAGTGCGGTCCATCGCCATTCTCCTTCGCGAAGCGGCGTTGTCGGCCGCTTCGATGGGTGAAGACCGAGTGATATCCCCGGATCGAAGAGACAGAGCGTTGCTTTCGTCCACGTGCAGCCCCGCCTTTTTATCGCGGACGGGCCTTGATTGCAAGGAGTTTACGCGTGGGAGGGCAGCTCTCGAAGCAGGGCGCGAACGGGGCTCGCATCGAATCCGGTGAGCTTGAGAGGCGGTGCGATCAGCTCGTATTCGCCCGGCGGGATGTCGCGGAGCACGAGCCCTTCGAGGATCGCCATGTCGTTGGCGAGGAAGCGATGGTGGGCGGGAAGGTCCTTCGACGAGAACAGATCGACGCTCGGTGTGTCGACCCCGATCAGTCGCACGCCGCGTGCGTGCAGGTGATCGACGAGGTCGGGCTCGAGGCCGTTGAAGTCCTCGTTGAAGTCCTCGGGGTTCGGGTAGCTTCCGGTGGCGAGGAGAAGTCGTTCGGTTCCATCGGGCAGATCGGGAAGGGCCGACACCGGCATGCGCTGTCCTCGCGGCACGTCGACGTGCGCGACGAAGCACGGCCCGAGATACAGATCCAGCGGGCGGTCTTCGATCGAGGGAGCGTCGACGCCGTAGTGGCTCGGCGCGTCAGCGTGGGCGCCGAGGTGCACGGTGGCGTGGAGCGTCGAGAGCGTGAGGTTGCCGCCGTCCGCGAGATCGACCAGGACTTCGCGCGAGGGCGGCGTGTCGCCGGGCCACACCGCGAGGCCGGACGTCACGGCCGGCGTGATGTCATGGATCTTCAAGATCAGAGCTCGTGGCGGATGGCCCACAGGTCGGGGAAGGTCGGCTTGAAGAGCGATCGCTTGAGGAACGCCACACCGAGCGAGCCGCCCGTTCCCTTCTTGTTGCCGATCGTGCGCTCGACGAGCTTCACGTGCCGGTACCGCCACTCCTGTAGCCCCTCGTCGAAGTCGGTCATGAGCTCGAAGAGGATCGAGATCTCGGGGTCCTCGCGGTAGAGCTTGAGGATGCCGGCCTGGATCGCCTCGTTCGGCTCGTCGGGCTCGTCGAGCGGCTTGTCCCGGAGCTCGGCGGGGATGGCGACGCCGCGGTGCGCGAGGAACTCGTAGAAGTGCCGCAAGACCGACGGCTCGGCGAGGCGACGTTCGAGACGCGCATAGCCGGGGGCCTCGGGATCGTGGTACCCGAGCATGTCCTTTCGCTTGTAGCCGAGCAGATACTCGAACTCGCGGAGCTGCACGGACTGGAAGCCCGACGCCGTCTCGAGGAAATCGCGGAACGAGCGGAATGACATCGGCGTCATCGTCTCGAGGATGTCGACCTGACCGACGAGCGTCTTCATCACCATGCGGGCGCGCTTGAAGGAGTGCAGCGCTCCGTACAGGTCGTTGCCGGTGAAGTCGCGGCGGATCTTCTCGAATTCGTGAAGCAGCTGCTTGAACCAGAGCTCGTACGCCTGGTGGATCACGATGAAGAGCATCTCGTCGTGCTCGGGCGGGCTCGACTTGGGGATCTGCAGCTGCAGCAGCTCCTCGATCTTGAGATAGATGTTGTAGTTGAACTCGCGCGACGGATGTTGGGCCGTCATCGTGCGTCTCCCGGCTCCGTTCGAGGAGCCCGTGCTCGGGTGGACCGGCTCAGGTGAGCCAGCGAATCAAGGCGATCGCCACGACGAGGACGAGAACGAGCGCCGTCCAGGCGACGATCCGGTCCTGCCGGCGCGCCTTGCGAACGGCCTCCCGGTACGGGATCCGGGAGAACGTCACCATCGTGTACAGAGGTATGTACCACCAGGGGGCGATCCTCGCGACCGCCTTCTCGACTTGCTTGCGCGCTCGGAACACCGGCGAGTTGACGTGGTCGCGCATCTCGAGGAAGTTCGCGATCGCGAGGTCGGCCAGCGTGTCGACGTTCTCCTTGCGGATCCGGTCGTACTCGCGGAAGGCGTGACCGAGATCGGATCCGTGCTGCTCGAGGCATTCCGAGAGGACGATGCAATCCTCGAACGCGGCGTTGGCGCCCTGGCCGTAGAACGGCACGATCGCGTGGCACGCATCTCCGAGAAGCACCGCGCGATCTTCGTGATGCCACGGGCTGCAGCGAACGGTGACGAGCGAGCTCGTCGGATTCTGCTGATAGTCCTCGACCAGCGTGGGCATCATCGGGACGGCGTCGCCGAAGTGCTCCTTGAAGAACGATTCGATCTTGGCGGGGCTGTCGAGCGCGGCGAACGAGTTCGGCCCCTCGAACGGCCAGAAGAGCGTGCACGTGAACGAGCCGTCGGGATTCGGGAGGGCGATCATCATGTAGCCGCCGCGCGGCCAGATGTGCAGCGCGTTCTTCTCGATCCGGAACGCGCCCCCGGCATCCGCGGGAATCGTGAGCTCCTTGTAGCCGTGCGCGAGGTAGTCCTGGCTATAGCTGAATCGGTTCATGCGCTGCATCCGGCCGCGGATGGCGGAGAACGCGCCGTCTGCGGCGACGATGACCGAGTCGCGGATCGTGGTGGTCTCGCCGGTCTCGCCGTGCTCGAACGTCACCTCGCCACTGTTCGGATCCCAGTCGACGCATTGCTGGTCGAAGTGGATCGGGACGCCGCCCTCGTGCTCGGCCGCGTCCATCAGCCGGATGTTCAGTCCGAGCCGCGACACCGACTGGATGGCCTGCTGGCCGTCCACGGCGTACGGCAGATACTTGAGCTCGCCGGCGGGGGAGTGCAGCATGCGTCCCCGCATCGGGATCGCATCCTGAAGGACGCTCTCGGCGACGCCGACGCGCTCGAGCGCCGCGATGCCGCGCGTCGAGATGGCGAGATTGATCGAGCGACCGGCCGCCGCGTTGCCGCCGCGCGGATCGCTTCGCTTCTCGTAGATCGCGACCTCGTGGCCGTGCTTGGCGAGGTCGAGCGCCATCAGAGCGCCGCCGAGGCCGGCACCGACCACCGTGAACTTTCGACTGCTTCCGCTTGTGTGGATCATCGTCGTAGCGTCAAGGCTCCCGCGAGGGCGTGGACATCCTGAAACGTGTTGTAGAGCGGGACCGGCGCGACGCGGATCACGTCGGGCTCGCGGAAATCGACGACGCATCCGGCGCGTTCGAGCTCGGCGACCACGGCCTTCGCGTTCTCGTGAATGAGGAGGGACAGCTGGCACCCGCGCCGCTCGGGATCGCGGGGCGTGATGATCTCGATTCCTTCGGCGTCCGACGAATCGATCAGCCATTCGAGGTAGCCGGTCAGCCTCTCGGACTTCGCGCGAAGGCGGTCCATGCCGACCTCGTCGAAGATCTCGAGCGACGCGCGCAGCGGCGCCATCGCGAGGATGGGCGGATTGCTGAGCTGCCAGCCGTCGGCGCCTTCGCGTGGGATGAAGTCCGGCTCGAGGTGCATGCGGAAGCGCGTGCTCGGATCGTTACCCCACCAGCCCGCGTAGCGCACGAGGTCGGGGTTCTTGCCGTGGCGCTCGTGAACGAAGCAGCCGGCGATCGCGCCCGGGCTCGAGTTCAGGTACTTGTAGCTGCACCATGCGGCGAAGTCGACGTCCCAGTCGTGCAGCGAGAGCGGCACGTTGCCGACGGCGTGCGCCAGGTCGAAGCCGGCGATCGCTCCGTTGGCGTGCGCCGCTTCGGTGACGCGCGCGAGATCGAATCGTTGCCCGGTGAAGAAGTTCACGCCGCCCAGCATCACCAGGGCGAGGCGGTCCCCCTCGCGCTCGATGGCGGCCGTCCAGTCCTCGTCGCGGATTGTCGACTCGCCTTCCCGCGGCTCGACGATGCCGAGCGCCTCGGAGGGATCGAGGCCATGCGTCGCGATATGCGTCTTGAGCGCGTACGTGTCGGATGGAAAGGCCGGGGCCTCCATCAGAATGCGGTACCGCTCGGCGGTCGGCCGATAGAACGAGACCATCATCAGGTGCAGATTGACGGTCAGGCTGTTCATCATGACGACCTCGCCGGGGCGGGCCCCCACGAGTCGTGCGCCGGTCTCGCGGAAGAGCTCGTGGTACGAGTACCAGGGCGCGTCGTCGGCGAAGTGAGCGTCGACGGCCAGACGGGACCACTTGTCGAGCTCGGCCTCGACCAGCGTCCGGGCGCGCTTGGGCTGCAGCCCGAGGGAATTGCCGCAGAAATAGTGGACGGGCGATCCGTTGTCGCGCATCGGGATCTCGAAGCGCCCGCGGTAGTCCGCGAGCGGATCGCGCGCGTCGAGCTCGGCGGCGAAGGCGGCATCGGTGCGAGCTTCGAGGCCGTCGATCCGGGGAGGGGCGGCTCCGGTGCTCATGAGCCGGCGGACCCCGCCGAACCGGCGGTGAAGCGTTCGGCCCCGATCCCGAGGAACTCGAGCGCCGTGCCCGAGAGCAGCCGTTCCTTCGTGGCGTCGTCGAGGTCCGGCATCGACTCGATGAGCGATCCGGGCTCGAGCTCGCCGAGCGGGAACGGGTAATCGGTGCCGAGCGCGATCGAGTCGCGTCCCATGACCTCGATCAAGTAGCGCAGGGCCGCGGGGTCGTGCACGAGCGAGTCGACGTAGAACTTGCCGAGGTATTCCCGGGGCGAGACCGGGTTGTCGACCGCAACGAGGTCCGGCCGCACGGCGTGTCCGTGCTCGATGCGCCCGATCGTCGCCGGGAACGAGCCGCCCCCGTGCGCGAAGCAGATGCGGAGCGACGGCAGGCGCTCGAGGACGCCGCCGAACAGGATCGAGCAGATCGCGAGCGCGGTCTCGGCCGGCATGCCGACGAGCCAAGGCGTCCAGTACTTGGCCATCCGATCCTTGCCGAGCATGTCCCACGGATGCACGAAGATCGCGGCGCCGAGCTCCGCCGCCGCTTCGAAGAACGGGAAGAGCTCCTCGGCGTCGAGGTTCCATTCATTGACGTGCGAGCCGATCTGGACGCCGGGCAGGCCCAGCTCGCGCACGCATCGTTCGAGCTCGCGGATGGCGAGGTCG
>CAZQZX010000136.1:0-18595 GCA_964597885.1 uncultured Planctomycetota bacterium
GGTGTCCGTCTCGTACTCGACGTGCGACACGTTGATGGTTACGCCACGGGCCCTTTCTTCCGGTGCGTTGTCGATCGTGTCGAACGCACGGAACTCGGATCCTGTCTTGTGCGCGAGAGCTTTGGTGATCGCAGCGGTCAGCGTCGTCTTACCGTGGTCAACGTGTCCGATCGTGCCGATGTTGACGTGCGGCTTCGTCCGGACAAAAGTCTCCTTGGCCATCTCTTACTTCCTCCTAGAGTCCTACTCGATCCAACCGCTGGATCTGATTCCGAAACAGATGTCGAAAGCGGCCGCCACCAAACGGCAGGACCGAACTCTTCAACCAACCCAACCGATCTACTCGAAGCTGGAGCTGCTGATGGGACTTGAACCCATGACCTCTTCCTTACCAAGGAAGTGCTCTACCACTGAGCTACAGCAGCTTCGTGACCTCGACCAGCAATCTCGAAAGAGCGGGTGAAGGGAATCGAACCCTCACAACCAGCTTGGAAGGCTGGGGCTCTACCATTGAGCTACACCCGCGTCCTGGTAACTCACTCTCCCGCTCGCGCCGGCGACGTCGGCAACCGCAACAACCCGTCGCTACCCCGCTTCAGTCGAACACCCTGTCGGGGAAAGAATTGGTGGCCAGGGAAGGATTCGAACCTCCGAAGGCTATGCCAGCAGATTTACAGTCTGCCCCCTTTGACCGCTCGGGAACCTGGCCCACCGCTTTGAATTTCCGACCGTTTGTACTACTCGGCCCGAGCGACTGACTTTAGGGACTGGACGGGTTCATCGCGAATGCGATGAACGAGTTTCGCCCTCCCCCAGACAGAAGCCGCACCGGCCTGAGCGCGCCCGTGAGAATCGTCGTATTTGCAGCGCCGCTCTGTCTTTTCGCCCTTGCCTTCTCTGTACTGTTCCAGCGCTGCCGACGTACGCGAAGCCGCCGCAGCATTGCCGCCAATGGAGCTAGCGGAGGGAATCGAACCCACAACCGTCCGCTTACAAGGCGGATGCTCTACCAATTGAGCTACGCTAGCGGAAACTCATGACGTGGAATGCAAAACGTTAGATGCTAATACTCAACGCTTTGCTGTCAAGCGGAAAAAAGCGGTCGAAATGAGGCCTTTCAATAGCCTCGGCTCACATCCTGCCCCACCGCATCTTACCGCGACTCCCGAAGCTGATCGTCGGGCACGGAAATCTCCTCGAAGGGCACCTCGAGCGTCATGGCTCCGATCACCACCGAGACCGTGCGCTTGGAGCGGTTCACCCGCTGCACCCGGCCCTGCTGACGGTACTTCGGCACCATAACCTGCTGTTCTTTCTTGAGCTTGCGGATGTAATCCTCGCGTTTCTGAGCGAGGGGCGTGCCCTGGATCTCGGTATCGATGCGCTCGATCAAGCGCTCGACTTCCGCGCGCGTCGATTCCGGGCCCGAGAGAAGGACGTTGAGGTGGGGCTCGAGCGCCGCCCGGATCGCGAGCAGGCGCTGCTCGAGCTCGAAGTCCGTCTCGCGCTGGAGGATATCGCGACGTCGCGCCAGGTCCCCCCGGATGCGCTTGCTCTCCTCCGCGGCGGCGCGGGATTCCTCGCGCAGCTGCTCGGTCTCCTCGGCCCGGGACTCGGCCTCGCGAAGCGTCTCCGTGAGACGCGAGGCGAGCGACTCCGTCCCGTCACTCTCGCCCGCCAGGATGGCGGAGGCCCGCTCGAGCACCGCCGTCGGCAAGCCGATCCGCCGGGCGATCGTCACCGCGTTCGAGTTCCCGGGCTGGCCGATCAAGAGCCGGTAGGTCGGCGACAGGCTCTCGACGTCGAACTCGACCGAGGCGTTCCGGGCCCGCGGGTTCTCGTAGGCGTAGGTCTTCAGGCTCCCGATGTGGGTCGTCACGAGCGCGTGGGCACCCTGCTCGCGCAGGCGATCGAGGATTCCGATGCCGAGCGCCGCCCCCTCGGCGGGATCCGTCCCGGCCCCGAGCTCGTCCAGCAGGATCAGGCATCGCTCGCCCGTCTTCTCGAGGATCCCGCGGATGTTGACCATGTGCCCCGAGAAGGTCGAGAGGCTCTGCTCGATGCTCTGCTCGTCGCCGATGTCGGCCCCCACGTAGCCGTAGATCGGAAGGCTCGACCCCCGCGCCGCCGGAATCGGGAGCCCGGCCTGATTCATCAGGACGAGGAGCCCCACCGTCTTGAGGGTGACCGTCTTTCCCCCGGTGTTGGGGCCGGTGACGATGAGCAGGTCAAAATCCTCCCCGAGACGGACGTCGATCGGGACGACCTCCCCGGAGCTCGGGGCGTCGGGGTCGGATTGCGCCTCCTCGGACCGCGCCCGCGCCATCATGAGCAGCAGCGGATGCCTCGCCCCGCGCAGCATCACGCGGTCGGCCGCGACCTCGGCGGGATGCAGATCGTGCTCGATCGCGTACTTCGCCTTGCCGAACGTCAGATCGATCTCCGCGAGGATCCGAAACACGCGCAGCAGATCGGCCTCGACATCGAGCAGGTCGCGTGTGATCTCCCAGAGGATCCGGGTGACCTCCCGCCGCTCCTGCGCGCGAAGATCTCCGAGCCGGTTCCCGAGTGGCACCGTCTCTTCCGGCTCGACGAACAGGGTCTGTCCCGACTGGGACGAATCGTGAATCATCCCGCGCACGTGGCCGCGGCTCTCGGCCTTCACCGGGAGTACGTAGCGACCGTTGCGGTAGAAGTACTTCGCTTCGCGCAGCACCACACGGATCGAGGAATTCGCGAGCAACTCCTTGATCTGGGCTTCCACGCGGGACTCCACCGTTCGCCTCTCGTGGCGGATCTCTCCGAGGCGCGGACTCGCTTCATCGCGAACCTGCCCTCGCCGATCGACCGTGAGATCGAACCGCCCGAGGAGAGAGTCGAGGTCGGGGATCCCCGAAACGAGGTCGAAGGCGATCGGCGCCGATTCCTTTCGCCCGGTGAAGAAGCGTCGGATCTCGACCGAAGCTTCGAGCGTGTCCTTGAACCGGAGGATCTCGGCTTCCTCGACGGGACTTCCCCGCCGATGAAGCGACTCGAGCACCGGACCGAGATCGTACACGCCCCCGAGCGGGACGCGTGTTCCCTCCTCGAGCACGTGGCGGATCTCGACGGTCAGCGCGTGCGCGCGCTCGATCTTTGCGGGATCGATTCCGGGCACGAGCTCGGCAGCGGCGCGCCGCCCCAAGCCCGAGGCGCAGTACGAAGAAAGGTGCTCGCATACCCGAGGGAACTCGAGTACGCGCAGAAGCGCTTCATCCATGACTCATCGCGAGGAACAAGGGACTACCCGGTGACACACCCGCGACGAGGCGTTCGGCCTACCGGAAGTCGTCGGCGTTCTTCTCCCACCAGGACTCCCACTTGCGGACGACTTCGGCGCGCGTGCTCGCGCTCGACCGTCGCTTCATGCCGAACCTCTTCTTCGTGATGCGGCTCAGCGCTTCGTCCGACGCGATCACCACCGAAGGCGCCGGGTCGTGAAGGCTCCGGATCAGGAACTCGACCGCCGACCGCTCTCCGAAGTTGCCGAGCACGTTGGCAGCGAACTCGCGCACGACGAAGTCCTCGTCGCGAAGCAGCACTTCCGCAATCGCGGGGATGTGCGTCTTGTCGCCGCGCCGCCCGAGCTCGACCAGAGCCGAGAATCGCCGTCCGGCCTCCGGGGACTTCAACCCCTCGAGCAACCCGTCGGCCTCAGACTTCTCTTCGGCCACGGGCTCGCTCGTCGCCGTGACGCCGACATCCGAACCCGACGAGTCGGTTTCCGGAACGGGAATGGAATCGCGATCCAGCTCGGCGGCTTCGGCACTGCGCGCGAGCGACGCGACCATCTCGCGGATCTCCCCGAGCTCGGTGCCGAGGGACGTGAACGTGTCTTTGGAGCCCTGCTCCAGGTTGCGCAGGCTCGATTCGATTCGATCGAAACGCCCATCGGCTTCGGCTGCCGCGAGCTCGCGCTCTTCGAGTCGCTCGAGCCGAGACTCGATCGTCGCGAGCATGGCGTTCAGCACCTCGAGCTCGGTCGGTTCCGTTTCGGCGAGCGCCGGAGGTGCGGCGGACTCGGCATCGAGATCGGTCACGGCCCCTGTCGCGAGATCGGAGCCGGCAACGTCGCCGCTGCTCTCGCCCGAAGCCGCCTTGCCCGTCGCCGATTCTTCAGGCGTCGCCCCGGAACGACCTCCCAGTGCAAAGCGATCGGGAAAAAACACCGCGCCGACGACCACCACCACGGCAACCGCGAGCAGTGCCACCGCCCCGAGAACACGCACGACACTCACGCGGTTCGTTTCGAGTCGCGTGTAAGTCGGACGCTCCGTCGTCGAGGAATGGGAGAGAACGGCCCCAGGCCCCGATGCCGATGGGATCGATGCCGATGGGATCGATGCCGATGGGATCGATGCCGATGGGATCGAATCCGGTGACAAGCCAGTCTGCGACAGGCCTGCGGCCGCGGGATCCGATCGGAGGCATTGGTTGCAGACGAGGCGCCCTTCGTGGAAGAACGCTCGACCCTCACGGATCTCGCCGACGGAAATGGAGACGTTGCATCCGTCGCAGAAGTGGACCTCCTCGCTGAATGAGGGGGCGGCGATGAAGTCGCGGCACTCCTTGCAATAGCCGCGACCGTCCTTGACGATGGCCGAGCCGTCTTGAAGCGCCGTCTCGGGGATCGATGCATTGCACCGATCGCAGAAAGTGATCTCCGCGCTACGCATGTTCGGAAACCTCCCTTACGGCCGGACGACTCCATGGTATCTCCGGTCCGTCGAAACTGTCAAAAGAACGGTCGTCGAGGGAGAGGGTAACGAACCCGCAGGTGCGGCGGACGACGGTCGGTGACTCTACGCGCAAAGCCATGTCGCGCATCGACGCGTCGGTTCGAGGTGTGCGGCGAGGGAGGTGTTCCTGCGCGTCGACGCGAAGCCGCAGAGCGACCTCGGTTCAACGCGCTCGCCGAATCAATCGTCGTCGTCGTCGTCGGTGTCGAACTCGACGTGATCCGACGAAAGCAGACCGACTCGTTGCTTCATGAGTCGACCCACTTTGAACTTCACGACCTTCTTGGCCGGAACGCTCACCTTCTCGAGCGTGCGCGGGTTCTGCGCACGACGGGCAGCGCGGCTCTTGATCTCGAACACGCCGAATTCACGAAACTCCAACCGGTTGCCGTTACCGAGCTCGCGAATGATCTCATCCAGGAACTGCTGGATGATCTCTTTCGTGACCACCTTGGTCTGTCCCGTACGCTCGGCGATTCGGTTCACGAGCTCTTTCTTCGTGATCGTAGCCATCGAGTTTTCCTTACGTGCTTAGACTCGCGTGTCTCTCATCCCCGGTTATTCAGGACGGATCATCGTAAACCGTCGAGCCCCACTCCGCAGATCTCTCGTAACTTGATACGATAGCACAGCCTATATCGCTGTCAAGACGAGCAACATGAATATTTATACGCGTCTGCGTTCCGGAGCGACCTTCCCCGCGACCCGCGACTGGCCCGCGGACGACGCGGCCCGGTCGGCGTCCGCCTTCCCCGGTACCTGTCGCATCGTCATTCGGGGAGAATACCTGAAGTCACTTGCTGAAGCCGGGTTCGACCGATTCGACGCCTTCATGGGCCGCGATCTGGGGGACCCGATCGCCCGCAGCCGGACCAGCCGGACGGTTCGATGCACGCTCCCGGGCGGCCCGAGGATATACGTAAAATCTTATTATTACACGTCTTGGAGATCGGTTCTGCGGGGATCACTGCGCAATACCTGGCTCGGGAGAAGCCGCGCACGCCGGGAATGGGACAGCCTCGAGCTCCAGGAGGCCCTCGGCCTCCCCTCGGTCCCCCGGATCGCGCTTGGAGAGTGCCGCTTCCTCGGTGCGTTGACCGGGTGCTTCCTGGTCACCGCGGAAGCGCCCGGCGAGACGCTCGAGAATCTGGCCGGCCGCATCTCCCCGGGGACCGAAGCGACCGTGTCCGGCGACCGCGAGCCACGCCAGGGGCTGATCCGGGCCGTCGCGGATCTCACCCGCCGGATGCACGATCATCACTTCGTCGACGGGAACTTCCGCTTTCGGAACCTCCTCGCGGCGCCCGGCGGGGACGGGAGCTGGGATCTCGTCAACCTCGACTCCCCCCGGGGCCGGCGTACGCGCCGCATCGCGCGGGCCCGCCTGGTCGATCTGGCCAGCCTCCGCGGCGACGCGCTCCGGTGCACCACCCGCACCGAGCGCCTACGATTCCTCCTGACCTATCTCGGGCACCGGCGGCTTACGCCCGACGCCCGCGATCTCGCGCGACGGATCGAAGGCACGGCCCGCTGACGGCTCTCCCCGGCCGTGATTCGAGCGCATCGAACTGAGAGCAATTCCCGATGTGAGTGAGAATCGCACACCTGGGCCGTTTCAGCCGCGTAAAGGAGTGACCCAAAACGTAAAGGAAACTGGTCCCGAGGCGGCTCCCTCCATCTCGCCCCGGTCCGAATCCGATTTCGCGCGGATTCTCTTCGATTCTCGATACCCCTGCACGTAAACGACTTAGGCCCTAACGAAACACTCGCGTACGAAACTCGAAACGCAAAGCCGTTTGTCGACGTTCAGAGGGTAGCCCGCGGCACGCCATTTGATGATTCACAGGGCGGAAAGCGTTGCAACAGTTTCACCGCAGGGGCAACGTGAAGAAAAGGAAGGATAGGCGCGATGGATTTCTACGACGAACGCAAGTACTGCAACCGGTGCAAGAGGTACGTGCGGTATCTCACCAGCCTTTCGGGCTCGTACTGCATCCACTGCGACGGCAAGGTGATCGTGTTCTCCAAGAAGGATCTGAAGGCCTTCCACAAGACCCCCTTGCTCAACGGCGGTAGCGAGTAGGAACCAGCCAGGCCGGGCATCGCCGACTCGGGTGACGGTTCGATCATCGTGCGCCCAGCACGATCGGGTGACCGTGCGTGCTTGATCTCGGCTCCGACACGGTGTCGTGAAGCAGCCGTGTCGTGAAGAAAGCGGTGTGTCGTTGAAACCACCGCGTCGTGCAGTCGACTAATCACCGCGTGCGCGGGAATCGATCCAGATCGTGACCGGCCCGTCGTTCAGCAGCCGGACCTTCATGTCCGCGGCGAAGACGCCGGTACTCGTTTCGATCCCGAGGCCGCGAAGGCCCTCGCAGAAGCGATCGACCGTGGCTCGCGCGATCTCGGGATCCGCAGCCGCGACGAAGCTCGGTCGCCTTCCCTTCCGCGTGTTCGCAGCCAACGTGAACTGCGACACGACAAGAGCCTCCCCACCGACGTCCTGGACGCTGCGGTTCATCCGCCCCTCTTCGTCGGGAAAGATCCGCAGCTTCGCGCACTTCTCGACGAGGTAGCCGAGATCCTCCTCCTCGTCCCCCGACATGACGCCCAGCAGGATCAAGAGCCCGACACCGATCCGGCTCACCTCTTCCCCGTCCACGGTGACCGACGCATCCGCCACCCGCTGGAGCAACGCCCTCATCCCTCCCCCTTCTCACGCTCGAGGCGCCGCATCCGGAGCTGCGTGCGCAGCATCTGCTCCCCGTCGAGCTCGAGGTACTTGCGGTAGAACTCGAGAGCGCCGTCCGCATCGTCGAGGAGCTCTTCGTGCAAGAGCCCGAGATTGAAGTAGACCTCCGCACGCTTCGGTTCGATCTCTCGCGCGCGGGAGAGATGGCGCTCGGCCACGCGCGGCTTCTCCTCCTCGATCGCGATCGACGCGAGCCCCAGGTGCGCGTTCACGTGATCCGGCCGCTTCGTGACGATCGCACGATAGGCCCGCCGAGCGGCGTCGCGGCGATCCAGCCGCAGGAGGCAGCCCGCGATACATTCCTCGACGTAGAGGTCTCGTCCCACGCTCCCCAGATACGCCTCGTACTCGGTGATCGCCTCGTTCCACTGCCCCATCTCGCGCAGCAGCTCGGCCAGCTCCAGCCGCACCTCCGGCAGATCCGGAAGACCCGCCGCCGCGCGACGCTGGTGCTCGAGCGCGAGGCCCGTTTGCCCCTTCCGCCGCAGGACTCCCGCCAGCGCATAGTGCGCCCAGACGAAGTCCGGATCCAGCTCGAGCGCACGCCGATAGCGGAAGTCCTGGAGCGTGGGATTCGCTTCGAGCCGTCCGAGCATGCACCACTCGGCAGCACTCGACCGTTCCTGGAGGCGCTTGCGGTACTCCTCGCGAACCTCATCCCGTCGGTCCAGCCGACTCATCAGGTCCTGGTAGCGCCGATGGGCGGGGACGTGATCGGGCGCGATCTCGATCGAGCGCCGGTAACCGTCGAGGGCCGCGTCGGAATCGCCTTCGGCCTCGGCCTGGATCGCCGTGCGAAGCATCGCCTCGGCGCGTGCGTCCGTTCGCGAAGCGGACTCGCGTCGTTCGGGCGAACGGCATCCGATCCACAGGGTCGCCACCGCGAAGAGCGAGAGCAGAACGGCAGGCGAAGTCGGGAGTGGTCGGGCTCGTGTCATCGCTCCGGCCGAAGCTATCATGGGCCCATCGCGGCCGTCAAACGCGCGACCTCTGCACAGCCCCTTATCCGAAAAGGCCTTACCGACTTGACCCGCCTTCCGGGCCGCACCTATACTCTCACGCCGTCGGGAGGGGAACCCGCTGCACCCCCCTCTCCTCTTGGTTCCTCCTCGTGAATGACCGGGACCCCGCTCGTGAAGCCGACCCTCCGACCCAGAAAGCCCGCGGCGCTATGGCGATTCGCCATGCTCGCGCTCGTGCTCACGACCGTCGGATGCAAGAGCATGCCGCCGGAGGTGAACCTCTGGCCGATCGCTCAGTTTTCGCGAGATGACGCCGGCAGCTACCGGGAGTCTCGATTCGTCGGACCGCTCATCCGCATCCGAAAGGATGACAACGATCGAGACTGGGCCGTTCACCCGATCGTCCGCTCCCGAACGCCCGAGTCCGGCTACAACAACACGCTCATCCTATGGCCGATCAGCGAGTACCGATCGGACGAGCGTGGAAGCTGGTTCCACATCCTGCCACTGCTGCTGCGCCGAACGCAGGAGACCCTGAAGGGCACCGAGCGCAGCCTCCTCATCTTCCCGATCCTCTACACGGCCACGTCGCCCTACTTCGGGAAGTCCTTCATGCTGTTCCCGTTCTTCGGCAAAGTGCACCAGGTGCTCGGCCGTGACGAGATCCGCTTCTTCCTCTTCCCGCTCTGGATGGAATCGACCCTCGGAAAGAGACGCACGTGGAACTTCCTTTGGCCCTTCTTCGGAGGCGCTCACGGCCCCGGCTCGGGCGCGTGGAGGTTCTTCCCGTTCTGGGGAAGGAAATGGAAAGACGGCGTCTACGACCGAAAGTCGATCCTGTGGCCCTTCTTCCACTTCCAGCGCAATCATCTCGACACGAAACGCCCGCTGCGGATGTTCCTGTTCTTCCCGTTCTACGGGCAATCGAAGGGGCCGGGATCCGATCAGCGCACTTTCCTTTGGCCGTTCTTCGGCACCTCGAGCGATCGGGTCGCCGGGACCCGCGTGACCAGCGTGCCGTGGCCGATCCTCCAGTGGGCCGAGACACCGCAATGGAAGCGCTTCCGCTTCTGGCCGTTCTACGGTCGCTACGACAGCGACGAGCTGAAGAGCCGCTTCTACGCGTGGCCGCTGGTCTGGACGCGCAAGGAAACGGTGCCCAAGTACGAGAAGGAATCGCTCACGGTCTTCCCCTTCTACCGCAATCGACGGCGCACCTCGACCGACGGGGAGGATCGCTGGCATCAGCTGCTGATCTGGCCGTTCTACCGGCAGGAGACCAGCTCGGACGGTCAGGTGGCCGTGCGGGCACCGGCGCTGAACCCCTTCCCCGAGTTCAAGAAGATCGACGATCTATACTCGCCGGTCTGGGAGCTCTACCATCGTAGGGGCACCTCGGCGAAAGGCGAAGCCGAGGCGGTCCTCGGCGCGGTCCGACATCGATGGACGCCCGACGAAGAGACGTTCAGCGTGCCGTGGGTCTACGCCTCTCACAAGACGAGTGACGGGAAGCGGGATCGATGGTTCCTTCAAGGGCTCGTCCGCGTGACGGCCGACGGAGACAAGACGGTCCTCAGGATCCTGTCGCTTCCGGTGCTCAAGTGGTGACGATGACGACAACGAGAACTCGAACATGATCGGACGCATCCTCGCCGGAACCGGCCGATCGCTTCTGGATTCGTTCGATGGCGCGGGAGCCACGCTGCTCCTGCTCGTGCGATCGCTCCCGTGGCTGCGCCTCGCGCCGCTCCGGTACCGCGAGATCGCGAGCCTCGCGTTCGTCTACGGCGTGAAGTCCCTGCCCGTCGTCCTGATCGTCGCCGCGTTCACCGGGATGATCGTGTCGCTGCAGACAGGCATCGCCCTCTCTCAGTACGGCCAGCAGGAGCTGATGGGCAACATCGTCGCGATCGCGATGTGCCGCGAGATGGGCCCGTTCATCACGGCGCTCATCCTCACCGCGACCGCCGGTTCCTCCATCGCAGCCGAGCTCGGCACGATGAAGGTCTCCGAAGAGATCGACGCCCTCGAGGTCATGTCGATCCGAACGGAGAAGTTTCTCGTGATGCCGCGCCTGGTCGCGCTCGTGCTCATCTGTCCGACCCTGACTCTTCTGACGATGATCCTCGGTACGGTCGGTGCCGCCGTGGTCGCACACGCGCAGCTCGATGTCGCCTACCGGATCTTCTTCGACAACGCGCTCGAGGCTCTTCGAACGCCCGGCTGGTACTTCGGCCTGCCCAAGGACGTATACACGGGCCTCACGAAGTCGGTTGTCTTCGGGGCGTCGATCGCGGTCGTCTCGTGCGCGAACGGCCTCGAAGCCCGCGGCGGCGCACTCGGAGTGGGACGCGCGGCGCGGAACGCAGTCATCGTATCGTTCCTGTTGATCCTCATCCTCGGCTACGTCATGACGTGGATCTTCTACCGGTGAGGCGACGAGTAGCTTGATTCGACTCGAAGGCGTTCACAAGAGCTTCGGCCCGACGCAGGTTCTCAACGGACTCGACCTCGAGGTCAAGGACGGCGAGACCTTCGTGCTCCTCGGACCCAGCGGCATGGGGAAGTCCGTTCTGCTCAAGCACATCATCGGGCTGCTCCGCCCCGACAAGGGTCGCATCCTCGTCGACGATATCGACATCAGCGACCTCGCGGGGAACGACCTCGTCGATGCGCGAAAGGCCGTGGGCTACGTTTTCCAGTCGGGTGCGCTGATCAACTGGCTCACGGTCGAGGAGAACGTGGCGCTACCGCTGAAAGAGCACACCCGCATGAGTGCGCTCGAGATTCGCGACAAGGTGCAGCGGATGCTCGATCTCGTCCACCTGTCCCGCGACGGCAAGAAGTTCCCGGACGAGATCAGCGGCGGTATGCGAAAGCGTGTCGGAATCGCGCGCGCACTCGTCCTCGATCCGACGACGCTCCTGTTCGACGAGCCAACGACCGGTCTCGACCCGGTGCGCTCGCGATCGATCGGCTCCGTCATCGCCGAGATGAGCGCCGAGCGCGAGCGGACGAACATCATCGTGACTCACGATCTCGATCTGGCCTTCGACCTCGCCGATCGCATCGGCTTCCTGCACGGCGGACGTATCGCGGTGGAGGGAACGCCCGACGAGATCGCAAAGACGGACAACGCAACGGTGCGCGAGTTCGTCTCCGGACACAAGCCCAAAGGCAAGCAAGCCCGGCCGGATCGGCTATGAACCCATTGTTGACGCTCGGCCGCGAGGCCGCCAAGAGGAGAGCCAAGGGATGAAGTCATCGCGCGAAGCCTGGGTCGGCCTGATGTTCTTCGTGGCGTTGCTCACGATGATCTTCATCACGATCTCGCTCAGCGACATCACGGCCAAGAACACCGGCGGCACGCTGACCGTGCGGCTCGAATCGGCGCGGGGTCTCCGCGAGGGAGACGACGTGCTCGCTTCGGGAATGCGCGTCGGAAAGGTGCTCGGCGTCGAGTACCTGCCCGAGTCCGGCAACGTGCGGCTGAAGCTCGGACTGCGACAGCGCGTCGACCTGCGGAAGGGCTACTCGATCGCGATCAACGATTCGTCGCTGCTCGGCGGGACGGTCGTGGACATTGACCCGGGTCCGGAGGGGGCCGAGACGATCGACATCGACAGCGACCTGGATGGCGAGAAGCCCGTCCAGCTGATGGAGTCGCTCGGGCGCGTCGTGGGGAGCCTCGAAGGCAGCATCGGCCCCATCCTCGAGGACATCAAAGCGCTGACGGCCGGACTGCGAAACGGCGAAGGATCGCTCGGCAAGCTCCTCAAGGACGACACCCTTCTGGATACCTGGACGGCGACCGGCGAGAACCTGAAGTCGATCACGGACGAGCTCGCCAAGGGCGACGGCACCATCGCGCGGCTCCTGTCCGACGAAGCGATCTTCGCCGACATCGAGACGCTCTTCGATAACCTGTCGGCGCTGACGACCGACCTTCGCGAGGGCGACGGCACCCTCGCCCTGCTGATGCGCGAGAGGAAGGTGTACGACGACCTTTCCGACTCGCTCGCGGGCTTCAAGACGATCGCCGCCGACCTCGACAAGGGCGAAGGAACCCTGGGCAAGCTCCTCAAGGATCCCGCGCTTCACGACAGCCTTCTCGAGACCGTCGAGGATCTCCGGACGGTGGCCTCCGATCTCGAAGCGGGCAAGGGAACGCTCGGCCAGCTCATGCGCGACGACGGGCTCGGCAACGACCTGCAGGCGATTCTCGCCGACATCAAGGATCTCTCGGCACGGCTACGCAACGAGGACAGCTCGCTCGGGAAGTTCATCGCGTCGAGCGAGCTTCACGACGAGGCGATGCGAACGCTTCGCGTCATCGCGGGAGCCATCGAGGACGCCCGCGAGTCCGCGCCGCTCAACACGTTCTCGGCAGCCCTGTTCTCCGCGTTCTAATGCCCCGGCGGCTCGTGCGGGCCGCCGGCATCGAGCCACCCGAGGGCGCGCAGGCGATCTTCGTCGAGCCCTGCGGAATCGGGCGGCGTACCGTTCGCGTAGGCGCGGTGCAGGTGGGCGACCCATCGCCCCATCACGTCGACCTCGATGTTGACCGGATCGCCGACGGAGAGGTCCCCCAGCACGGTATGGTCGAGGGTGAACTGCACGATGGCCACCGAGAACATCGGTCCCCGCGGCTCGACCACCGTGAGGCTGATCCCGTCGACGCAGATCGATCCCTTGTGAACGAGCCCCCACGCGAGCTCGCCCGGCACCTCGAAGTGGAAGCGCCAGTCGCCGGCCTGCTTGCGGATCTCGCGGACATGACCGAGGCCGTCCACGTGCCCGGTGACAAGATGGCCGCCGAGTCTCCCGCCGAGCTGCATCGCCCGCTCCAGATTGACCCGCGAACCGGGACGCAGCCGGCCGAGCGAGGTGAGGTCGAGGGTCTCCCGGGTGGCTCGAAACACGAGCGCGTCGCTCTCGATCGTGTCGACGGTCAGGCAAACGCCGTTGATCGCGATCGAATCGCCGAGCGCAACGCCCTCGGCCAGCGCCCCGACGTCGACGCGCAGGAGCGATCCCGCGCCGTCCGGGCCGATTCCGGCCACTCGCCCCACTTCCTCGATGATTCCGGTAAACATCGCGACTGCTCCTCGACGAAAACGGAGGCGCCCGCGGAATTCCGGGGCCGCCCGAGCCAGGACGGGGCCGGCAGCCGATGCCGCCCCTCCCCCGGGAGGCTAGCTCGAACCAGGGGCGGCGCGCAAGTCATTTTGGAGCAAGGGCTTCCAGGCCCCGCGCCCCGGGCCCGTGCCCGGGAAAGTCGCTTGACAGGCCGCGACGCTATTCTATGATGCACGTTTTTAACTTGTTTGTCCCACTCGGCTTCGTGACTCCCTGATTCGAGCCCGCGCCAGGTCGAATGAAGATCGACGTCGTCACCCTCTTCCCCGGAATGTTCCAGGGGCCGTTCGACGAGTCGATGATCCGCATCGCGCGCGAGCGCGGTCTCGTGGATCTGAGGATCTTCGACCTTCGTGAGTTTTCGACGGATCCGCACCGAAAGGTCGATGATCGGCCCTACGGCGGCGGTCCGGGAATGGTGCTCTCACCGCCGCCCGTGTTTCGCGCGCTCGAAGAACTGAGCGGTCGACGCGCTTCGGAAACGCAGGCAGGAGAGGCAACGGACGAAGCCGCGGAGGATGCCGAGAGTACAGAAGCGACGCTGCCGACGTTCATCCTGACCACCCCGCAGGGGCAACGGTACGAACAGGAAACGGCGTGGCAGCTTTCCCGCCAGGATCACTTGATCATCCTGTGCGGTCATTACGAAGGATACGACGAGAGAATCCGCGAGGGGTTTCCGTTCCTCGAACTATCGATCGGCGACTACGTCCTGACCGGCGGAGAGATCCCCGCGATGGCACTGGTCGACAGCGTCATTCGGCTCCTCCCCGGCGTGGTCGGGGATCCCGAATCGATCGTTGCCGAATCGTTCGAGGGGGGCCTCCTCGATTGTCCGCAGTACACACGCCCGTACGACTTTCGGGGCCAGACCGTCCCGGAAGTCTTGCGATCCGGCGATCATCGGAAAATTCAGGAGTGGCGACACCGTCAGGCCGTTGAGCGTACCGAGGCACGCGCCCGACGAAGCCCGAGGCCGCTTCCCGGCAAGGGAGCGTCCGACGGATCCCCGGCGTGGGGAAAGAGAAGGTCAGAGAAAGGACTGGAGTCATGAGCCTAGAGCGTGAGATCGAAGCGCCGTACCTGCGAGACGATATCCCGCACTTCCAGATCGGCGACACCCTCGAGATCAAGTTCAAGATCCGGGAGGGCGAAAAGGAGCGTCTGCAGGGCTTCACCGGCACGCTCATCCGTCGCCGTGGCGGCGGAACCCGCGAGACCATCACCGTTCGTCGTATCGTCGACGGCGAAGGCGTCGAGCGAATCTTCCCGCTGCACTCGCCGAAGATCGGCGCGATCTCGGTGCTTCGCCACGGTAAGGTGCGAAGGGCCAAGCTTTACTACCTGCGTGATCGCGTCGGAAAGGCGACCCGCGTGAAGGAAGAGCTCTTCCGAGACGCGAAGCTCGCCGGCGAAGAGCCGGGCGCGAAGAAGAAGAAAAAGAAGAAGAAAAAGAAGAAGGGAGCGGCGGCCGCACAGTCGGCTGCGCCCGCGTCGACGCCGCCGGTCAACGAGCCGCCGGCCGAAGCCACCGAAGCCGGGGCCGGCGCCGAATCCTGATCGATCGAAGCCCCCGCCCTGCCGCTTTGGCCGGACGGGTTCGCGAACGATAGAAGCGCGCAGCGCAGACGCCCGTCCCCGGGTGCCCCGCGCGGCGTGAACCAGTGGAGAACGCTCTGATGGAAAGCAACCTCGGACTCCGATTCACCGCGATCTTCGTCGTGATCGGCCTGTCCCTTCTGTTCGTCGGTCTCTTCCAACCGAACTGGGGAATCGATCTCCAGGGTGGTTACACCGTCACGTACGGTCTCGAGGCCGAGGAGGACGAGGGCGAGCCTGATCAGGCGCAGACGCGGCTCGGAGCGATCACGGCCGACCGCGTCCAGGCGACCATCGCCGTCATGAACAAGCGCGTCAACCGGCTCGGGCTTCGCGAGATCAAGTTCGTGCCGGAAGGGTCGGATCGCATCAAGGTGCAGATCCCGGGCGCGGACCAGGCCGAGGCCAACCGCATCAAGGGCGTGCTCACGGGACTCGGCGTTCTCGAGTTCCGCCTCGTCGCCACGGACTCCGAGCTCCAGCAGGCCGGTGTCAACGTCGCGCAGGAAGCGACGCGGCGCAAGCAGATGGAAGACGAAGCCGTCAGTCTCTTCGAGCAGGGCAAGCGAGCGCCGGAGTACCGCGGGCCGATCGGCAGCGCAGCGGGCCGCTTCGCCTGGTACTACCTCGAAGACGAAGACCGCGACCCTCGCAACCCGACGCCGCCCTCCGGCCCCGGTTACTACGTCAAGACCGCCGAGACGGACCCGGCGATCGTCGGCGCCGACATCGGTCGCGTGACGCCGTCGCAGGATCCGGAAACGGGCTTCCCCGCCGTCGCGTTCCGCGTCAAGGCGCAGTCCCGAGGCAAGATGCTCGCCCTGTCGCAGAACAACATCGGCCGACAGATGGCGATCATCCTCAACAACCGCATCAACACCGCGCCGTCGATCAACGACGAGCTCTCGAGCGACATCATCATCACCGGTGGCGCCAGCGGCTTCCGCACCGAAGAGGTGCGCGACCTGATCGCGACGCTCCAGTCCGGTAGCCTCGACCTGAAGCCGTCGCTCCTCTCCGAGGACCTGATCGGTCCGACGCTCGGTGAGGACGCCATCAACCGCGGCGGCATCGCGATGCTCGCCGGCATGATCGCGATCCTCGTCTTCATGCTGGTCTACTACCGCGCGGCGGGCATCATCGCCTGTGGCGCGCTGCTCCTCACGCTCCTCATCATGGCGGGCTCGCTGATGCTGTTCAGCGCGACCCTCACGCTCCCGGGTATCGCGGGTGTCGTCCTGACGGTCGGTATGGCCGTCGATGCGAACATCCTGATCTTCGAGCGTATCCGTGAAGAGCGCGACAAGGGCAAGACTCTGCTGCAGTCCGTGAAGAACGGTTATGAGCAGGCGTTCCGCGCGATCTTCGACTCGAACGTCACGACGCTTGCCACGGCCATCATCCTCTTCTCGGTCGGCACCGAGGTCATCAAGGGCTTCGGCGTCACGCTCGCCATCGGAATCCTCTCGTCGATGTTCAGCGCGCTGTTCGCGACGAAGACGATCTTCCTCTTCCTCATCCAGAAGGGTGCGCTCAAGCAGCTTTCGATGATGAAGCTGGTCGGCGTGCCGAAGATCGAGTTCCTGCGCTACTCGGGCCTGGCCTTCGCGCTGTCGCTCGCGCTCGTGATCGGCGGCCTCGCGATCTTCTTCGCGCAGGGCGACGACAAGTACTCGATCGAGTTCACCGGTGGTGAGGTCGTGCAGGTCACCCTCAAGGAACCGGTGTCCATCAACGACATGAAGACGCGCGTCACCGGCATCCAGGGTGACGGCGGCGCCAAGTACCCGGACGCCGAGGTCGTCAGCATCATCGTTCCGGGCATGGCCAAGGGCGAGTCGACGCGATTCGAGATCTCGTCGAAGGTCGACCCCGACGCCGGCGGCCAGTCCTTCCAGCAAGACATCGTCTCGATGCTCGAGGGCGAGCTGCTGCCGCAGGGTGTCCCCTACGTCGAGCAGCTTCCGGAGGCCGGCGAAGGTACGGTCGAGGGCTTCGAGGGCGGCTTCCGCTTCGGCCTGACGCTCGCGGCGTCGATGACCGATGCCGAGGTGCGCGAGCGCCTCACCGCGGTCTCGCTCGATGCCGACACGCTGACCATCGAGCCGGATGCGGCCCGCACCGCCCCGCTCGGCGGCGACTGGACAGTCCGCACGGTGACCGGCCGCCCGATCGTGGCGAACCTCGACAACGACACGCTCACCTCGGAAGTGCGCAAGGCGTTCACCGAGAACCAGTCGAGCACGATCTTCCCCGAGCCGATCCCGAAGTCGACGACGATCGGAAAGGTCGTCGCGAAGGACCTGAAGAACAAGGCGATCATCGCCATCTTCCTGTCCCTCGTCTTCATGATCTACTACATCCGAATTCGCTTCCACGAGTATCGCTACGGCCTGGCCGCGGCGGTTTGCCTGCTGCACGACGTCATCGTGACGCTCGGCATCTGCGTTCTGGCGAACTCGGTCGGGATCGTCGACGTCAAGATCAGCTACGCGATCATCGCGGTGTTCCTGACGATCGTCGGTTACTCGCTGAACGATACGATCGTCATCTTCGACCGCGTCCGCGAGAACATCAAGAAGGCCAAGGGCTCGTTCGTCGACACGATCAACCAGAGCATCTGCCAGACGCTCAGCCGAACGATCCTGACCTCGCTCACGACTTTGTTCGTGGTCGTGGTGCTCCTGGTCGTCAACTACGGGCAGAAGAGTCAGCTCGAAGGATTCGCCTTCGCCCTTCTGGTTGGTATCATCTCGGGTACCTACTCGACGATCTACGTGGCCAGCCCCGTGGTCGTTCGAATCGGTAAGTACATCGACAACAAGGAAGCCCGGGCCAAGTCGTCCGGGTCGGCCGCGGCCGCCTGATCCGCACGCGGCTCGCGAATCGCGCCCGGCGCGACGAATCGAGCCTCGAGCGGTCGACACGAAGAAACGCACAACGGCCTGCGGTGCAGTCAGCACTGCAGGCCGTTTTCATTACCGCGGGACGCTCATACCGGGCAACTCGCGTTCTGTTGAGCTTCGGGGAGGGAGTTCGATGGGAATGAGAGGGCGCGTCATCATTCTTTGCGGGATCGGACTGGTGTTCCTCACCGGCATCACCGTCGACCGCTACATTCAGGTGCGCGCTCGCCACGATCGCGGCTCGCTCCGACAGGAAGCCCATTCCCCCACGGGGCAGCCCCCCACGGGCCACTCTCCCACGGGCCAGGCCCCAACCACCTCGGCCGAGCCCGCTCCGCGCGAAACGAGCTACCGCCTCCCCGACGAAGGCACCGAGCTCGTGCTGCGACTGGGGGGTGTGCGCATGCCCGAGGTGTCGAGCGACGGTCGAGCTCCGCAGAGCGATCGCTCCACAGATCC
>CAZQZX010000137.1:0-7392 GCA_964597885.1 uncultured Planctomycetota bacterium
GCCACCCCGCCGATCTAGGGCCCGGCGAGGTCGTCACCGTCGAGTACTGATCCGGAACGGGCCTCGGCTGCCGCACGATACAGCGCGGCGGTGTAGTTCTGGATGGCGTGGTCGCCCAGGGAGCGCATCTTGACCCAGCCCCGGCGAAGCCACGGCCCCTTCGCCGAGAAGCGAAGCCGCGCGCGCCGACGCGACCGCCTGAG
Organism: uncultured Planctomycetota bacterium; assembly: GCA_964597885.1. GTDB lineage: Bacteria > Planctomycetota > JACOTG01 > JACOTG01 > JAUIME01 > CAZQZX01. Next base: position 204 of record CAZQZX010000137.1, read on the forward strand.
GAATCCGTCGGAAGGTGCGACCGACAGCATCCCCGACGCGTTCAGGTAACGCCGCACGCCGAGATGCCGGAAGCCCATCACCTCCGGCGGAAGCCCCGGCACGAGGTCGCAGGCGTTCTCGAATCGCTGGACCGGAAGTCCTTCGAGGCTCTCGATGAAGTCGGCATCGCCCACGCGGGGAGCGCCGAACGTCACGACCTCGGCGGGCCGATGGAACGACGCGAGCACGGCCGCGAGCGCGCCCCCCAGGCTGTGACCGGTGAACCAGACGGGCGTCCGGGATGCTTCGAGCCGATCGAGGTGCGGCGCGATATGCTCTCGCACGGCATCGACGGCTCCTCCGAATCCCGCGTGCACCTTGCCGGCGGTGCATGCCGGTGCGAAGCGGATATCGAGATCGATCTTCAGATCCTCGATTCCGCTGGTCGTTCCGCGGAAGGCGACGACCGCGAACCCCTCCCCTCGTGCGACGTACCCGTAGGTGCTGCCGCTCGAGATCGTGTCGAGTAGCTCGAATCCGAGCGACGCCAGGGATTCACCGACGTGCGCGGGATCGTGATAGGCGAGATGCGCGAGGCCGCACAGCCAGAACGCGTTCGCGGTCGACTCGCGCGCGTCGGGCGAGAACGGCAGATCCGGTCGCTCCCCGCCGAAGGGCGGGAACGAACCCGGACGAAACAGTGCGCGCGCGGTGAAGTCGTAATTCATGGGAGAACATCGCTCGATCGACGACCGGGCGATTGTAGCTCCCCTGGACGGCTCCGCGCGAGCGCGGCCCGCTTCGGCTACGTCGCGAGACGCGACAGGCCGGTCGGGCTTTCGCCCACTGGTCGCGCCTTGCGCCCCGTGCGTTCCTCGATCGCCTTCACCAGCAACGCCTCCGCGCGCGAAGCGTGATCGCGCAGCTGTCGAGCGACGTGGAGCACCTCCGAACCGTCGTTCAGCAGATCCTCCAGCCGGGCGATTCGCTGGTTCCTCGAGATCGGATCCTGGAGCTCGTCGCGGTACACGAAGAACGGAAGCGCGTCGTACGTCGAGTAGAACAGCTGCCGCTCGTCCCTCCACGCCAGGTGATGGCCGCAGCTCGGGTCCGAGCCTCGACGCGGGCGTGTGTCGGCGACGCAGACGGCCGGCACGCCCGAGCGCCACGCGTGCACGGCGACGTCGTACGTATCGGTCAGGATCAGGTCGTAACGACCGACCAGATGCAGGAGGTCGCCGAGTGTCGGGCGCACCTTCTTCATCCGCTTCTTCATCCCGCGGAACTCGGGACGGATCGTCTTCTTGCAGTTGCGGAAGTACGGGGTCCGCCCCCACGCGAGCCACTCCACCTCGCGATCGAGATGACGGCCGAGGATGCGGATGAACGTCCCGACGCCCTCGAGCTCGCCGTAGCTTCTCCCGAAGAACAGGCCGATCCGGCCGCGCGGATCCGCGTCCGAGTACTCGGTTCGGTCGAGGCCTTCGATCGCGTCCGGCGTGAGCAACGCGACAGGATCGACGCCGGGAGCGAAGCCCGCCTCCCCGCGAAGCTCGGCGATCCGCCACGCCGAGTGCAGGTCGCGCATGAGATGCGCGTGCGCTCCGCGAGCGAGTCGAGTCAGGGAGTCGCGATAGTCCTCGTCAGCGTAGTCCGACGCGCGGTTGAAGAGCAGACCGCCGCCCGCGAGGATCACTCGCGAGAGCACGTCTTCGGACGAGCCCGCGAGCATCGTGAGGCGACGCACGAGGCGGATCGCCTCGTCGCGCGAGGCCGCGGCGCCGAGATCGATCATCACCGTCGCGAGCTGATCCTGATGGGCCCGACCGTGCAGGCCGTCTCCCCAGAGGACGATCGCGTCACTGTCGAGAACACTGTCGAACTGGTCGCGGAGCGAACCGTGCTCGAACGGCAGTCGCGCTCGATTCGTCGGCTCGTCGCCGCGAACGGCACGCGCCTCCTCGATCGAGTAGGCGCGAAGGAAGCGCACCTCTTCGTCGAGACCGTACCGCTTCAACAGGTGCCAGAAGGCCAGGTCGACGGCCGCGCGCGCGGGATCCGACCCGTGCGGCGTCGCGCTGATGACCGAGATCATCGAGTTCTCCTCGCAAAGGGAGTCCCTCACGGGACATGGGGTTCTCTAACCCTATCGATCCCTGGAGGTGTCCGGCCTTAGGAGAACTGCTCGGCGCCCCGAAGTGGGCCTATTCGACAACCATCAGCAGCGCGTTCGTGACGCTCGCCCCCTTGGGGCTCGTCGCCGTCGGGTTCAGGATGATGCCCTGCAGCGTGAAGCTCGAGCCCACCGGCAGATTCACGGGGTCGCCGCTCGCGAGCACCACGAACTGCTCGGGCGCACGGCCCGGATCCGCGATCGCCCCACCGAAGTACGAGCTGGTCCCGATCCGCTCCGGCTTCCCGAGCGCATTCCAGACTGCGACGGGCGTGGCGCCCTGCGACGTCAGGATCGGGTGGCACATCGGGCCGAGGCCCGCCCCGAGCTCGATCCGGGTCGACTCGCTCGGCGCCCCGACGTTCATGTGGACGAAGAACTTCCCGTTCCCGCCGGCGTCCGGGAGGGCCATGTCCATGAAGATCGGGCCTTCCGCGTCGACGGTGACGACGTGCTCCGACGAGAGCCCGTTGTCGAAGTTCACGCGCAGCTTGTCGACGCCGTCGATGCCCTGGCACTCGTCGAGGACGAACGGATCGCACGAGACGGTGAGCGAACCCGTCCCCGAGGCCTCGTCGTGGCCTCCGACGCGAACCAGGTATTCCGAGCCGGTCATCGCAACAAACGTCACCTCGGAAGCGGTTCCGCACTCGTCGTCGCCGCAGGCGAGAGCCTCGCCGCTCGAGGGGCAGCCGTCACCAGCATACACGGCGAGCTTGGTGTCGAAGTCTGCCCCGCAGGCCCCGACCGTGACCGTTCCCGTGCACGCGGCCGTGTAGACGTACCACACGTCGGCGCCGATCTGGGTGTAGCCGCTCTTGCTGCAGCCGCCCGGCTCGTCGGGACCGTCCGTGGCGGCTCCGATGGTCTCGAACGGGGTCGTCCCGTCCGCGAGCGCACCCGGATTCGAGCAGTCGTCGAAGGGCGTCGCGCAGTCGAGCGACAGCACGCCGGTCCCCGTCGCGCCTTCGAAGCCGCCGACTCTGAGGAGGTAGACGGTCCCGGCCGCGGCGGCGAACGTCACTTCCGATCGGTTGTTTCCGCAGGCCTCGTCGTCGCAGGCGATGGCGGTCGCGCTGGTCGGGCAATCCGCGCCCTCGTAGACGGCGAGCATCGTGTCGTACGAGCTCCCGCAGAGGCTCGCGGTCACCTCTCCATTGCAGGAAGCCGTGTACGCGAACCAGACGTCATTCTCGACCGACGCCCCCCCGCAGGTGCCGGACTCGTCCGGCCCGTCCGTGGTCGCGTTCTCCGACGAGAAGACCGTGTCGCCGGCGCTGACGGCCAGCGCGTTCGCGCAGTCGTCGTTCGCGGGGACGCATTCGATCGTGAGATCACCGACTCCTTCCGCCGCGTCGTGTCCGCCAACCCGGATCAGGAAGACGTCGAACTGCTCGGCCGTGAACGTCGCCTCGGCCGCGCTTCCGCACTCGTCGTCGCCGCACGCGATCGCGCCGGCTCCGGTCGGGCAGTCGCCGGCGTACACCGCGATCTTCGAATCGTAGTCGGCGCCGCACGTCGAGACGGTGACGTTGCCGGCGCACGGCGCGGTGTAGCGGAACCAGACGTCGGAACCGATCTGGCTCTCGCCGCCCTTCTCGCAGCTGCCCGGCTCGGCGGGCCCGTCGGTCGTCGCTCCGATGTTGCTGAAGGGCTGCGACCCGTCCACCGCGTCGATGGCGGAAGAACAATCGTCATTCAGCGGGACGAGCGCGGCCACCGCGTTCTCGACGTTGAGCCGGGGCGTCTCGATGCCGGACTTCGCGTCCACGACGGGATCGCCGGTCTCGGTCATCAGATCTCGAAGATCCGTCGCCGGAAGGTACGAGCCGAACGACGCGAACTGGGCCGACTGCAGAACGGCCGCGGCCCCCGAGGCGTACGGCGCCGCCGCGGACGTTCCCGAGAAGTCGCGATATCCCCCGCCGGTGGCCGGGGAGCGCGCGATCCAGGACGGCGCGAGCACGTCGAGGAAGTCCGCCGAGTTCGAGTAGCAGTTGACGTCATCCGCGACCGTCGGGTTGTCGGTGCACGTCCACCCGCTGCAGCAGTTGCAGGACGACGCCACGCACGAATCGCTGTTGGCGCACCAGATCCAGCCGCCGACGCCGTCGTCGTACACCGCGCCGACGCTGATCGCGTTGCCGATGCACGCCGGTCGGGCCATCGAGTCGCAGTACGCGTCGTTGCCGCTCGACGCGAAGAACGCGATTCCGGCCGAAGTGAGGTTGTTGATCGAGGTGGCGTATCCCGTTTCGGATCCGTCGCACGCCGAGTAGTAGCGCGCTCCACCGAAGCTGCAGTTGATGACGAGGATCGGGTTCGCGGGGTCATCGTTCTTGTGCGTCACGCACCAGTCGAACGACGCGATCATGTTCGAGAGGAAGGCCGAGCCGCCGCTTCCGTGGCTCATCTTCAGGGCGTAGAGCCGGGCGTTCGGGGCCACGCCGCCGACGTAGTCGCCCTGCTCGTTGATGTCGCCGGCCGCGATGCCGGCGCACGACGTCCCGTGCCCCTGGAAGTCGAACGGATCGGAATCGTCGTCGCCGAAGTCGTAACCGCCGAGCACCTTGGCGTTCGGGAATCCCCCGCCGCCGAGGTCTTCATGCGTGTAGTCGATGCCGGTATCGCAGATGGCGACCGAGACGCCCGTGCCGTCATAGGTGTCGTTGACCACGTCGGCCTTGATCAGCGGGATCCCCTGCTTGGTGTGCATCTCGATGACCGAGTCGGGCTCGATCGTCTGCACGCGCGGATCCTCGGTGAGCAGGTCGAGGCCGAGGCGCGTCGCGAGTCCCGCGAAGCCCGCCTGGTTGTCGAAGCGGCGAAGCGTCGCGAACTCCCCGTCGGGCAGATCGGCGAGGACCGCGTCCACGAGGGCGGCCACTCGGTCCTGGTGGGCGGAAAGAGCGCTCGAATCGTCCCATCCCGCGAACGAGTCGACCCCCGCGGTCGGGGTCACGTGCACGAGGATGCGGGTCACCGTCTCGCCGGCGCCGAAGGGAGCGAGAAGCTCTTCAGGGGCGCGCCAGTTCTGCGGGACCTCGGTAAGGACGAGCTCGTGGCCGCTGGCCTCCCCGATCGGGGTCTCGGACGGCGCGACGAAGGCCGTGGCGAGGGCGACGAGGGCGATGAGCGGAATCAGACCGGTGGCGAGACGCGCGGTCACGGACATGGGGGACCCCCGATTCTCTTTGGACCCGAAGTGGAATGAGGCCGCCCTTCTCCGGCGAGGCGGCAGGCCAGGGAGGGACCCCGGCACGGGAAGTGTATGCGAGGATCGAGCTTAGGCAAGGAACTGGCCGAAAAACGGCGGCGATTTCGGGATTCCCTTCAGTCCCTGCGCCCCGAATTCCGATGCAGATGGCGGGTCAGTCCGTCATCAGAGTCGGCTTTCACGGCATGCCGGGCCGTGGTTCTCTCGAGGATTCGTGCATGAGTTCGAGGTGGTTCGCGTGGCTTTCCTCCCCTCTCGGTCGCAAGCGCTCCGAGCGTCGCAAGACTTCTTCGAACGGCAGTGCACCGAGCGCGGTGGTCCATGACGCGGACCTGAGATTCCGCCTCGGAGACCCGGACGGCGCGATGTCACGGTTGCGCCATCACGTCGACCGGAACCCCACGGACACGCACGCCCTGCTCGAGCTGGCCCGCATGCAGGAATCGGGGGGCGAGATCGACCGGGCGCTCTCTATCTACCGAAGCATCGTCCGCGAGGGCGCGACCCACGCGGAGCCCGCACGCTCGAAGGGTCGGAGCGCTCTCTTCGATCTGGTCATGCGCGAGTGCCGGCGACTCAAGGCCTACGGGGACGAGTCCATCGCCGTCGCCGACAGCCTCACGGCCATTCAATCCCTCGAGCGCCAGATCCATCTCACGATCGAGCTGATGCGCACCCTCGAAGGCCCGCTCGAAGAGCGCCTGCTCGTTCCCATCTCCGTCACGTACAACCACGCGATCGCTTCGAAGGCGTTCCTGCTCTGGCAGAGCGGCCGCACGGCCTTCGCGGAAGCGGAGCTCGACTCTCCGGCCAGCGACAACGACGTCCCCACCGGCATCTCGACCCACTGGTTCCCGCGCGACCGCTGGGAGATGTTCTCGGACCTCGTCGCCGAGCACGCCCGAGGCCTCCAGGCGCGCGAGCAGTGGCGCGACGCCGCGTTCGCCTTCGTCTACGCACGCAGCCTGCGGCGCGACAAGCTCCACCGGGAGATCGACGAGACGACCGTCGCGCTCCTGTTCGACGAGGCGATCTGCGAGCTCAACGATCGAGCGTTCCAGCGCGCGTACGAGATCCTGATCCGCCTCGCCCGGCACTTCCCCACGTTCCGGCGCGACGACGTGCTGGCCATGCGGGAGCGCGCCCACCGGGGCCAGGTCTTCGAGATCTGCGCGAAGATCGTCCAGCAGGCCACGAGCGCCTTCCATGACGGCGACTGGGCGACCGCGGCCACTCGATACTGCGAGGCCGCCGAGAGCATCGAGGCGCGCGAGGGAAGCGACTTCGTGTGCCTCGCCGCCGAGTGCTACTTCAACGCCGCGATGGCGCACTGGAACGCCGGAAGGGTGGGAGAAGCGCGCCGATTGCTCGACTACCTCAGGCGCATGTACCCGACGTTCGAGACGGAGCGGGTCCAGGCTCAGATGGCCAAGGCCGAAGAGCGGCTCGCCATCCGCGTGCCGCTCTCGTGACCGCTGTTCATCCGATCGTGGCGATCACCTTGAGCTCGATCGCGATCGGGGTCGGCAGGCAGTTCACCTCGACGGTGGTCCGCGTCGGCTGGTTGTCGCGGAAGTACTCGGCGTAGATCTCGTTGAAACGGCGGAAGTCGTTCTTCATGTCCGTGAGGAACACCTGCACGTCGACGATGCGCTCCCACGAGGAGCCCGAATCCTCGAGCAGGTAGCGGATGTTGCGGAAGACCGAGTGTGTCTGCGCCTCGATGTCCTTCGAGACCACATTGCCGTCGGCGTCCTGCTCCACGCCGGGGATCGCCTTGGTTCCGCGCTCTCGCGGGCCGATCCCCGAGCAGAACAGG
>CAZQZX010000137.1:7402-18464 GCA_964597885.1 uncultured Planctomycetota bacterium
TTTCGGAAATGTTGAAGTCTGCGGGCTTGGGCAAGGTTCCCGACGCGTTTGGCGTGAGGGAAGAGGCCGACCGGCTCCGCCGCCCGCTCGCTCGTGAAGTTCTCGATGACGATGTCTTCGCTCATGACGACCCGCGCCTTTCCCCGATTCCTGGAATGTGGACGCACACGTTCTTGGGCTCGGTGAAGAAGCGCAGCGCCTCGTCCCCTCCCTCGCGTCCGACCCCGCTCTGCTTCATGCCGCCGAACGGCACCCGCAGGTCGCGCACCAGCCAGCAGTTCACCCAGATCACGCCCGATTGCACGCGCTCCGCGACGCGGTGCGCGCGGGCGAGGTTCTCGGTCCAGATCGACGCGGCGAGGCCGTAGTCCGTCGCGTTCGCGTACTCGACGACCTCCTCCTCGTCCTCGAACGGCGTGATCGTGACGACCGGGCCGAAGATCTCCTCGCGATTCACACGGCAGTCGACGGCGAGATCCACCGCGACCGTCGGCTCGAAGAAGAAGCCGCCCGCGCACCGCTCGTTCGGCGGTTCGGGAATCCCGCCGCCGCACAGGATCGTGCCGCCCTCCTCGCGCGCGAGATCGACGTACGATCGGACTTTCTCGCGATGGGCAGCCGACACGAGCGCCCCGAGATCGGTCGTCTCCTCGAGAGGATCGCCGACCCTCAAGCCCTTCACCGCCTCGACGTAGCGATCGACGAACTCCGCGTACGCGGGCTTCTCGACGAAGATGCGCGAGCCGCACAGGCAGATCTCGCCCTGGTTCGCGAAACCGGCGCGCACGCTCTCACCGATGACCCGATCCATGTCGGAATCGGCGAACACGAGGTTCGGGTTCTTGCCGCCGAGCTCGAGCGACAGCTTCTTGAAGCGAGGCGCGGCCCGTCCCGCGATGTCCCGCCCCGTCACCGTCCCGCCCGTGAACGAGATCGTCGGTACGCGCGGGTGCTCGGTGAGCGCCGGCCCCACCTTCGGGCCGAGGCCGTGGACGACGTTGAGCACGCCCGGCGGTAGCCCAGCATCGATCGCGGCCTTCGACAGCATGTACGCCGTCATCGGAGTGAGCTCCGACGGCTTCGCGACGGCCGTGTTTCCGGTCGCGAGAGCCGGCGCGATCTTCCACGTGAAAAGGTAAAGCGGCAGGTTCCACGGCGAGATCAGCCCCGCCACGCCGCGCGGGCTTCGAAGCGTGTAGTTCAGCGCCACCCCGTCGGTCGTGTGCGACTCGCTCGAGGTGTGCTCGATCGCTCCCGCGAAGAAGCGGAGGTTCGTCACCGCGCGCGGGATCTCGACGGTGCGGGCGAGCTTGACGGGCTTGCCCTGGTCGACCGATTCGGCTCGGGCGAACGCCTCGAGATCGGCCTCGATCCGTGCCCCGAGCTCGCGCAGCAGTCGCGCCCGCTCGGCCGCCGGCGTCGACGCCCAGCCGGGGAACGCTCGCTCGGCGGCATCGACCGCCCGCTCGATATCCGTCCCGTCGCTATCGGGAAGCGTCGAGTAGGCCTTCCCGGTCGAAGGGTCGAGATTCTGCAGCGTCGCGCCCGACGACGCCGGCACCAGCTCCCCGTCGATCAGGTTCAGGATCGCGTCCATCACAGGCTCGGGGTCCGGCCGCCGTCGACCGGAAGGTTGATGCCGTTGATGTACGCCGCCGCCGGGGACGCCAGCCAGCACGCCGCGGCCGCGACTTCTTCGGGCGACGCGAACCGGCGCAGCGGGATCGTTTCCTTCATCGCCGATTCGATCGTCGACTCGGGAACGCCCTGCGCCTTGGCCTTCGCCGCGATGAGCGAGTGCAGTCGGCCGGTCAGCGTGAATCCAGGAAGCACGTTGTTCACCGTGATCCCGAACGGCCCGAGCTCGCCCGCGAGCGTCTTCGCCCAGTTCGCGACGGCACCGCGGATCGTGTTCGAAACGCCGAGCCCCGGGATCGGCGCCTTCACCGACGTGGAGATGATGTTGATGATGCGTCCGTAGCCCGCGTCCTTCATCCCGGGGATCACCGCCTGCGCGAGCAGCTGATTGCACAGGACATGCTGCGCGAAGGCTTTCTCGAGCTCTTCGGGGCCCGCCGCGTGGAGCGGTCCGCCGGGAGGCCCGCCGGTGTTGTTGATGAGGATGTGCGCGGTGCCGGACGACTCGACCAGCTCGACGATCGCCGCCTGCACGCGCTCGGGCTCGCCGAAGTCCGCGGCGAGCGCGCGGTGGGACGCGCCGTCGACGCTTTCGAGCGAGGTCCGGACGCTCTCGAGCGCCTCGGCGTTCCGGGCGAGCAGCGTCACCGACGCGCCGAGCCGCGCGAGCTCCCGCGCCGTCGCGAGACCGATGCCCTGCGTGCTCCCGCACACCACGGCGTGCTTCCCGCGAAGATCGATGTCCATCGTCTCAGGCGTGCTCGTGGCTCTACCCTCCCGCGCTCGTGACCAGCGGCTTGCCCAGCCGCTCGTATTCCATGTTGCGACGCATCGGCGTGAGGCCGGCGTCCTCGACGATGCGAACGATCGCCGCCTCGTCCATGCAGAACGTCGTGCCCGCCGCGCTGACGACGTTCTCTTCCATCATCGTGCTTCCCATGTCGTTCATCCCGTAGGCGAGCGATGCCCCACCGACGAGCGGCCCCTGCGTGACCCACGACGTCTGGAAGTTCGAGATATTGTCGAGGAAGAGCCGCGCGACGGCCATCGTGCGCAGGTACTCGGCGGTCGTGATCTCGGTGCCCCCGAGCTCGGTGTTGCCGGGCTGGAACGTCCACCCGATGAACGCGGTGAAGCCGCCGGTGCGGTCCTGCAGCTCACGGATGCGCTCGAGGTGGAGCGCCCGGTGCTCGAGCGTCTCGATGTGCCCGAACATCATCGTCGCCGTCGACTTCAATCCCTGCCGGTGCGCCTCTTCCATGACGCCGAGCCACTCGTCGGTCGACGCCTTGTTCGTCGCGAGCTTGTCACGCACCTCGTCGACCAGGATCTCGGCTCCGCCGCCGGGGACCGAATCGAGGCCGGCTTCGCGAAGCCGACGGATCGTCTCGTCGAGCGGAAGGCGCGACACCTTGTGGATGTGGATGACCTCGGGCGGCGAAAGCGCGTGCAGCCAGAGATCCGGGAAGCTCGCCTTCAACTTCCGGAACAGGTCTTCGTAGTAGTCGATCTTCAGCTTCGGGTTGTGCCCGCCCTGGAGCAGGATCTGCCGTCCGCCGACGTCGAACGTCTCCTGGATCTTCTTCTCGATCTCTTCGATCGGGAGCACGTACGCTTCTTCGTGTCCGCCCGGCGGACGATAGAAGGCGCAGAACGTGCAGAACGCATTGCAGACGTTCGTGTAGTTGATGTTCCGATCGATGATGTAGGTGACGACACCGTCGGGATGCAGTCGGCGGCGGACGAGATCCGCCGCGGCGCCGAGGGTGGCGAGATCGCCCCGCTCGAGGAGGAACAGCGCGTCTTCGCGGGACATCCGCTCCCCGTTGGCAGCCGGCATCGCGATACGCTCGGTCTCTTCTCGATCGACGGTGGAACCTTCGAAGGCACCGCCTGGAGTCGTGATCATGACGCTCCTCCGGATGCCGCGACCGCGACATCACCCGCGTCGCGCGCGATCGAGAGATCGGGCGGAACGCTGTCGATGAGCCCCGCCGCCGCGGCGAGCTCGAGGAAGCGGCGAAGCCCCGCCATCTCCTCGGCTCCGATGCGGAATCGGATGGACTCGGTCAGGTAGCTGTAGGCCGTCGCCTCCGACACGCCGTGATCGTCGGAAAGCTCGCGTGCAATCGTGTCGATCGCCGCTCGGCCGGACTCGTACGAGCGGTCGAGGATCTCGGGGAGATCCGTCGGAAGGTCGACGCCGCCGCGCGCGACCCAGCCCGCGAACACGAACGGGAGACCCGTCCACGACATCCACGCCTCGCCGAGGTCGTGCACGTCGACGCCCGCCGGCCGATCGGCCTCGTCGCGGAGCGCCTTGTCACCGATGCGAACGACCGCGTCGAACTCCTCGAGCCGGGCTGCGAGCGGCGCATCGGCCGCATCCCCCGGACGGACGAACTCGGGGCTCCCGCCGAACGGTCCGGCAAACAGGACTCGCACGAGCGCATTGCTCGTACAGGACTCGGGATCGAGCGCCACACGCCGCACCTCCGCGAGCGGTCGCTTCGCCACGAGGACGACCGAGCGAACCGGACCGCGGCAGGCGATGCCGAGCCCCGGGAGCAGCCGTGTGCCGGCGATGCGCCCGAGCTCGATCACCGGAAGGAGCGCGACGTCGACATCCCCGCGCGAGAGGCGTCCGGCCAGCACCGACGGGACATCCGCCGAGAGTCGGATCCCGCTCGGGGTGTCCCGCTCGAGACCGTGGATGAGCGGGCACGTGTTCAGATACGACACCGCTCCGATCCGCGTGATGCGGCCGGCATCGGAAGCGGACCGAGCCTCATTCGCCGGGCTCTCGCTCATCCCGCGGTCGCCATCTCGTCGAACCGCCGGACCTCGTTGTAGACCGAATCCCGCTGGATCGGCACCCGATCGACATCGCGGCACAGCTGACAGAGGGCCTCGACCGTGAGACCGTTCGGAGTCTTCGCGCCCGCCATGTGCACGATCTTCTCGGTGATGACGGTGCCGTCGATGTCGTCGGCGCCCATCGTCAGCGCGATCTGCGCGATGCGCGGCGTCGTCATGATCCAGTACGCCTTGATGTGCTCGAAGTTGTCGAGGTACAGACGCGACGTCGCGATCGTCATCAGCGCGTCGAAGCCGGTCGGACCGGGCAGGTGCGCGAGCGCCGTGTTCTCCGGGTGGAAGCAAAGCGGGATGAAGCACATGAACCCGCTCGTGTCGTCCTGGAGCGAGCGCAGCTTGTCCATGTGCTCGATCCGCTCCTCGAGCGTCTCGACGTGCCCGAACAGGAGCGTCGCGTTCGACTTGAGTCCGTGCTCGTGCGCGGCGCGCATCGTCTCGATCCACTTCTCCGCGGTGAGCTTCTTGGCGTAGATCTTCTTGCGCACCCGCTCGACGAGCACCTCGGCGCCGCCTCCCGGAAGCGAGCCGAGGCCGGCTTCGACGAAGTCGTCGAAGATCTGGTTCAGCGGTTTCTTGAAGCGCTTGGCGAAGAAGTCGTACTCGGCCGCGGTGAAGGCCTTGATATGCATGTCGGGTCGGATCTCGTGGATCCCCCGCATCAGCTCGAGGTAGTAGTCGTACTCGAGGTCGGGGTTGTGCCCGCCGACGATGTGCACCTCGGTGAGCGGCTCATCGAGGCGGTCGCGCACCTCGTTGAAGCAACGGTCGAGCGTGAAGCTCCACCCCTTCTCCTTCTCGCGGTACGGCCGGTAGAAGCCGCAGAAATCGCAGTCCACCGTGCAGATGTTCGTCGGGTTCAGGTGCATGTTGCGGACGAAGTAGGCGTTCCGGCCGTGTCGTCGCTCACGCACGACATTGGCGAGACCACCGACCACCGCGAGCTCGCGGGAGCGAAGGATGCGGATGCCGTCGTCGAACGAGAGTCGCTCTTCGTTCATGACCTTCGTGTAGACGTCGGCGAGACCGGCCTTGGCCGCGAGCTGCTCGAGCAGCTTGGACATCAGGACCCTCCGGATCCAAGGAGTGCATGGGAACGGTCCGAAACCCGGCACGCAATCCACGTAAGGCGGGTTCGGATGCGCAAGTATAGGAAGAGGCCCGATCAGGCGTCAACGCGACACTCCGCCGCGGGGGAGCCGCCCGCGAACCGGTCGCCGTGCCGGAATCAGTCGCCGTCGAAGTCCCGGCCGTGCTCGTCGAAGACCCCCACGATCTCGGCGACGATCGAATCCACCGATTTGAGGCGCTTGAGCATGTCGTCCCGGTCGCACATATAGACGACCTCCCCGTCGGACAGGAGCCCGATCTGGGGGGCGGTCGGGAAGTAGTCCCCGAAGTAGCTGCGGGCCCGGGCCGTCGCCGCCAGTTCCTGTCCGGCGAAGACCGAGATCACCTTTTCGGGCACCCGGTCGTGCTGGAGCGCCCGGGCGAGGGCGGGACGGGCCAGATCGGCCGCGCAGGCGTCGTGGGTGTTCACGAACACCAGGCAGACGCCCTGGTCGGGTCGGGCGCTGTCCACCTGCTCCGGGGTGTGGAGCTCGGTCGCCCCGAGGCAGTGGACTTCCTCACGGATCGCTGCAATGACAGCGGGATCGGACTCTCCTAGGGCCATGATGTCGTAATGTATCATCACGGCGGCTCGCAAAGGAGGCCGAAGACATGCCGCGCATCACCCGCGTATACACCCGGACCGGCGACGACGGAACCACGGCGCTCGGGACCAAGAAGCGCGTCTCGAAGGACTCGGATCGCATCGAGGCCTACGGGACCGTCGACGAGCTGAACTCCGTGATCGGCGTCGCGATCGCCTCCGGCCTCGACGACCGGCTCCTCAAGGAGCTACGCCTCGTCCAGAACGAGCTGTTTCACCTCGGCTCCGACCTGTGCATCCCCGACGAGGACAAGGCCGAGATGCCCGTACCGTGCATCGAGGCCCGGCACGTGGAGCGGCTCGAAGCGCTGATGGACGAGCTGTCCGAGGAGCTCCCGGCGCTCGAGAACTTCATCCTTCCGGGCGGAAGCGTCGGCGCGGGGCATCTACACGTCGCCCGCTGCGTGTGTCGGCGCGCCGAGCGACGGCTCATCTCGCTCGGTCACCACGAGGCGATCAGCGAAGACACCGTCCGCTACGTGAATCGCCTGTCCGACACGCTGTTCGTCATGGCGCGCTACGAGAACAAGGCGCGGGGTGTGGACGACGTGTGCTGGGACTCGAAGGCCTGATCCGACTCGCCGCGCGTAACCGCCGCGCGGATCAAACCCACATGGACGAGTCGGTATCCTCACCCGCGTCGGTCGCGGGGGCTTCGGCGGCGGGGGCTTCCTCTTCGGGATCGAGCCCGGCGGCGGCTTCCTCGCGCATCGCCTCCTCAAAGCGATCGAGCGGATAGAGATCCATCGGGATTCCCGATCCCGGCAGGCCTTGCAGATGCCTCCACCCACGGGTCACTCGCTCTTCCTCGGCCCGCACCCATTCGGGATCACGGTTCTCCTTGCGGAGCGCGGGCTCGTCGACCTCGAACGGCTTGTCGAACCGATCGTCGACGATGTACTGGGCGAGATTGGCGTTGCACCAGATATGCCCGTCCGGCAGCTCCAGGAGCTTCTCTTTCGGGACCTCGCCGAGAACATAACGCAGGTAGAGCTCGCTCTGCGTGATGTTCTCGACGTACTCACGGCACGCGTAGCAGAAGTACCCGCCGTCGCACTTGGCCATGGGTGTCCCCCTTCGCGATCAGACTCGGTCGGTGCTTCTCAGACTCGGTCGGCGCTTCGTCGGCCGAGGCCGTATCCGAGCGCGAGGCACGTACCGGCGACGAAGCCGCCCACGGCGATCAGGGCCATCCAGGGGATCTCGGTCGCGGTCACATGAGCGAAGAAGTTCATTCTCGTCGTTCCTTTGATCTCTCAGGGAAGCGGTTGAAAGCGAAACAATCGGTACGGCTCCGGAGCCGGCAGGCCCCGGTGGATCTGTGCGGTCGTGACGTAGATGGATCCATCCGGTCCCGCTGCGAGGCTATCGGGCCAGGCCAGGCGCCGGTCCGTCACGTCCGTGCGCAGGCGCGGCCGGGCCGGGTCGAGACTCTCGATGGCGTCCTTCTCGAGCGCCGTCCGGTACAGTCGCCCGTCCGGGCCGAGCAGCATCCCGTCGCACGAGCCGGCTCGCGCCACTCGAATCACGGCCGACGCGATCTGCTCATCCGTGAGCGACGGATCGCGAAGCCAGGCCGTGGGGATACGATACAGTGTCCGGCCGGTCAGCGCCTGGTAGAAAAGCGACTCTCCGTCCGCGGTGAGCGCGAGGCCGTCGGCGTGCACCTGCGGCACGCCCCCGTCGTCGCGGCGCCAGCTGCGCCCCCCGATCACGAGCAGCACCCCCTCCGATCGAGTGGAGAGATGGTCCTCGAGCACCCGTCGGCTGGCCCCGGTCACGAGATCCAGCACCACGAGCCCGCCGCGCCCGGAATCGGTGATGTAGGCCACCCCGCGCGCCGCATCGACGCGTACGTCGTTCAGGTAGCTGTCCACCGGCGCCGATCGCTCGTCGAACCGGTAGATTCGCGTCACGCGGTTGCTCGCGAGGTCCACGCGAAGAAGCTTGGCGGCGCCGGGGACGACCCCCTCGAACCGCGGGCTCGCCGGATCGAGGATCCACAGGGTATTGGTCGCGTCCACGAACACGCTCTGCACGCACACGAACTGGTCGAGCACCGACTCGCTGGGGGCGAACCGGTTCCAGCTCTCGCTCGGGAAGGGCAGGATCGAGCCGTCGGCGTCCAGCTCTCCGACGGACACGCCCGTGTCCTGGCTCCATCGCGGGAAGTTCACGAAGATTCTTCCCGTCCGCGACACGGCGACGCCCGTCCACTGCCGGTCGGACCGGGCGACCTCCACCAGCTCGACCTTCCGCTCGGCTCCCGCCTTCACGTCGTCGGGCTCGGGCTCGGGCGCGGGCGCCGGAGCCTGGCAACCCACGAAGAGCAGCAACACCAGGAGCGGAGCGAGTTTGCCGGCCGCTCGCCGGAATCCGGATCTCGTCGTTCGGCGCATCATGCCGCCCAGAATAGCATCGCCGGCGGCCCGGAGGCTGCAACGAGCTCCCCTCCCCTCAAGCCGTCCGCCCCGGAACGTCGACGAAAGGGACAGGCCCCCGGATTCGAGGGGCCGACCGCCCCATGTCGCGGTTGACATTCCGAACCCCCGATGCAAAACTCGGCCGCATGAACGCCAGCGTGAACCATCACCGCCATTCGCTCCATCATCATCCCGCCCGGTATGGGTCGGGTCGACGGCGGTGACGTTTTTCGCGACATGAACTGAGCCCCAGCCATCGGCGCCGCCCCTCGGGTCGGCGCCGTTTTTCATTTACGGGGCGCCGTCATCCGGGGAGTCGCAGCCGGGCCGCAGGGGACCGCCACCACAGCGGAGACCGACGAGATGCCCACGACACCCGAAACCGACGAACCGAACGCGACGTCCCTGCGACTGGCCCTGCCCAAGGGCCGGATGCAGGAAGGCGTGAAGACCCTTCTCGCCGACGCCGGAATCCGGATCCACATCGGGATCCGCGACTACCGGCCCGTTCTGTCCATCCCCGGCTTCGAGACCAAGAGCCTGAAGCCGCAGAACATCGTCGAGATGCTCCACCACGGCTCACGCGACCTCGGCTTCGCCGGCGCCGACTGGGTGCGCGAGCACGAGGCCGACCTCGTCGAGCTCCTCGACACCCGACTCGATCCGGTGCAGCTCGTCGCGGCCGCACCGGCAGCACTCCTCGAGGACGGGAAGCTGCCGAAGCGACGGCTACGGCTCGCGTCCGAGTACCCCACTCTGGCGCGCACCTGGATCGAGGAACAAGGCATCGACGCCGAGCTCGTCCGCACGTACGGCGCGACCGAGGCGTTTCCGCCCGAGGATGCCGACTGCATCGTGGACAACACCGCGACCGGCGCCACGCTCCGTGCCAACCAGCTCGAGATCGTCGACGTCTTGATGGAGTCCTCGACGCGACTCTATGCGTGCCCGAGCTCGCTCGAAGATCCCGCGAAGAAGGCGGCGATCGACCGATTCGTCCTTCTGATCCGATCCGTGCTCGAGGCGCGCACGCGGGTGATGATCGAGGTGAACGTCAACGAGGCCGAGCTCGAGGGCCTCGTCGGGATCCTTCCGTGCATGCGCGAGGCGACCGTGTCGCAGCTCCACGGGACCGGCGCGTACGCGGTGAAGGCCGCCGTCCCGCGGGACTCGCTGCCGACGTTGATCCCCGAGCTGAAAGCGCGAGGCGGGACGGACGTCATCGTGAGCGCGCTGGCGCAGATCGTGCCATGAGCCGCAAGCCGATGATCCAGGAACCGGACGCCCTTCCGACGCCGGTACGCCCCCCGGCCGAAGCGTATCGCGTGCCTCGACCGAAGGCGCCCGTCGATCTGTTCCTCGACGGGAACGAGGGCGCGGTACCTTCGATCGAGCTCGTCGATCGCCTGCGCGAGCTCGGGCCCGACGTTCTGCGTCGCTACCCCGACACGTCGCCGGTCGCCAGCCGGCTCGCCGCGTCGCTCGAACTGGACGCCGATCGCGTACTGGTGACGGCGGGCGCCGACGACGCGATCGATCGCATCTGCCGCGCCTACCTCGACGCGTCGCGCTCGGTGCTCATGCCCTCGCCGACGTTCGAGATGATTCCGCGCTACGCCGAGCTCGCCTCGGCTCGCGTCGACCGCGTTCCCTGGCGCGGCGGCGACTTCCCGCGGCAGGCGTTCCTCGACGCGATCCGCGAGGACACGGCCGTGATCGCCATCGTGACGCCGAACAATCCGACCGGCGGCACGGCGACGCCCGAGGACATCGCGGCCATCGCGAAGGCCGCGCCGGGAGCGATCGTGCTGGTCGACCTCGCGTACGTCGAGTTCGCCGACGACGATCCGACGGTCGAGGCCCTCGCGCACCCGAACGTCGTCGTCACACGAACGCTCTCGAAGGCGTACGGCCTCGCCGGGCTCCGCGTCGGGTTCGCGCTGGCCGCACCCGCCATCCTCGCCGAGCTGCGCCGCTCGGGTGCACCCTATGCGGTGGCACGGCCTTCCGTCGCGCTGGCCGCAGCCGCACTCGACTCGCCCGCGACCGAAACCCTCGATCCGTTCGTCGCCCGCATCCGTGAGGAGCGCAAACAGCTCGCCGACCGACTGACGGCCCTCGGCGCCAAACCGATCCCCTCCTCGGCGAACTTCGTGCTCGCGGCATTCCGCGACGCCACGTTCGTTCAGGAATCGCTCGCCGGCGTCGGCATCGCGGTACGCCGATTCCCCGGGCGCCCCGCCCTCGACGGCGATCTGCGCATCACCTGCCCCGGCGATCCGGGTGCCTTCGCTCGCCTGCTCGACGCGCTCGACGCGACACTCGCGCCCGAGGCTGTCCTGTTCGACCTCGACGGCGTGCTCGCCGACGTGTCCGGCTCGTACCGGATGACGATCGAAGAGACCGCGAAGAG
>CAZQZX010000138.1:0-18416 GCA_964597885.1 uncultured Planctomycetota bacterium
ATCAACGACGTCGGTGCCGTCGCCGAGCTTGCGCATCGCCACGGCGCATTGGTGCACACCGACGCGACCCAAGCAGTCGGGCGGATCGACACCGCCATGGCTGCCCTTGAAGCCGACCTGCTGTCGTTGAGTGGACACAAGATCTGTGGGCCTGGCGGGGTTGGAGCACTTCTGGCTTCGGCCAGCGCGCGCCGTCAGATGGTCCCGGTCATTCACGGGGGAGGCCACGAGCGCAGACTGCGGTCGGGTTCGCTTAATGTCTCGGGCATCGTTGGATTCGGGTTGGCGGCCGAACTTGCCGGGAGCGAATGGCAGCTCGAAGCGGCGCGTGTGAGCGAGTTGCGCGACGAACTAGTCGCGCTCATCACCGCTGGCGTTGGCGACGCTGAACAAAACGGTGATGTGACCAGGCGGCTTCCCAACACCGCGAACCTGCTGTTCCGCGGCGCAGACGCGGAAGCCCTAGTTGCCAACCTCGACCCGGTCGCGGTGTCGGCTGGCAGTGCCTGCAGCTCAGGCGCTCCGGAACCATCGCCGGTGCTGGTGGCAATGGGCTTGAACCGAGCCGAAGCGGCCGAGTCGCTGCGATTCAGCCTCGGCCGCTTCACTACCGAACACGACGTGAAGACGGCGGCGGCTCGCACCATCGACGCCGTTCGATTCGTCCGATCCATGAACGAGGACGCCTGATGCGACTCACCGAAGCTACCGCCCCGGTCTTTGCCCGCCATGAGACGTTTCACCCGCGATATGGCTGGTTCCGCAAGGCGTACGCGACCGCAGCGGGAAGTGAGCGTGGCTTCACTGCCGACGATGCGCCAGTCGCGATCGGCGTAGGCAAGAACATGGTCCGCTCGATCAAGTTCTGGGGGCAGGCAGCGAAGCTCATCACCGCTGACCCTGAGTCTGTCAACAAGCGCGCTCCAGACATGATCCCGACCGCGTTCGGCCAGGCCCTGTTCGGACCGGACGGCTGGGATCCTTACATGGAGGATCCGGCGACGGTGTGGTTGCTGCACTGGATGCTGCTGGCTGCTCCGTCACAGGTCCCGGTGTGGTGGCTCGTGTTCAACGAGCTTCATGCCGTGGAGTTCGATGAGGACCTCCTCGACGGTGTGATCGCCAGTCACATCGAGGCCGCTGGCTCGTGGTCTTCGCCGCATCCGTCGGCGGTCACCAAGGATGTCTCCGCGCTGTTGCGCACTTACGCTCCGGCGGTTCAGACGGTGCGGTCCAGTTTCGACGACTTGCTTGATTGCCCTCTTCGAGAGCTTGGTTTGATCTCGCGCTCGGCGGCGACGGGCAACTATCGGTTCGTGCTTGGCCCGAAGCCGACTCTTCCCGACGAGATCGTGACGGTTGCCGTGCTCGACTACCTAGCGCGGGTGCGGCGCAGTGGCCAGACCGTCACGATGGCCCATCTGGCAAACGAGCCGGGTGGTCCTGGCCGCGCGTTCGGCCTCGCCGAGCGCGACCTGCATGCTGCATTGTCTCGGCTGGCCGACCAGAGGTCGTCACTCAGGGTCATGGCGCCGACTGGTGCCCAGCAGCTGGGCTGGGATCAACCGCCTGCTGAGGTCGCGGTCGCGATCCTGGCTGACTACTACGGGACGCACCCGCCGGCTCCTGCCATTGGGCTTGAGGGCGACGAGCCCGCGGATCGGGATCTGTTGCCCGACAGGTCGTCGGTGATGGCGAGACTCTTCGAAGCGAGCGAGCGCCATCCTCAGGCGGTGGCGACATGACGCTCCTTGCTGAACATGTCGCTGTTTCCCAGCGGTTCTCTCGCTCCGCGAATTTGGAGCGCGACGTTACGGCCGTTGACCCGCTCGAGGGGTACATCGCGACGGCCCGCGCGGTTGATGTGGTGGAGCGGCTGGCGAACCGCGCCTTGTCGTCTACCGCTGGCGGTGCCTGGTCGATCACCGGCCCGTATGGCTCGGGCAAGTCGTCGCTGGCGTTGTTGATCGATGGGGCGTTCGGGGAGGAGGGTCCGATCCGCGACAAGTCGCTTGAGCTGCTGAGTGCCTCCACCCCGGACCTCGCGGCGACGATCATCGCGGCGCACGAGCGTCATGACACGACCGAACTTGGATTCTGCCGGGCGGTGGCCACGGCGCGCCGCGAGCCGATCAGCCACACCGTTTTGCGGGCGCTTCACTCCGCAGTGCTTCGTCGCTTTGGTCGGATCCCTCCTGCGTCAAAGTTCAAGGCCGCTCGCGAACTCAAAGAGGCTTTGGCTGACGCATCCGATGACGATGCCCGCCGTAGCGGACCGAATCCTGCGGCGCTGTTGACGGTTGCCCGGTGCCTTGCGGAGACGGCGCCGCTGTTGATCGTGATCGATGAGTTCGGAAAGAACCTCGAGGCCATCGGCACGTCGGCCGACGCGGATCCGTACCTGCTGCAGCAACTTGCCGAAGCAGGTCAGGGCGGTGGTGCGTCGATCTTTACGCTGACGTTGCAGCACCTTTCTTTCGAGGACTACTTCACCGCCGGCGACAGCACTGAGCACCGTGAATGGGCGAAGGTGCAGGGCCGGTTTGAAGATGTCCCCTTCACCGACTCGCCGGCGCAGACGCGTGCGCTCATCGCGACTGTGTTCGACGTCGATGATTCGATCCGCTCCCGGGTCGATCGTTGGGCCGGGCAGGCGGCGAAGGTGATGGGGAGTCTCGGCTTCGACGATCTTGCTAGCCGCGAGGTCGTTGCGAGCTGTTTCCCGTTGCATCCGCTCGCCGTTGCCGTTCTGCCCGAGCTGTGTAGCCGGTATGGGCAGAATGAGCGGACACTGTTTTCGTTCTTGTCGGGGACCGAGACCTCGGCTGTTCCCGCGATACTCGCTCGCCGAGAGCTGAAGCGCGGCGCGTTGCCGCTGGTAGGGCTTGCCGACGTCTATGACTACTTTATTGGTGGGGGCGCGATCGCTGGATCTCCAGGCGCGCACACGGGGCGCTGGTTGGAGGTGGCGACTCGGCTCCGTGACGCGCACGGGCTGTCCGCCGCCGAGTCGGAACTAGTGAAGTCGGTCGCGGTGCTCAATCTGGTCGGAGGAACTGGTACGGTCCGCGCCTCATCCACGGTGCTCGGCCTTGTCGCTTCCGAACCAGAGGAGACGCTGGCGAGGCTCGAAACGTTGGGCCTTGTCACGTATCGGGCTTTCGCTGACGAGTACCGGGTATGGCAGGGGAGCGACCTTGATGTCCGCCGCCTGTTCGAGCGGGCCGTGGCCGGGCTGGCAAAGGTACCGCTGATCGAGGTGCTCGCTCGCCTTGACGCGCCATCGCCAGTCATCGCTGCTCGGCACTCCGCCGAGTACGACACCTTGCGTGTCTTCACCCGCCGCTACGCGACCTCCGCTGAGTCCGTGACCCCTCCTGGACCGTTCGCGGAGGCTGACGGCGAGGTCCTGTTGGTTGTCGACGGAGCCAACGAGTGCCCGCCGCTCACAAGCACCGATCAGGGCAAGCCGGTCGTGGTCGCAGTGCCTGACACGGTCACCCCGCTCGACGAGGCAGCCCGCAACCTCGCCGCGATCCACCACGTGATCGAGATGCCCGAGGTTCGGGCGGACTGGGTGGTGCGCAGCGAGCTCGGGGAGCAGCTTGCTGCCGCTGAAGCACAGTTCAACGAAGCACTGAGTGCGACGTTCGACGCTCGTCAATGCAGCTGGCATCTCCTCACTGCCGACGGGCCGGTGGAGTTGCAGGGCGGGCGGGGCACGGCGGCGCTGTCTGCAGCGGCCGACGCTGCCTACGGTTCGGCGCCGCGAGTCGGCAACGAAATGATCAACCGCACCGAGGTGACCTCCCAGGGGGCCAAGGCACGCCGGATGCTGCTCACGGGGATGATCGAGCGATCTGAGGAGCAGGACCTCGGATTCGAGGGCTACGGCCCCGAGGTCGCCATGTACCGCGCGGTGCTCGAACGCACCGGCCTTCACCGGCCGGGCACTGACGGCGGGTTCGTCTTCGCCGATCCCAAGGACCCGTCGCTGCTTCCCGCCTGGCAGATCCTGAAGAGGGAGTTCACTCGAGCCAAGCGGCGACGGGTCAATCTCAAC
Source organism: uncultured Planctomycetota bacterium (assembly GCA_964597885.1). GTDB lineage: Bacteria > Planctomycetota > JACOTG01 > JACOTG01 > JAUIME01 > CAZQZX01. The sequence goes on from CAZQZX010000138.1 coordinate 4,064, forward strand.
GATGTGTACGGGATGCTGCTGTCGCCGCCCGTGGGTATGAAGGCGGCTCTGGTTCCGGTGGTGGTCACTGCTGGACTGCTGACGAACCACGACGAGATCGCGATCTATGAACACGGCACGTTTAAGGCGACGCTTGAAGCCGACATGTCCGAGCGGATGGTGAAGAACCCGGGTCACTTCGAGATCAAGCACTACGCCAACGCCAAGGGTGCTCGCCGGGAAGTCATCGAGGCGCTCGCGGCGCAGCTGGGCGTTACGAAGCGGTTCCGCAAGCACCGGGTGGGCAACGTTCTTGCGATCGTGGGCCACGTCATTGGTGTGGTGCAGCAACTCGACAACTACGCGCTCAGGACCCGCGATCTGTCCGATCCGGCGCTCGCCGCACGCGACGTGCTCACAACCGCGGTCGAGCCCGACGAGCTGCTCTTCGAGCGGCTTCCGGAGGCGCTCGGCTTCCCGCCAGTGCCCACGTCGAAGGCGTACTCGCACAGCGAGGAGTACGCGAACGCGTTGCGCTTGGTCGTCGAGGAGCTCAGCGGCCGCACGACACAGACCCTCGAGGAACTGCTCGCAGTCGTACTGCACCATGGCGACGAGCCGTCCCGTAGGGCACTGGCCGGCCCGGCCGCGGCGATCGAGAACGAGATCGTTGACCCCGAGATCCGATCGTTTGTGCTGGCCGTGGCGACCGAAGCGTTCGATGACGATCTCGAGTGGGTCAACAACGTCGCGACGGTGGTGGCCAAGCGCGCCGTCGCCGAGTGGTCAGATGGTGATCGAGCCCGGTTCGAGTTCGAGCTGCCGGCGAAGATGGCGGCGCTTCGCCGCCTCTTGGCGCTGCACATCGAAAGGCGCTCCGGCGACGGCGAACCGTTCGAGGCGATGCGGGTCACCTTCACCCGACCCGACGGTGCCGAGGACTACATGGTGCTGACCCTCGACGAGCACACTCGTGACGCGGTTGGCGGCCCGCTCGAGCAGGCGGTCGGAGCACTGACCGAAGTTTTTGGCACCGAGGGCAAAGCGCGCGAGGCACTCCTCGCAACTCTGGCCGAACACGTGCTACCTACTGTCACACCATCGGGTGACAATGAGGTCATCGATATTCGATCGACGAAGGCGGCAAATGGCTGACAAGCGACATATCTGCGGGATCTCCGGGGGAAAGGACTCTTCGGCATTGGCGGTCCATATGCGGGACCGGGTACCCGAGATGGAGTACTTCTTCTGTGACACCGGAGCCGAGCTGCCTGAGACCTATGAGTACCTGACTCGTCTCGAGGTCACCTTGGGCAAGCCGATCGAGCGCCTCAACGCGCGACGCGGCTTCGACCACTGGTTTGAGGTCTACCGAGGCGCGCTGCCGTCGCCCCAGATGCGATGGTGCACCAAGCAGATGAAGATCGCACCCATCGAGGAATGGGTTGGCGACGACCCGGTCGTGTCCTACGTAGCCATTCGCGCTGATGAGGCGAACCGCAAGGGGTACATCTCCACCAAACCCAATATCGAGTCCGCGTTCCCCTTCATCGAGGACGGGATCGATCGAGACGGGGTCATGCGAATCCTTGACGACGCCGGCATCGGGCTGCCGTCGTACTACGAGTGGCGCACCCGGTCCGGCTGCTACTTCTGCTTCTACCAGCGCAAGGCAGAGTGGGTAGGCCTCGCTGACCGGCATCCAGATCTGTTCGAGCGAGCGGTCGCCATCGAGCAGAAGGTGCTCCAGGACGCCGGAGTCGACGGTGACGCCGACTTCAGCGACCGGGCCATGTCAGGGCGCCAATACACCTGGTCAGGAAGCGAGACACTCGTCGAGCTCATCACACGACGAGACGAGATCCTCGAGCGACACGAGGTTGCCCTGCAGAGAGAAGCGAGAGAGAAGCCCAACCGACCCCTCGTCGAGGCACTCGCCGGTGTCCTCGACGAAGAGAGCGACGACATGTGCACGGTGTGCGCCCTGTAGGAGTCCTGACGTGGCGGAGGCGGATGTAGCAGCATGGGGGCAACGTGGGACGCCGTTGTTGCCGGAGTGGGTCAGGACTCGATTTCGAGAGCGGCCATTGCCGAGGAATCTGAGTCGGGCATTCCCGACGCTGACATCAATCGGCCAGCTCGACGCAAGCTGTTGGGATGCTCTCGCCGGCTACTTCGGCGACTCCGCCCGGCGTGAGCTGCGCGACGTCGCACGTCTCGCTGCCGGTGGTGACCGTCCTCCGCCGGGACTTGGTGACGAGGAGCTGGCGCGATGGGTAGCCCGTAGGGCGCACGAGTCTTCGGCGAGTGTCGACGCCGGACCTGGGGTCCCGCCCCTGCTGGTAGTCGTGCCAGAGGGCATCGACGCTGCAGCTGTCCGGTCGCTTCCAGTCCCGACACGCGCGATCACCGCTCTCGACGCGGTTGGGATCCCCGATGCCGGCGCGACCCAGCGATCAGTGGTTCTCTGGGAGGTGCTTGAGGTGTCCGGGTTTGGGCTGTGGTCAGCGACTCAGATGCTGTCTGTCCTGGAGGCCGCCTTCGGCACGGCGACCGTCCTTGAGCCCCGAGACGACCCCGAAGTCGAGCTACAAGCCGACCATGAGAACTTCCTCGCCAACGAGGCTTCCAATCCAGTGCCTGCCGTGGGCGAGCCCGCTACCGGGATTGTCGAAGCGAGCCCCAGCTTGGGAACTGGGCCTAACCCTGCTCTTCGGCGGATTCGCTCCGTGGCCGAAGAGCTTTGGGAGGCGGTGGAGGGTCGAGATCTCTTGGCTGCGGCAGCTGCTCACCTCCGGCTTGTGGGTGTCAACGAGAGAGCTCGTGTCGACGGTGTCAGCAGGAAGCGGCTAGCGGATAGCGAGGCCGAAGTAGTCGCAGGCCTATTGGCCGAGTGGGACGGCCTGGCGCCCGAGATCGAGGAGATGATCGGAGAAGAGGCAGTCGAGGAGCTTCGAACGTGGCTGGCGATCGATTGGTTGGTGTTCGGCGGCCAGCGACCGGTCCCGTTGCTTGTCGGGGCCGCTCTGCCGGCATGGATCGAGTCCTCAAGCGAGCCGAACGGCGAGGCGCGGACGGCTGCATCGGTCTCCTCTGATGCTCGAGCCGTGTTGGCGTTTGCGAATGGCTTCGGGGTGCAGCGGACGTCGCCATGGGAGCGCGTCGAACTGGGCTGCCTGCTCCCCGTTGCCCGCTACGAGGCCGCAATGGATGAGCTGCTCGATTCCGGGCTTGTCAGAGCCGTTCGTGCAGCCGATGAGTTGCGAAGCGATGAGCTCCGTCCGGTCCTTCGCGCGCACGGGATCGACCCGTCGGGCACTCAGGCTGAAATGCGGGCACTGGCGGCAGCTGAGATTTCAGACGGCTCGGTCGCTGCTTGGATCCGTGCGAACCGACACGGTGCAGCGACCGCGCTGGACCGTTGTTTGATCGGGTGGGTGGACAAGTCCGACCACTTCGTTGCTCTCAGGGAGTGGAGTGAGTGACTCGCCCCGGACGGGATGCACTTGGATGCGAGTCGCTGGCTCGCGACGCACCGACTCTCGCGAGAGGGCGAGACTGGGCTGGAGCGTTGGGTGGCCCGACGCGCAGAGAAGGTCCGCAGTCGAAGCGGAGGTCCGGCCGACAACGGTGGTTTCGCTGGATGGGGGGCTGCGCCTACCCCGGTTCTTCCTGCGTGGATGCGAGCCGGGTTTGGGGCCGTCACGCTTCCGCCAGAACTGCGAGACGACGGCTCAGGTGTTACGCAGGTGTCACAGCTCGACAGTCGGTTCTGGGCTGAGCGATCCCCGGTGCTCGATGAGGCCGAGCAACAGGCAGTTCATCGCCTGGCCGCCGAACTGGTAGTTGCTGATGCTGGAGACTCAGAGGCGAGCACCGCCCCAGGAGGCTGGCATATTCGCGTCCCGTTCCAGACCGAGGTAGTACCGCAGGCGGCCCCCGCCTCATGGATCGATGACCTCCCGGTTCTGCTCAAGACGCGAGAGGCGCTCGCTTCGCGGTCGTGGATGGTTTCCTCTCAGTCGCTCACGATCGGCGATCTTGTCGAATCTGGGCACTTCGGCATACCGGAACTGTTAGATCTGATGTGCGTCGTTGAGACTGCGCTCGGCGTCCCAGGGGAAGTGGCCCCGCGAAACCGCAGTGAACACAAACTCGCCGCCCAACGAACGGCATATCTGATGTCGGCGGAGCAGGGATCGCTTCCCCACGATCAGCTCGTGCTGACTGACTACATCGTGAAGCTCTCCCGGGGGGAGCAGACGCGAATCCTTCGCGCGATGGCCAAGCTGAGCGAACCGGAGGCTGTCGGCGAGGTGCTCGCACAACGCGACCAGCGCATCGGCGAGATGTTCGTATTCATGTCGGCTCTTCGTGGAGCACCACCCATCGACGACCTCGATCGCCGATCCGGAAACTGCCTACGGCGAGGAATGACGGATCTGACTTGGGAATCGATCGCAGCCCTTCGTCCCGCAGACATCCTCGCGATCCCAAACGCGGGACAAACAACTGTTCGGCGGGTGATCGCTTGGACGTACCGCCAGAACCAGCTCGCTGCCAACGCCGGCGCCAACCCCGACCCAGACTTCGAGATCAAGGACTCGCCCCCAACCGCTAACGCAGGCGACAACTCCCCGGGTCTCGGCTCGGGAGCTATCGGTGCACTGGGTACTGCGCTCGTTGACGCGTTACTTCCGGCGCTCGCACTGGCGCGAGATGCGACTGAGTGCCGCACTGTAGCTGATGTTCTCGGATCGCCCCGCCTTCAAGAACTCCTGGAGGCCACGGGGTCACTGCGCGCCCTCAACGAGATTGCCCTTGACGAGCTGCCCGCAGAGGCCGGACCGGCAGCTGGCCTCATCGACGCTGTCCGACAGGTCGAGCACCTGCGCGGCCCCCTTGACGCGGACATCTTCGTGCGCCACAAGGTCCACGGGACCGAGACGCTCAACTCCCTCGGAGAAGAACGTGGAGTGACAAGGGAACGGATCCGACAACTCGAACGACAGTTCACGGACTCGCTTGACGAAAGCGCCGGCCATCGGGCCGAAACGATCGCCTCAATACTGCGCCCGGAGCTCCCCCTAGTCGCCCCGACGCGGGCGATTGACGACCTCATCGACCCTGTACTCGTTGCAGCTGCATCATCGCTTCAAGAAGAGTTGAGCGACACGACGAGAGACATCGCCCGCCACCTCGTCAAGACGCGCCTGAAGCTCACGACCAGAGAGGAACTCGTACTCAGCGAGGACGGGGTTGCCGTCGTGGACCGGCTTGGCGAGCTCTTGAGCGAGGTCGTCGATGACGTGGGGATTGTGGACCTTGAGGGGCTCGTGAGGCGCACCGCGCCCGACGCCTTGCCGATGCTCGACGATGTCGCCGAGCTCCTCGGCCTCGTGCGGGTGGGCGCTCATGTGGCACTTCGCGATTCGTTGCGAGTTCGAGTAAAGCTGGCGCTGCTGGAACTCGGCCGCCCGGCGACCAAGGAGGAGATCACGGAGCAGGGGGCTCTGCACAGCCAGCGAGTTGGCAGCACCTTGTCCAACATCGAGTCGATCGCTCGCGCCGACCGGACCCGCTGGGGCCTCCTTGAGTGGATCGACGACGTCTACGAAGGAATCCCGGCGGAGATTCAGCAGCGGATCGACGAGCGCGGCGGTGCTGCCCCGCTGAGCTTCTTGCTGGAGGACATACCAGAGCGATTCGGCGTGACCGAAGCGAGTGTCCGGTCATATGTTGCAACACGGCAGTTCGACGTGACCGATGGCATGGTCAGCCTGGCGAGCACAACCAACATCGCCTATCGCCCCCTCGACGATGTCGCAGATCGCAACGAGCACGGGGAACTGTCGTGGGAGTTCCCCGTGGAGACCCGGTACTTCGAGGGGTTCTCCATCATTGGGTTCCCGCCGGAACTCGCGCGTGAACTCGGCTGTGGACCTAACGACCGGTGTGAGGTGCCGGTGGCGTCACCGGAGGGATGCGAGCCGGTGAGCGTGATCTGGCGATTGACGTCCGTCAGTGGGGCCGCAGAGGTGGGCCGAGGCCGCGCAGCACTCGAGGCGCTTGCTGTCGAAGCGGGGAGTCGTGCGCGCCTCGTGATCGCCGCCGATCGCTCGACGGTGCGGTTCGAGGTCGCTGACGATCAGAAGTCGTCATCTGAGGGGTCGTCGGGTGGCGACATTCTCGAACGGCTCAAGAACAGACGACGGATCGACTAGATGCTGGCGGATGTCTCGACACTGCGGCGAAGCTTCTACAAGCTGCCCGAGGACCCGTTCGCTCGCGAGATTCTCGTTCCTGCGTTCCAGGAGGCGACTGCTGTTCGCGGAGTCTTCGGGTGGTTCAGTTCGAGTTGGATTTCGAGGCTCGCTCCGGGGTTGGCGATGTACCTCCAGCATCCCGACACGAGAACCATCGAGATGACGATTTCCCCAACGCTGTTTGAGGCCGAGCGCCGGGTCGTCGAGCAAGCGGTAAGTCTGAGCGACGACGAATCGGCGCACCGTGTAGAGCAAGTGTTCACACATGGCCGTGGCGACGCGGACGCGCTCGCGAAGCACGCGCTCGATTGCCTCGGTTGGATGCTGGCTACAGGACAACTGCGGCTACGCATCGCTGTACCGGAGCCGAGTTCGAACTTTCATCCGAAGATGTGGGGCTTCGGTGACGACCGCGACTCGGTGATAGCCAATGGCTCGGGCAATGCAACAGGTCGAGGAATCGTGGCTGGTGTCGAACAGATGACCGTCACCGTCAGCTGGGACGATCATGACCAGGAGGTGTTTCAGCAGGCGTCAACTGCGCTCGACGACTGGCTCCACGGTCGCAGCATCGGGGTGAGCCGTGTGTTTGATCTGCCCGAGGCGGTGGAGGCCAGAATCATCGAGACAGCGCCTGACGTCGCACCCACGTCATCTGACTACTACGACGCCGTCGAGGCCGACGGAAACCCTGGTTGGGCCGGTGATCCGCATGAGTCGCTGCGACGCCGCTTCGCAACTCAGCGTGCCCCTGATCCACCGGCTCTGGAGATCCCCTCTTGGCTCAAGTGGCGTGATGGCGCCTATGCCCACCAAGGAGAAGCTGTTCAAGCGTGGGAGGAGGCAGACCCCGTTGAGCGAGGGATCCTCGAGATGGCGACCGGGGCGGGCAAGACGCTCACTGCGTTGATTTGCGCTACCCGCGTCCAGCAGCGCAACCCCGACCGGCCGCTTCTGGTCGTCGTCTCGGCCCCGTCGCGGACGCTCGTCGCCCAGTGGAGGTCAGAGATCGCCAAGTTCGGTCTGCGGGCTGTGGCCCCCGCCCTCGAATCGAGCACTGACGAGGCGCTCTCGCGGGCACTTCGTCAGCTCACCCTTGGCGGGACGGTGGCGCTGGTCGTGACGAATGTGATGTTGTGCGACCCCCGGTTCCAGGCAACGCTCCAGCGAGAGAGCGGCTCTGCGAATCTCCTGCTGATCGCCGACGAAGCCCACGGACTCGGGGCCGAAGGATTTGTCAAGAACAAGCCGGAGTTCTTCGAGAAGCGTCTGGCGTTGACCGCGACACCTATCCGGCAGTACGACCCGGACGGCACTGAGGAGATCTTCGGCTTCTTTGGGCAGCCCGTTTACACCTTTGGGCTCGACCGGGCGATCGGGTTCTGCCTGACGCCGTATCGGTACTACGTCCACGCCTCAGCGCTCGACACCGACGAGCTCGAAGAGTTCGTCGAGCTCACGAGGCGGATCGGCGCCGCCATCGGACAAGATGACGATGAACGCCGCGACGCTTTGTTGATCAGGCGCCGGCGGATCATCGAAACAGCGGAGGCCAAGTACTCCCTTCTGCGATCGGTGTTGCTTCGCCGAGGCACTCGAGAGCTGTCGCACGCCTTGGTGTATGCGTCGGCCAAGAATCCCGAGCAGTACGAAAGGATCGCCGCTCTGCTCGACGATCTTGGGATCAGGTGGGCAGGGATCACCCAGGAGACCTCGTCTGCGGCGATCCGGCGATCGTTCGAGGCGTTCGCAGAGGGCGGTTTCCAGGTATTGCTCGCCAAGAAACTCCTCGACGAGGGGGTCGATATCCCGAGCACAAGAGAGGCGTTCATCGTTGCCTCGTCGTCGGTGGAACGCGAGTGGATCCAGCGACGCGGTCGAGTCTTGCGTCAACACCCCGACAAGCCGTCCGCAATCATTCACGACTTCCTCGCACTTCCTCCGGCCCCACAGCTGGGGCGGACGTCGTCGGTGCGGTCAATCATCGATTCCGAACTGGGACGCGCCTACGCCTTTGCTCAGCACGCCAGCAACCCGACAGGTAGTGGGGGAGCGTTCGCGAATATCGCCGAGATCCGCGAGGCCTACTGGCCGACCGGCTCGGCAGCACCGAGTACTCTGCAACAGCCGGGCGACCTCTTCATCGCCCCCGGAACCCCTCGAGGAACACCATGGTAAGCAACTTCGAGAGGATCTTCGAAGAGATCACCAACCAGGCCAATCGGGTGCCTGAAGACTTCGACGCCGAAACACTCGTTCGCTTGTCCATGGAGATCGTCGACCAAGAGGACCGACACGCAACTAAACACGTCAACATCAAGCAGATCGTTGAGAATCTGATCGAGCAAGCTGCGAACGCGGGGGAGGCGGTGTGATTCGCTTCACTCGAATCGAGATCCAGAACTTCGTCTGCTTTGAAGACCTCGCCATCGAGCCATCGCTCGACGCTGAGCGCCCGCTCACCGTCATCCGAGCCGAGAACGCATCCGGGAAGACAACCCTGTTGCGAGCCGTGCGCTGGGGCATGTACGGCGAGCAAGGCCTGCCGGGTGACCACACCAGCTTCGGTGTTCACCCAACCTTTTGGGAGCCCTCGGCCTCGGGTATCGAGTCGCGGGTCGCGATTGAGTTCACCTCAGATGGGTCGACGCGCCATGATGCGACGCCAGGGGCCGGCGAGACGCGGTACCGCCTGGTGCGGACCGTCAACACGATCGCTCGTGACGGTGAGCCGGGGTACCAGCGAATCAACGAGAACGCTCAGCTCATGGTCCAGAGTCCCGGCGGTGCTTGGGAAGCTCATGCCTACGGCGTCGACCATGTGATTGGCCAACTCCTTCCGTGGCAGCTCCGGGACTTCTTCGTCATGGACGCGGATGAGGCCGCAGAGTTTGTCGGCGGCAGCGAGAGTATGACCATCAACCGGAGCGAGGTTGAGAAGAAGACCACCTATGCAATCAACGCGCTACTTGGAATCGATGTCTTCCGCCGTGCCGCGAGCCGGGTCGCCGATGCGGAACGCTCCTTCGGAGCGAAAGCCACAAAGGCGGTCGGGGACTCCGACCTCGATGAGATGGAAGCCAACCGCGAGGAGACACGTCGTCAAATCGAGGAACTCCAGGGCAAGCAACAAGAGGGCGAGCGAACTATCGCGAACCTAAGGGACAGTCTCGCGAAACAACGCGAACGGCTCGGCGAGGAACTCAAGGGGGTCGGCGCGCTTGAGGAGCTGAAGAAGCGGCTCGACCTGAACGAGCGAGACATGGGCCGCGCGACCAAAGACCACGAAGGCGCGCTCGCAGCGCTTGGCGGCGCGCTTGAGGCTCCCTCGCTTCTTGCCAAGCTTGCCCGCACCCAGGTCACGGCTACCGTTGAGTTCCTCCGCCCGATGTACGACAGCGGCCAGATACCGCAGCGCCACCTCGGGTTCGTGCGAGAACTCCTCGAGAACGGCACGTGCGTCTGTGGCGAGGATCTTTCACAGCCTGGGTCTCACCGAAGCCACGTCGAGGAACAGCTCGCCGCTTCTGAAGCCGACGCGGAACACGCCAACTACCTCGGCCATGTCTTCGAAGCTGCCCGCGACCTAATGCAACTCGCCGACACATCTGATTGGGCATCCGATACCGAACATGCCGAAGCGAGACTCGCCGAGACCGAGCACCGGCTGTCGGACCTTCACACAGACCGAGCCGATATCGACGAGAAGCTCCGCAACGTTGAACAGTCTGAGATCGCGCTCATCCAGGACGAGATCGAGGCGCTCGAGGTTCAGATCGACCGGCTTGCTGCGGAGAACTCGGAGTATGCGAACCGACTCCCGGGCCTCCAAAGCGAAGCGGATGCCCTGAACAAGAAGATTCACGCGCGCCAGAACAGCGAGATCGCAGCAGCTGGTCACCGCCGAGCGGAGGACCTTGCCAGGGTCGTCAACCGGATTCTGACGAGTGCCTATGAGACGCTCCAGCACGACCAGGTCGCGGAACTCTCGAGTGAGATGAACCGTCTCTTCGCGACGATGGTCGACAATGTCACTGAGGACGACGCCGACGGCACACAGGCTGGCAAGGAGACGATCCGCACGATCGCCCAGGTCGGCGTGAGACCCGTCTCCGGAGGCGGCTTCGAGATCTTCGCCATCAACAACCACGGGCGGGACAAGCCTCACATTGAGATCAACGGCGCGAGTCGCCGAGTCATTGCTCTAGCGTTCGTCTTGGCGCTGTGCACCGAGTCGAAGACACGAGCGCCGCTTGTTGCCGACTCACTGCTCAACATGATGTCTGGGGCGGTACGGCGCAACACGCTCGCGACCACGGCTGAGCGGTCAGGGCAACCAATCCTGCTGCTCACAGGAGCCGACCTCGAGGCGGACAGTGAGGTGGAAACGATCGCGAACAAGGCCGGGGCGACCTACACGTTGACAGCCCAGTGGCACGGCGAGGTGATGCACCAGACGGACACGAGGGCCGTCTCGCTCATCTGTGAGTGCGGGCCCCGTCAGTACTGCGACATCTGTGAGCGTGACGGCCAAGCGAATCGGCCCGGCTGGACAAAGCGAAAGTAGGCCAGCTCCCGTGTACTTCACCCACGTTCTCACCAGCCGCAGCCACTCGCTCTACCTCCCTAAGGAAGCACGAGACGACGTCGCGAGACTCGTCTCCACTCACCAGCGAACCAAGACCACCCGAGAGATGACCCCGTTTCGACGCCAGGTCGACTTCTGGCTTCTGTGTCTGGGAATCGCCCTCGCTGAAGGGCTGCCGGCCCGAGCTGACTCCCCAGCGAGCTGGGGCTACAAGTTCGTCGACACCCGAGAGGTCCAGCTTCCGACGGAGGTGTACAACCTTCTCGCAGTCGTCGCGTTCAACACGCTCAATCAGGATGCCGACCTCGTGGACGACGCCGGCCAGATCATCGACGCCGCCAACGGGCTGGCTGGCGCAGCCTGCCCACGAGTTCTTGAAGCGCTGTCCAGCAAGGATCTTCGGCGGACACCGCTCGACAAGGCCCTCGCCCTCGCTAGGGAATCTCTGTAGGCCGAACCAGTCGGCTAGCGCCTAGAGCGAGAGGGAGCGACCGTACCGTGTTCGAGAGCTTCGAAATGAGGATCGTGGCCGCGCGGCACTGGTACTCGAGCGCGCCGCCTCGCCAGCGCGAAATGTTGCCGACTGCACCGGGGATCTACGCCTGGATGCTCGACCTTCGTCGAGCGTTCGAACGTGCCCCGGGCGGCGACGGCGATCTGGTAGCGGCATTGAGAGCTGCCGTGCGTCCCGACACGCCTCGTGTCTTCGAGGGCGAGGTGCCGCCATACACCGCTGTGTCCCTTTACGACGCGCCCCGCAACCTAACGGCGCGGGCGGAGGCGAACATCGACAGTCTCTCATCTCTAGGTGCGGAAACAGCCGAGTGGGCGTTGCTGTGTCCAACGATGCTGCAACGCCCCCTTTACATCGGAAAGGCGAAGAATCTTCGACGTCGATTGCGTGACCATTTGTTGGGGAAGACCGCGCTGGTGGGCTACCTCCGAGAGGTCGGGCTCACACTCAACGACTGCGCGGTTCTCGTTTCGGAGGTCACCCCGGCGCCCGCAACACCTGATCTCGAGGACGACGACGACACCGAGGACGACTGGTACGACCTCGAGCCAGAGTCGCTTGAGGGGCTCGATCCGGCGACTGTGGCGCTGATCTCGGCCGCAGAGTCGCTGACGATCAGGCTGAGTCGCCCGTTGCTGAACCGTAAGATGGACTAGCCATGGCAAGACTCGACGCGCTGCGCTCGGCAGGGGCCGACTACACCGGTGACTACACCTATCTGAAGGGCATGTACGCCATCGGGCCGGAGCGGTTGCCGTACTACGCGATCACGATGTCGATCGCTGACGCCGCGAAGCACCTGGTGCTGGCTCGTGACGTGGTGTTCGATGTGGAGCGTCCCACTCGCTTGGAGGAGCTCTTTCAGCGAGATCTGGATGTGGAGCGAGCCCGCTCCGAAATCCAGACATACCTCAAGCAACCCGAGGGTCTGAAGTTCTTCAACTCGCTGACGGTGGTTCTGTTGCCCACGGCCGCCGGGGACGCGCCAGTGCCCCTAGATCGTTACCCAGACGGTGACGAAGGCGCCCCTGACCCACCGGCGGGCGATACCTTGCGGCGCATCGACGTCGGCCCGATCCAACTCCGTGAGATGGGTGAGGATGGCGTCGGCCTGATGCGATGGAACACCCGCCGGATCAGCCCGGTCGTTATTGACGGACAGCACCGGCTGTTTGCCCTGCGGGAGTTGTTGGAGGACCGGGCATTCGTCAAGCACCTCAACCCACAGTCGACACAAATCCCGTTGCTGACGCTCATCCTTGACCAACGAGCGGGGTATGAGCCGCCAAGCGGCGGACCCTCGGGCGTTCTGGCCGCCTGTCGCAACATCTTCATCGACATCAACAAGAATGCGAAGAGTGTCCTGGGCGCTCGACTTGCGCTCTTGAACGACCAGTCGATTGCCGACTGCGCAATGCGGCAGCTGTTGACCGAGGAGATCGGCACAGATCCGAATGATCCACCTGCCCGCGAAGGCCAGATACCCCTTGCACTTGTGGACTGGCACTCGGAGGTCGCGAAGTTCGACCGATCTCTCTATCTCTCTTCGGTGCTTGCCCTACGCGATGCCGTGGCGCAAGCGCTCGCTCTCAGGACCCCCGACCCCTACGACCTGGACGAGTGGAGCGCACACCTCGATCTGATCGAGGCCCGCTTGGCCCCGCGCCCGGACGACGGCTGGGACCGACCGGCCATGGACAAGCGCCTGAAAGACGCCGCTCGCAACGAACTTCCTTTCGACTTGACCCAGCGCGAAACAGCAGCCGCTGCAAGCGGATTCGTCGCTACTCGCGGAGCGTTGATCGTTGAGCCTCTTCTTCGCGCTAAGCCCTACGCGGAATTGATCCAGGCCTACCGCAAGGCCGAGCTCCTCGACGGACCCTTCGAACTCTGGCTAGGCCATGACCAAGAGGGAAAGCGAGCGTTCGAGCGCCTCTCCACCGCGGAGGTGCCAGACGCCGACATAATCTCCAAGACTGCAAAGGCGAAACATCCGCTCGCCTTTCAAGTCGTCTTCCAGAAGGGGCTTCTCACGTCAGTACAAAAGCTAGACGGATTCCGAGAGGAGGCCCTCCTCCTGCTAACGGGTGAAGCTCATGAAGGTGCGAAGGCGAGCGTAGCCGCATTGACAAACGAGTGGCTAAAGGCCTTCGACAAACGAATCGCCTCCCGACTGAACGAACACGCGTTTTGGCGAGGCTTCGGCGTGCGCCTCGACGGGACGATCGACTTCACTCGGTCGACCCCCGACGCAATCGCCGGGTTCGTAGGCCTTGCACTACTCGCCCCGTTCAGCGACTGGGGTCGCGCTCCTGCACGGTCGCGATGGACCCCGGAGCAGGCACAACTGGCGCAGCTACTGGACGGACAGTCGATAGGCGACGGAGCTACCGTTTCGCCCTACGGCAAGGCGACTCCCGGCCAGCAGTTCCTCGCGTCCAGCTGGCTCTACGATCAACTGACATTCGTACGGCCGGGCCGGATCACCGAACCGAACGGACAGTTGGTACGCGTTCTGGCCGGTCCGTGGCTTCGATCCGTCTCGAAGTACCTCGCTGCCGCGGCACGAGCCGACGGTGTCGAGCTCGGCGAGGACGTCCGGCTGTTGGCGGCGGCTCACGGTGGCAAACGGCTCGCCGACGTTAGGGCGCACACATAACCCACGCGTTGGCGAGCACCGCTCGAGCGCGATTGGCTGGACTCGTTCCATCCCACAACTCACCACTAAATCGGGCGCCCAGCCAGAGCATACGCACCACTCTGCTTGACATAATCATTATTTCCGGCACGATATGTCTCGGCAAAGACGGCGGCCAGTAGGCGACGGTCGGAGCGTCGATGTCGAGTATCGTGACGGCGCTTTCGGGCTGGCCGGTTTCTTCAGATCAGCACCACCAACTCCGACATGCCATGCGCGCAAAACCCCGGGGGAACATCACTGTGTCCACGAGACCGGGTCAACTCCAGTTGGTCCGGGCGGGCCGCAGCGGCCGCGCTTCTCAGCGT
>CAZQZX010000139.1:0-18313 GCA_964597885.1 uncultured Planctomycetota bacterium
AGGCGAAGAGCGCGCGCAGCGAAGCGCTACCCGCGGCGGCCGATGTCGTCGAGCGCGCCGAGACGCAGCGCAAAGTGCTCGACGCCGTGCTCGCTCTGCCGGAATCGTCCCGGCGCGTGATCCTGATGCGCTACTGGGACGCGAAGCCGCCCCGCGAGATCGCGCGCGAGCTCGGTGTCCCCGTCGAGACGGTCAAGACCCGACTCAAGCGAGCGAACGCGGCTCTGCGGCAATCGCTCGATCGCGAGTACGGGAACCGTTCGGCCTGGTGCGTGGCCCTTCTTCCGCTGGCCGTCGACGCGAGCCGTCGCGTCGGCACGGTATCGATCGGAGGAATCCTCGCCATGAAGAAGATCGTCGCGACGCTGAGCGTTGTGGTGGCCCTGATCCTGCTCGCTGCATTCGGCCCCTGGTCAGACGGGCCCGACAGCACGAGTGCTTCGCCGGATGCTGCGGAAGAGCGAGACGTCTCGTCGATTCCTCGATTCGTTCCCGGGGAAGGCCGTGAGACCACGGACGCGTCGGGTCCCGTGCCTGGCTCGGGAGCTCCGACGAAGGAGGAAGGGGCCGATCCCGACGACGATTCGGAGCGCCTCGCGATCGCCGGTCGTGTGGTCGCGTACGATGCGGACGGCACGGCATATCGCGAGACGAACGGGAGCTTCGTCCTGCGAGAGCTCGTGGGTACGACGGGTGCTGAGCACACCATCGCCGTCGAACAGGGACGATTCGACGCGCGCGCTCACGCGGGCGCGAGCCTCGGCGTCTATCGCCTCGAGCTCGACGGTCGACCGGCGAGCGCGGCGAACGCCTTCCTCGAGGTCGACGAGGAGGGATGTGCGACGATCGAGGCCACGTGGTGGCGTTCGACGACGCTGCACGTGATCGCGGAAGAAGACTCACGAGAGCTGAGCGATGTTCGCGTCCTGTCGAGCTCGCCATGGAACGCGGACGGGGCTCGTCCTGGAGAGCCGAGAGGAACGCCCGTCTTCGATTCCGAGAATTCGCCGATCGAGCTTCCTGCGGAGATCCCGGCAGGATTGTACGTCTCCGCTCCCGGTCACGCCTGGAAGAAGGTCCTGGTGAATCGCCTGCGCGGCGGGGAGCACACGGTGGTCCTCCCACGGGCGTCCGCTCTTGTCGTTCGCACCACGGGCCCGCTTCCCGAGGGCGATTCGTTCGTGCAGATCTACCGGCGCGGCGGTATCCGTGAGGGGAGCCTCGCGTACGTCGACGGTGTCCGCGTCGAGAGGATGACGCCGGGCGAGTTCGAGATCGCGATCGAGGACGGCCACCGATCGAATCCGGTCCGGTACGGCTCGACGGCGGTGGAGCTACGACCGGGCGAAGAGCACGAGGTCGTGATCGAGCTTCAGGTACCGAGCGACGAACGCGTGACGCTCACGGGCGAGGTCGTATTCGCGGATCCGATGACGTTGCCCTTCGACATCCGGTTCGACCGCATCGATGAGAACGAGAGCTCGATCGATTCGTTTCGCGTCCGTCACGCCGAGCTCGAGCCGCGAACGGACGCCCGGCGGCGGTTCTTCTTCGACGCCGGCGGCGTGGCCCCGGGAACCTGGGTGGCGACGATCAGCGCCGATGGCCCGTTCTTCCACCGCGTGCTGTTCGAGATCGACGAGGGTGCGGAATCCCATACGCAGGAGATCATGGTGCCTGCGCTCGCCGACGTGACGGTGGTCGTCCTCGATCGAAAGACGGGGGAGCGCATCCGCCCGGAGTCGGTGCATGTGGGGGCCGCGAGCCTCGAGGGGGCGGCGGACGGTGTTCGCACGGATCTGCGCCCGAGCGCGCGGATCGGGGAGTACCGGTTCCGGTGGCCGGTGGGAGCCGTGAGCCTTTGGGCGGACGATGACGTGTACCTCACCGCCGGCGACACGTTCGACGTCGACCCCGGCAGCAAGGAGATCCGGCTCGAGATGACACGCGCCGCGAGCGTGATGGTCCACCTCGAAGACAGCGGCGCGACCGTCACGGTGCCCGAGATGATGTGGTGGACCGGAGTGCGATTCGACCCGGTCGAGGGAGATCCTTGGGGCCTTTCCTCGGGCGGCGGATCCTTCGGTTCGAATTCGATGACCGCGAAGCTCGCCCCCGGTCGCTACCGCATCGTCTGTCCGCCGTTGCCGGGATTCGAGCCGATCGAGGCCGTACCGGTGGCCGCGCTCGAAGGCGAGATCGTCGAGATTGCCGTTCCCGTGCGGCGGCTCCGCTGATCTCGCCCAGCGGCAGGGTCAGTCGATGCGCATGGCGGCGAGCTCCTCGAACCACGGGTCCGAGACGTAGCGGATCCTCGTCCGGTGTTGCTCCCACCAGGTCATCAGCTCACCGTGGTGCGCGGAGCGGCGGGGTCGGCCCGTGACGGGCTGCGGGAGCCCGTTCGCAGCGGCGATGTTCGATGCCAAAATCAGGACGCGACGCTGAAACGTCTCGCGATCTTCCTCGCGCATCACGCCGTTTCTGTCCGGGGCCAGCACGTCGAGCGCCCGCGGCATCGCACCGGCATGACCTCGGCGCACGAGCGTGAGCGCGGCCCAGGCCCCGGCATCGCCTTCGACCGCTTGCAGCTCTTCGAGTGCCGCGACGCCCTTGCTCTCGTCGACGAAGGCCAGGTACACCGCCGCCGCCACACGCACGAACGGATCGTGGGCGTCCAAGAGGGGGGCGAGGAGCTCGGGCGCGCTCCAGGCGCAGGTGGCGCCGAAGTTCGAGCCCAGCTCGTATCCCTTGTATCTCTTGGGCTCGGACTCGAAGCGCATCAGGTAGTGCGCGGCGAATCGACGATCGAAGTAGCACAGGGCCTGGAAACGGTAGGCCGGAGTGAGGTGAATTCCTAGCGAGAGTCTCGCTCGGTCGATCGCGATCTGACGCGCAGTGGGAGGCTCGGGGATGCTGATCGCGACCGGGACCGGCAGCGGGCGGCGTCCGACCTGCGATTTCATCGATTCCAGCCAGTCCTCGCCGTACGGAGTTTCGTCGGCATGGAGGGTCTGTAGGAACTGAAGCGTCCGATGCGATCCACGAGTGAGTAGGGACTCGAGCGACGGCTGCCACCCCTCGGGATCCTGCCGTGCGATGTCGATCTTCGCGCGGAGGAAGTCCTCGACCGATACCTGGGCTTGCAGTCGCTCGACCCGAGCTTGCTCGGCGGGTGTTCGCCAGCCGGGCGAGCCCGGGCTCGTCGGCAGCGTCTCGCCGAGGAGTCGACGCTCCTGGACTTCAGCTGGGAGCGCCAGGAACTCCTGCAACTGCGAGCGCAGACACGCGAGATCGGTGCAACTGGAACCGAACTCGCGCCGGATGTGAAGGCTCGCGAACTTCCCGTCGGGCACGGGTAACCGGAGGCGTCCCTGGGCGTACGGAGTGGTCAGATCGAATTCGAGCTCGCGCCAGCAAGGAGGCAGCGCGTCGCGGTAGTACTGGTAATCGCGGCGTTCGGGAGAGGAAGCCGCGATCAGTACTCGATCACCGACAAGGGCGACGGGAAACATGTTGCCAGGGATGTCTCCGAGGACCCGGATGCGCAGCTTCGTTCCTTCCGGGACGCCTTTCCAGGAACTCTCGACGATGTACTCCGCGACGCCTCCTCCTGCAATCGTGCACCGGACGACGCCGATGAAGTCGGAGTGGACTGCGAGATCGCGCCAGCTTCGACCACCGAACCTACATGCGCTTGCGGTCGTGCTGAAGACCAGGACCGCCAAGGCGATCGTGATTGCGGTGACTCGTTTCACTCGTTCGGATCCCGGACGGCGATGTGGACGGACAGGACGCGGGGGACGATCCCCGTCCCGGGGTTTCCAATCAGGTCGAGCCGGAAGGCGATCGCCGCTCGCCCGTCGGCCGAGTTGATGTCGGTCGCGAAGTCATTCTCGTCGGGGGCGCCGCCCGGGTCCGAGCCCGCGAATCGGGACTCCACGATCGTGCCCGTACGCGAGGGGTCCGTGACGATGACCGCCGTCTCGTAGTCCCCGGCAGCGAGTGTCGAGTCGTAGCCGGTCGACAGCGCGACGCTGCCTGCGGCCGCGAGCTCGAACCGGGTGTCGTATTGCGTGTTCTCGCCGCGCGTCACGGCCCGGCTGGCGCCGCCGTTGGCGAAGATGCGGTTCCTCGGGAAGGAACGCGTCGAGTCGTTGCGAAAGAGCTGGAACGTCGTACCGCCGCGGGGCATGTCGAATTCGAAGACGAGGGATGTCTGGCGACCCCAGGCGGGATAGCGCACGAAAGCGGGCCAGGGCTCCCACGTCTGATCCAGACTGTTATTGACCGAGTAGTCGCCCTCGAACACGGTCATGGGATTCTGTTCGGACGGAGGCACGTAGTTTCGATCGAACTCGTTCTCGAGCTGGGGGGCTTGAGCCAGCGTCCCGACCCGGATGGTGATGTCCTCGTACAGGCTCTGGAACACGAAGTTCGACTTCGGCCCCCAGCTCATCCCGGCGAGGAGCTCGCCTTCTTCGACCCGAACATCCGTGGAGGAGAAGCGCATCTGAAACCGGCAGCCTTCGGGAGTGGCCGGGTTGTTCACCTCGACGAGCGGGTGGGGCAGGTTGAAGGAGTTCGGGGGTGGATTACCTGGGACGCGCGGGAGCAAGGGGACGTAGCTCAGCGTGCGTGTCGTGATGTCGGCCCCGATGACAGAACCGTCGCCCCACTCGGCCGTGGTGTCGTCCTGCCGCATCGTCGTGTCGTCGAACGTTTCGGTCAGGATCTTGAAGTTGGGCTCGCCGGGACGATCGGCGGTGCGAAAGTGCAGGATGATGTCTTCGGCGAGAGCGTTGCCGGCGAGGTCCGTGACATCGTCCGTGATGCGAATCTCGAACTCGTACGGCTCGGAAGAATCGGGATCATCGCCGAGCGAGAGCAGCGGTTCGACGACGAGGGTCCGGGCGTCGGGCCCCAGAGCCGTTCGAATCAGTGCCGGTTCCCCGACGCCGAGCGGGGGATTCGCAAGGCTCGTCACGTTGGTGAGGAATACCTGGCACATGCCGAGCACGGACGACGGATGCAATGCCTCGTCGAAGCGCACCTCGATCTTCAGGTCGGCGGGCTCGACGAGCGGCCAGTCGGCCGGGTTCGCGCTCGTCGGGTCGCCTCCCTGGATCTGCTCGGGAGCGAACGCGAGCGGAGCTGCCGGATCGATCGAGGGGGGCGCCGGCTCGTCCTCGGGTTGATACTCGTCCGTCGTGAACAGATCGATCGTCAACGTCTCGTTGACCGGAGTGCCGCGCCGGTTCGTGATCGCGAGCGGCGAGTCGCCGAGGACCTGCAGCGTGTACGAAGTGTTGGCGGCAAGACCGAGCCCGTTGATCGGCGGGGCCGTCTCGGGAATGTAGTCATTGCGATCGCCGGGAAGCACGGTCGGGAACCAGGTCACCGACCGACCGTCGTTCGCGACTTCCACGCGCCCCGGCACGATCTCGCCGGCGAGGAGCACCGAGAGCGCGCGGCTCGAGACCGTCTCGCCGTCGATCCGAGTATCGAACTCGACGCGAATCGATTGATTGCGATAGACGAACCCGTCATCGGCGACTCCGACGACGGAGGAGACCGCAAGGGCCTTGCTTCCTCCACTTTTGCCGTCGTTGCATGCGGGCGCGAACAGGACGAGGGGGAAGAAGCATACGAGGAGTAACTGGAAGGAAAGACGCGGATCCGTATTGAATCGCATGACCGACTCCTTTCGTTCCGCTGGGACTCGCTCCCTCTGGAAGCCTATCGCGCCGCCGCCCCGCGCGTCAAGTTGGACTGTCGGTCCGAAGTCGTGCTACGCTCGGACGCCATTGGACCTTCATTCGAACGTCTCGAGGAGCTTTCTCGCATGCGACGAGTGCTGCTGCTGGCCGCGATTCATCTCGTCATCACGCTGGCCGCCTTGCTGATCTCGATCGGCTTCTCGGGGATCGACGACGAGGTTCCCTCGACCGTCTCGAAGATGGCCTCGCCGGTGGTGTCGGTCCTGATGCAGCCCGGGGTCACGGTGTGGGACCGCATCGGCAAGGGGCAGCCGGACTGGATCGAATGGATCGTCTTCGGTGCGAACAGCCTCGTCTGGGGGCTCGGGCTCTCGTTCCTCTGGAGCTTCGTGCGGCGCAAGTAGGGACGGCGCCGCACGCAGCCGATCATCCGCCCGGCGTTCCCAGCTGATCGCCGAGCTCTTCGAGCAGCAGATCCGCGACGAGCGCGTGGCCGTCCACGTTCAGGTGGTAGTCGCCGCGCCAGTAGAGCGGTCGCGGGTCGGCGCGCATCGCATCGAAGGGATCCACGCAGGGCGAGCCGAGCTTGCGCATGGCCTCGCGGAAATCGATCGCGAGGTCGCGGTTGAGGTCGATCACTTCGTCCGAGAGCTCGAGCGCGGCGACGATCGCGTCGAAGGTGTCGCGGTCGTCCTCGAGGTCCACTTGCATCTTCGTCGGCAGGATCAGGCACGCGAAGCCGATCCCGTTATCGCGGCACAGCTCGCGCATCTTCTTGTAGCAGCGCTCGGCCGCGCCCTTGCCGACCTTGGCGTCCCAGGGGCGATGGTGGAAGAGGTGCGCCTGGAAGAACCCCTGGGAGAGCTGCCGCGGCCATCGCTTGGCGGCGCCGTTCATCCGCTGCTTGGCCTCGGGCGGGAAGGGCCCCGGCTTTCGCTTGGAGTAGAAGTCCGAGATCTTCATCGCGTCGACGAAGTCGTTGCCGGTGTAGAGCGTGGCGAGGAACAGGTCGGGCTCGAGGTCGAGGTGCTTTCGCAGCACGCCGAGGTGACTGTAGGGGCCGGTGGTGCCGATGCCGCCGTTGATCACTTCGTAGCGGGTGCCGTCGCCGCGCTCGTTCAGCTTGTGCTCGAGCACGTTCGCAAACGTCTCGGGATTGTGGACGAATCCCTCGGTGTGCGAGTCGCCGGCCACCAGGACCCGAAACGTGCCGGCCGGCTTCTTCACGACCGTCGGCTCGTCCTCACGGAAGCCGAGGTTGTTCGTGCGGTAGACCATGCGTCCGGTCGGGTGCTCGGCCCACTCGCGCTCCCCGAACCGATCGGCGCCGAGCGACACGATCGTTAGCGGATCGTAGATCTCACCCCGCGTGCGGCGCTTCGGGTCGAGCACCGGGAAGAGCTTCGTGGCGGCTTCCTTGTCGAGGGTCTCGCCTTCAATCGACCCGGGCTCCGGGATTCGCACGAGCTCGTCGCCGTCCGACCGCATGAGACGGGGGACTGCGACGAACAGCGTGACGGCCACGGCGGCGGTGATGATGAGGATGGCGATCTTGAATCCGGTGCGTGCATTCATGCGCCCGAACATAGGGAATCGAGCGCCCCGACGCAACGATGCCGCCGCCAGGGCCCCGGGATCGGCGCACTTCTACGCGCGGGGCGGCATCTCCGGCAGGCGCATGTACGTGACCTGGGCGACCGCGACCGGTTTGCGATCGGCGTCGAAGAGGTCGACGTGTACGGGGGCGAGGGTGCGTCCGAGCTTGATCACGCGGGCCTCGACGGTCAGGTCGGTGAGACACGGGGCGAGGAACCGGATGTTCATGTCGGTCGTGGTCATGGCCTCGTCGGGGCCGGTTCGCGTGTAGATCGCGAAGCATGCGGCGCTGTCGGCCGCCGTCATCAGGATGCCCCCGTGGAACGACTCGAAGACGCCGTCGTAGGCGCGGTCGTACGGGACGACCATCCGACAGGTTCCGTCGCCGAAGTCCTCGAAGCGCATCCCCAGGGTCGACGTGATCGGGATGCGGGCGACCCGTTCGAGGATTCGCTTCTCGAGATCGCCGTCGATCGGCATCAGATCGCGCGGCGGCGTCGTTCGGGCGTTGCGGTCGGGGCCTTGGAGTCGCTCTCCGGCGCGGCGATGCGCTTCACATCGAAGCCCTTCTCGCGGAGCAGCGTGCCGACGCCGCCTTCCTCGAGATAGTGTCCCGCGCCGACGGCGAAGAAGTAGCTCCTGCCGGGATTCGCGCGAACCTTCTCGGCGATGCGATCGGCCATGCGCACGTTGCGGTCGTCGAGGAGACGCTCCATCAGCGGGCCGCCGAAGTCTTCCTCGGATCCCGGCATCTCGTCGAGCATCTCGTTGAGCGAGGACACGCTGCCGGCCAGGTACGATCGGATCATCTGTTCGATCATGGGCAGGCCTTCGGGCTGCGCGTCGAGCTGGTCGAGCGTGAGCTCGAGGTAGCGCACCTGATCGTCCTCGCTCATCTTGTCGAAGACGTCGAGCTGCTCGTCCATCGTCTCGAGCCCGCCGACCTCCTTCCCGTCGCCCTTTGCGCGGTTGTAGATCACCATGTCGAGAGGCAGCTCTCCCGGGAACTCGCGCAGCACGTCGAGGAGCCCGAGCTGCATCGTCACCGCCCATACCTTGAACTTGCCGAAGGGAGCGAGGCTCATTCCGCGCGCTCTCAGGTAGGCGTCGAGGCGCCCGTAGAGCTCCTCGGGGAGCACGTCGCGAAGGGTCTTCATGCCGGGGAGCATCATGCGGGACATCCCCGACATCTGTGCGCCCATCTCCATCGGGAGCTCGGTATAGAGCGCATCACAGGAATCGATCGCGCTGGTCACGATCTCGGGGAGCGCCAGTACGCGCGGATCGGGCACGTGGATCGTCCCGTAGAGGAACGACGGGACCTTCGCGTCATCGCTCTCGAGCATCCAGAGGAAGGGATGCTCGGTCGGCTTCGGGTCTTCGACGCGCGCGACGGCATTCGGCGCGAGCATCCAGCAGACGACGAGGAATAGCGTGAGGGTACGGATCGAGAGAAGCTTCGGCATGGGGGTCCACTCCGTGGGTTAAGGCTCGAGATACCCCAGTATAGCGTCCCTCATCAGCCTCGGGTGGGTCCAGGGGATGAAATGGTTCGCGTTGGCGGGGAGGACGAGCTCGAGCGGGGCGTTCACGAAGACGCGCTCGGCGAAGTCGGCGTTGCCGGGGTGGACGAGCGTGTCGCTGCCGCCCTGGATCACGGTGACCGGCATCCGGATGTCCTTCCAGCTCGATTCCATGTCGCGAAGCTCTCGCTCGAGCGCCAGGACTTCCTGGTTGCTCACGTCGAGCATCGCGGGAACCGCCCACCGGACGAAGAACCAGTTGCCGATGTACTGGTACCAGGGCAGGTCTTCGAGGTCGGGGTCGATCGACGGCGACACCAGGATCAGCGCGTCGATCAGCTCGGGGAAGTCGACGGCGGCCCGGGCGATGACCGGCCCGCCGTACGAGTGGCCGACGAGGATCGTTCGTCGGCCTTCGGCGCGCGCCCGTTCGAGCACGGGACGGAAGACGCCGGCCTGGACCTCGAGCGAGCGCTCGGGCTTGCCGCGGCCGGAGCCGCCGTAGCCGGGCCGATCGATGGCCACCAGGTGTGCCTTCGCGGCGAGCTCGTCGTCGTCGAGGAAACGCGCGAAGTTCTCCCAGGAGCCGGGCGAGCCGTGGACGAACAACACGAGCGGGCCATCGCGGTTGCCGGTCTCGACGCGTCGCACCTTCCAGCCGAGGACCTCTTCGGTCGCGGTCTCGGGCATCTTCCCGTCTTCGAAGTATCCCTTGGCGCTGAACATGTCGGTGTCCGGGATGGCGGGAATGCCGAAGCAGCTCACCAGGAAGGCGGCCACGATCCCCAGCAACAGGAACAGCTTGATCCAGAGGCTCATCTTCTTCATCGTCTCGCTGCCGATCCTCGCGATCAGAACCACGCGAACCCGCCCGGCGGGCAGATCTCGTCGACCCGGGCGAGCGTGGCGTCGTCGAGCGTCACCTCCAGCGCGGCGAGGAGATCGTCGACCTGCGCGGGCGTGCGCGGACCGACGAGATGCGACGCCGCCGGCCCGCGGGCGAGTGCCCAGGCCAGCGCGAACTGCGGGAGCGGTACGCCCGCGTCGTCGGCGATCGCGCGCACGCGCTCGACCGAGTCGACGGCCGAACGGGGGAGCCCGCCGAACCATTCGCGCCAGATCGGGCTTCGTGCACAGCGGGAATCCGCCGGCGGCTCTCCGGCGGGATCGTATCGTCCGGAGAGGGCGCCCTGCGCGAGGGCATTGTAGGTCATGAGGCCGATGCCGCGGTGGTGGCAGTAGCCCGCGAGCTCCCGTTCGATCCGTCGATCGAACAGGTGGTAGGGGGCCTGCTCGCAGGCGATCGGATGGTGACCGCCCCGCTCGCCGGCCCAGAACGCCGACGACAGCTGCACGGGGTAGAAGTTGCTGAGCGCCGCGTAGCGGACCTTGCCCGAGCGCACGAGATCGTCGAGGGCGCCGAGCGACTCCTCGATCGGCGTCGCGGGATCGGGCTGATGCAGAAAGTAGAGGTCGATGTAGTCGGTGCCGAGCCGCTGCAGGCTCGCGTCGGCCTGTGCGAAGACATGGGCGCGGCTCGTGCCCCGGTCGTTGGGGCCATCCCCCATGGCGCCGAAGACCTTGGTGGCGAGGACGATGTCCGCCCGCCGGCCCGCGATCGCCTTGCCGACGATCTCCTCGGAGCGTCCCCGGGCGTAGGCGTTGGCGGTATCGATGACGTTGATACCGCCGTCGAGCGCACGTTCGACGACCGCGCATCCCTCGGCCTCGTCGAGCGGCTCGCCGAACGACGCGGTGCCGAGACCGATCGCGGAAACGCGGAGCCCCGTCCGCCCGAGCTGGTTGTAGCGCATCGCATGTCCTCCAGGTGACGAGCCCGAGCGTACCAAGTCGTCGCACGCCGGGACCACGGCGCTTTTGGTACAAAGGGCGGGCGAGCGACTCGAGGAGAAGCCGGTGAGCCCATCCGACACGACCGACGCGACACCGGGAACCGAACCCGCCCCTTCGCGGCTCCCGCGCATCCGACCGGAAGTCCGGTTTCCGATCCTGTTCCTGGCGCTGTCGTTTCTCCTCCTGTACCTGGCGGACGGTCCTCTGGCCGACACGATCCGTCCCTGGCTCTGCGACCTCGTCGCACTCCACAGCCACGGGCTGCTGAATCTCCTCGGGGAATCGACGCGGCTTCACGACAACGTCGTCGCGGCTCCGTCGCGCGGCCATTCCTTCGAGGTGATCTACGCCTGCACGGCGCTTCCCGCGACGATCCTCCTCGTGAGTGCGATCCTCGCGTTCCCCGCGAGCTGGACGAGACGGCTCGTGGGCCTGCTGGCCGGCGTGGCCACGCTCTACGTCGTGAACCTGCTGCGCCTCGTCGTTCTCTTCTACTGCTTCCTGTACTGGCGTTCGTTCTACGACCGCATGCATCACACCGTCTGGCAAGGGTTGCTCGTCATCCTGGCGGTCGGCTTCTTCTGCGCCTGGGCGCTGATCGGGCGAAAGCGTGTGAGCGATGCATAGCGGGGCGATGCGAACCGGAGCGATCACGGTGGCGCGATTCGCCGCCGGAATCGTCGTCGCCATTCTTCTCTTCGAGATCGCGGGCAGCGCGTACGTGGCCGGCCTCGCCGCGAGCCTCGACGCGACACTCGACGTTTGGGATCCGCCGGGTCTGCTGGTGAGCGCCGTCGAGTCCGAGGGCACCGTCATGACCGTTCACTACGTGCCGGATGCACTGCGCGGCACGGGGCGGATTCCGGCGGGGCAGTTCTTCACGTTCGACCTCGCCGCGCTCGGAACGTGGGATTTCCTCGTGGCCATCGCGCTCTTTGCCGGGCTCGCCTCGGGCGGGTCCCGGCTCATCGCCGTACGGTTCGCGATCACGATCGCGATTCTCGTCGCCCTCGACTACTTGTCGTTCGGGTGCTTCATCCGCTACGGGTACGTTCCGGAGCGCGATCTCTACGACATCGAGCCCGTTTTCGCCATGCAGCCCTTCTTCCAGCAGGTCGTGCCGACCGCGGTCGTGTTCGCTCTTTGCCCGACTCCGCTCAAGAAGGCCATGTTCGGGGCAACTCCTTCCACGGTCGATACATCGGGTTGATTTTTTGCGCGTTTTGCTTGCGTCGCGCGGGCGTCCTGTGATTCACTGTCCGGCAGAGGAAGAGGAACGAGATGGTGGATGGCGCGCTCGGCGAGTCATCCTGTCTACTGCGGGCGAGGACCCTCGCCCACGGGGTTCCGGTATGACAAGGATGCTGTTCCTGGGGAGCGCTCTCCTCTGCCTGTTCACTCTGTCGTTGACGGGGTGCGGAGGCGGCAGCGGAGAAGCGGAGTCTGCACGTCCCGATGGGGCGGGTGCGGGCGAGGCGACCGCGAAGGATCGCGGTGACGCCGATACGGAATCTGCCGGCAGCGAGCCCGCGGGCTTCGCGCTCGAGCAGATCGACCTCGACATCAAGGACACGCTCGAGGGCATCGAGAAAGGGATCGAGGCCAAGGCCGGATCCGAGGCGGCTCGCTTCGTCACCGAAGGGTTCCGCGGCTCGATCGATACCTCGCTCCTCGCGGTCTCGAAGGACGGCTCGATCGCGGAGTCTCACGAGCACGCCAAGGGCAAGGCGGTCGAGGGACGCGACGGCTTCGCCGCGCAGCTCGAAGTCCTCTTCGGGCAGTTCCACTACATCTACGACTCGTTCTTCAAGGTCAAGAAGTACGTCGACGTCCAGTCCGATTCGATCTTCGCGAAGGTGAAGCAGGACCTCCGCGGCAAGCGCAAGGACGGCGCGCTCTACCAGGACTTCGCGTACTGGGAGATGCGGTTCGAGAAGACGAAGGTCGGCTGGCGCGTCGCGAAGGCGGACATGGTCGATCGGCACCAGCTGGTGTCGGCCGCTCCGATGTTCCGCGAGACGACGACGGGCGCCGGGCTGTTCCAGAGCGAACCGCCGGATCGGGCCATCAGCGGCGTCGACGCGATCTTCCGCAAGAAGTCGGACTTCGCCAACTACGACTACGGCGGTATCTCGCTGTACGACGTGGACGTGGACGGCGACCTCGATATCTTCATGCCGAACGCGTACGGGCCGTGCTCGCTGTACATCAACCAGGGCGACGGCACGTTCAAGGACGAGGCGAAGGAGCGGGGGTTGGTCGGTTCGGGCGGAATGCGCGGGGCGGTCTTCGGCGACGTCGACAACGACGGCGATCCGGATCTCTACATCTGCCGAAGCATCTTCCACCATCCCGCCGTCAGCCATCAGTCGAATCTCTTCTACGAGAATCTCGGCGACGGTCGATTCCGGGATCGAACGATCGCTTCGGGTCTTCGCAAGACCACGCCGAGCATGACGGCGACGTTCCTCGACTACGATCTGGACGGGTTCCTCGACCTGTTCGTCGTGTCGTACGGCATCGGCGCCATCAATCACCAGGTGCGGGCGGACAACGGCAACCCGAGTGCCCTGTTCCGCAACCGCGGCGACGGCACCTTCGAAGACGTCACCCGGAAGGCCGGCGTCGGCAAGACGACGTACTGGAGCTATGCGCTCGCCGTCGTCGACTGGAACAAGGATCGATACCCCGACATCTACGTCGCGAACGATTACGGGCCGAACGAGTTCTACCTGAACCAGGGTGACGGAACGTTCAAGGAGTCGGCGGAGAAGCTCGGCATCGTCGATGTCGGCAACGGCATGGGAGCTACGTTCGTCGATCGCAACCAGGACGGCGAGTGGGACCTCTACGTCACGAACATGCAGTCGGGGACGGGGCAGCGCGTGCTCACGCTCATGAAGGACCTCGTCGACGAGGACACGTTCAAGAGCCTGTGGAAGCTCACGCTCGGCAACACGTTCTTCCAGTCGAATGCCGAAGGGGGGCTCGACTCGGTCGCGGCCGATCTCGGTATCGCCAACTGTCAGTGGGCCTGGAACGGCGACTTTGCCGACTTCGACGCGGACGCCGACCTCGACCTCATCGTACTCAACGGCTACTACTCGGGCGCCGAAGCGAAAGACTGCTGAACGTACTACTGGCGCGAGGTTCTCGCGTCCATGATCGACGATCCCGCGAAGCGTGCGGAGCAGCAGCAGAGCCTCATCCAGGATCAAGCCGAGTACCTGCTCGAAGGCCACGAGTCGCAGGAAGCTCCCCTGAAACAGTCGAGAAAGGCCCTGGCCCACGCGCGAAACGCCGCGTTCTCGCTGAACGGGTTCGAGCGCAACTTCTTCTTCGAGAACACGGGCGAGAAGCATCGCCACCTGGGAGCGGTCTCGGGCATCGACTCGAACATCGATGCGAGGAGCTTCGCCACCGGGGACCTCGACCGGGACGGCGACCTCGATCTCGTCGTGAAGAACCTCCAGGTGCGACTGCTCCAGTGCTTCGAGAACGAGATCCCGAGCGAGGCGCACCGGGCGTTCTTCCGATGCCGCGGCGTCGATTCGAACCGCGACGGCATCGGCACGCGCATCGAGATCCGTCACGGCGGGCGGCTGCAGATGTCGTACGTGAAGTCGGCAAACGGCTTCCAGTCGCAGTCCCCGAACGAGGTGTTCTTCGGCCTGGGTGCGGACGCGCTCATGGATCGCGTGGACGTCTACTGGCCGTCCGGCAAGCATCAGACGTTCGAAAAGGTCGCCGCCGACCGGGACTATCTCATCCACGAGGCCGACGGAATCGATGCGGGACGCCCGCTGGAACGAGCCGTTGCGCAGGCCGCGAAGGCGGCCGAGGGCGAGCGGATCGACGGACGACGCAAGCGCGTCTTCTCGAAGGTGCGCAACGCGCCGCTGTTCGGGGCCGAAGATCTCGACGGAGAGAGCATCTCCGCGCTCGAGCTCTACAAGGGCGGCGATGCGCTCATCGTGTTCATGACGACGTGGACGGCGACCTACGACGAGGATCTCGCGCAGCTGGCCGAGCTCGCGAAGAACCACCCCGAGCTCCAGATCGTCCTGTTCCTGGTGACGGTCAACCCGATCCGCTCGTCGGCGGAGGGTATCGAGGCGGCGCGTGCATCGGGTCTGCGGGTCGGCGAGTGCGAGCTCAAGCTCGCGGAGAAGTTCACGCAGCAGCCCAACGTCGTGTTCCCGTGGTCGTTCCTGGTCTCGGGCTCGAAGGTCGTCCTCGACGTCGCCGTGGGACCGGGCTCGGAAGAGGCGGCCGCGGCGATCTCCCGGGCTCTGAACGATTGATCGATCCCGAGGCCCCATGAGTCGCAAGTCGCTCCTCGAGCCGAATCCCCTCCGTTACAGGACGCCGGGCTGCTGGGCCGAGGCGGTGCTCGAGCAGCCGCTCGCGCTCCTCGCCGATCACGCCCACCTCGAGCGAAAGGCCGCCGTGAGCGCGTTGTATCTCGTGGCGCACTGGCCGGACCGCGAGGGCATCGTCGAGCGCATGAGCGTCGTGGCGCGCGAGGAGCTCGAGCACCTCGAGCTCGTCCACCGGGTCCTCTTGCGACGAGGCGGCAAGCTGCTTCACGAGCACGCGAATCCGTACGTCCAGGGGCTCCAGGAGCTGGTCCGCAAGGGTACGACGCGCCATCTCCTCGATCGTCTTCTCGTGGCGAGCCTGATCGAGGCGCGATCGTGCGAACGCTTCGAGTGCCTGGCCGAGGCGGCCGCGGATTCCGAGCTGCGCGATCTGTACGACGGGCTCGCGACGTCCGAACGAGGGCATCACAAGCTGTTCCTGAATTTCGCGAAGCGGGAGTTCCCCGACGAGGCGGAGCCGCGCTTCGACGCGATGCTCGAGGCCGAGGCGAAGCTCATGGAGAGCCTGGCCTTCGCGCCGACGATGCACAGCGGAGTCCGAGGGCTCGCCGTCGCGGACTAGCGGCCTCGTTCCGTCGCGGATGCGTTCGGCCCCGTTCTGTCGCGGACGCGTTCGGTTCAGTCCCCGGCGCGTTCGGCCGAGGGTTCGCGATCTTCCTCGGCGGGATCGGGGACCGGCTCGTAATCGTCGTCATCCCCGTCGCTCTTGTCGCGATCGCGCTTGCGCTTCTCTTCCTCGTCTTCCCACTTCTCGCGTTTCGAGCGGGGCGGCTTCGGGTGGTAGAAGAGCGTTCCGATCGCGAACTCGAACGGGAGGATCCGGATGCGCACCCCCGCGAGTCCGACGCCGACGCCGAAGAGCGGCCACAGATCGAGCGTGGCGATCTCGCCGCGACGGGCGGCCCCGAAGATCCCGGCCTCGAAGATCGTGCCGTCGAACTCGGAGAGCGCGCTCGCCGTCGCGTAGGCGGAGCCGATGCCGTCCATTCGGATGGCGTCGCTGTCGGGGTCGGTCCCGACCCGGATGCTGATACATCCCGGCGTCGAGAGGAGAACGAGGAGGAGGAGGAGCGTCGGAGCGGCGAGGCTCCGTCTCGCGGGAATCGGCTCGGCGGATCGCATGGGGCCCTCTGTGCTGCAAACCCGGACAGTGGCGTATTCTAGCTGCTGCCGGCGGGAGAATCCAAGTCTCTTGGGGGCGGATTCGGCTTGGGCGGGCCGTTCCGTCGTCCGATAAATACGGTCGAGCTTGCGTGCCCTTGGTACGCTCGAAATGGCGAGTTAGGTCCTCCAGTCGGAGTGCGTTTCGTGAAGATCACCGAGCCCGTGACGATTCTGTCCGATCTGCACATCGGACACTCCGCCGGTCTCGTGAACGATCCCGAGCAGCTGGCCCCCGTGTTCGCCGAGTCGTCGACCGTGATCCTGAACGGCGACTCGGTCGAGATGCTCTGGAAGCACAACCGCGATCAAGCGCGCGCGCAGCTCCGGCGTCTCGGCAGCGTCTGCAAGCGGGAGGGGGCGCGGGCGATCTTCGTGAACGGGAACCACGACCCGTTCGTCTCGGCCATCAACCACCTGGATCTGCTCGACGGCCGCATGCTCGTCACCCACGGCGATATCCTCTTCCACGAGGTCGCGCCGTGGAGCCGCGAGGCGCCCATCATCGGCCCGCAGCGCGAGCGCTTCCTCGAAGCCGTCGGCGACGACGATGCGCTCACGGACTTCGAGCGCCAGCTCCTGGCCGCGAAGTGGGCCTCGCTCGCGCTCGAGATGCGGGAACCGTGCGCGCCGACGGGACTCTTCCCGCGCGTGCGCATGCTGCTACGAGAGACGCTTCCGCCGTGGCGGGTCCTGCGCATCGTGAAGTTCTGGATGGAGACGCCGTCGCGCGCGGCCGGGCTTGCCGCGATGTTCCGTCCCGAAGCGAAGGTCGTCGTGATCGGGCACACCCACTACCCGGGTGTCTGGAAGCGAGACGGGCGCATCGTCATCAACACCGGGGCCTACCTGCCCTTCTCGACGCGGCTCGCGGTGCAGATCGAGGACGGTCGGATCGTCGTCCGTCAGGTGGTGCGGCGCGGAAAGGACTTCGCCCTCGGAAGGACGCGGCGCGAGATCGATCTGGGTCCGGCGCGGGTCGAGGAAGAGCGATCGCCGTCGGATCGGGACGACGCGGCCGACGTTCAGTTCCCGGTCGGTCGGTAGACGATCCGGAGCGCGCGCGTCTCGTCTTCGTCGGCCGTCTCGGCATCGCCGTCTTCGGGCTTCGTCCACTCACCCGGCGGGCTCGACAGCCCTCGAATGCCGTAGGGGCTCTCGTCGGCCAGGCGTGTGACCGACGCTGCGTCCGGAGCGCTCGGCAGGAGCGACGCGTCCGTTCCCCAGGAGTATCGCCTCGCGTCGGCACCCTCGAGCGCGCGATGCCGCTCGACCGCGGTCGGCAAGTCGGCGCGAAGGGCCGTACCCGCGGCGGCGAGGCGTTCGTTCTCCTCGGCCAGGCGTTCCATCGCTTCAGCGTACGAGCACGGGTCGCCGTCCCGGAAGCGAGACATCCACACGCCGCCACCGGCCGTGCCTTCGCTCGGGATCCAGCGCGCCTCAGGGGGAAGGTCCGAGGGCGTCGCCCGCGTGGTCGGAGGGCCGACCGTCGCGTCGATCTCGACCTTGCCGTCCCGCGCCAGCTCGAACGGGATGCGGCGCAGGCTTCCGTCGGCCGAGAGCACGATGAGCAGATACGATCCGGGATCGACCCGGAGATCCTGAATGGGAGTCGCGAGCTCGGCGCTCGGCTCGAGCGAGAGCGGGTAGGCGGTCGGTTCGGTTCGTATCGCGCACGGCGACCCCGCCGGAATCTCCACGATCGTCGACTCTCCCGCATGCAGTCGAGCGATGCGAAGCGCGTTCGTGGCGACGGGCTCGGCCAGGCGTTCGCGGGACGCCTCGAGGACCACGCCGGCGTCGGCGACGGACTCGTCCATTCGATCGTTCCCCTCGAGGCCGGCACTCTCGACGCTCACGATCAGATCTCCGCGCAGGAACCGCGGCTCGTCGGCGGATTCATCGTCGTGAGTGACGACGAGGCACGGATCCCCGATATGGTAGCCGGCACCGCGCGGCCGCGTGTCGAGAGCGCTGCGGCCGTCGGTGGGGAAGGGCACCAGGCGTTCTTCCCACCCGGTCGGGCTGACCTCGGGATGGCGCACGTAGCGGAACAGGTACGGCAGATCGCCGGGCTGGA
>CAZQZX010000140.1:0-18147 GCA_964597885.1 uncultured Planctomycetota bacterium
AGGGCCAGCAGCAGCACGGCAGCGAGCGGCCGTCGTACGGCGCTTCGGAATCGTGCTTCGATCGTTCGCGGGTTCATGGGAGCTCCGTGGCGACGGGATAGGGCTGCAACGGCGAAGCGACACTGTACATCGGGAAAGAGCCGGGGCGCGGGCCCATCACGAAGTGGAGAGGTGTCGCTCGATCCAGCTCCGGAGGATCGCGAGAAACTCTTCATGGGCGTCCCGCTCGAGCCAGGGGTAGTGCCCGCAGCGGGAGAGCTCTCGGTACTCGAGCGCCGGAAGATGCGGACGCAGGCCGTCGCGGATCGCCGGGCCGGGGTGGGGGTCGTCTTCACCGTGGAGCATGAGCACCGGTGCGGCGATTCGGGCGAAAGCGGAAGGATGCGCGCCCTCGCGTTCGAGGCGCATCATGTCCTGCCACGACTCGTGGTGCCCGCGGGCGTCACACGTCTCGGTTCCGAGGGCGGTCGAGACGAGGTCGACCGAGTCGAGACCGACGAAGAGCTCGCCCATCGCGGCCATGCGCGCGTCCGGGTCCGGCATCTCGGCCTCGAGCGCGTGAACCCGCCGGCGCGTCTCGGCGTCGAGGCGACCGTGGCGCGTGGCGTTCATCTGTCGGCGCGCTTCGGAATCGAACGTGCCGCAGCCGACGAGAACGATCCCGCGTACGCTCGACGGGTGGGCGGCTTCGTGCGCGAGCGCGAGCATGGCGCCCCACGAGTGCCCGACGACAACCGGGCGCGTGCCGTGATGGGCGAGGACCTGCTCGAGGTCGTCGACGTGCCGGGCAACGGTGAGCGGGGTCTTCCCGTCCGCGCGTCGCTGGAGCGGTTCGAGAACGGCATGCGTCTCCGCGAGCTCCTGCGCCAGAGTGGAGGCGCTCCCGGGCGCGCCCGGCCCGCCGTGAAGGACGACGATCGACGCGGGCGCGTCGGTCTTGCCGTGACGCCGCGTTCGGATCAAACGAACGGCGTCACCCCCGGGACCGCGACCGGATCGACGGGCACGTCGCCCCACGCGATCGTCTTGCCGAGACTCAGATCTTCCTGGGAGTTCATGGCCTGTTCCCAGGTGATCGTCTGGCCGGTGTACGCGGCCATGCGTCCCATGATCGCCATGAGCGTGCTTGCGGTCATCCACTCGCCGTCGTTCATCGGCTTGCCGGCGCGGATCGAGGCGAAGAGCTCGTCGTGCTCCTGCTGGTACATGTCGTTCTTCGTGCCGCGGAACCGCCAGTTCGTCTCGCCCTTGATCGAGTGCCGCGGCGCCCAGCCGTTGATCTCGCAGATTCCCTTCTCGCCCCAGATGTAGTCGTTGTTCTCGAAGGGGCAGTTCGCCATCTGGCGACACATGTGGAAGCCTTTGACGCCGTTCTCGAACTCGTAGGTCACCGAGAAGTGGTCGTAGATGTTGCCGCTCTCCGGCCCGCGTCGCGCCTGTCGTCCGCCGACGCAGTACGCCTTCAGGGGAAGACGACCGTTGAGCGCCCAGGCCATCTTGTCGATGCTGTGACACGCCTGCTCGACGATGTGGTCGCCCGAGATCCAGGTGAAGTGGTGCCAGTTGCGCAGCTGCCACTCCATGTCCGACCAGCCCTCCTTGCGCGGCTGCGTGCCGATGGGGCCGCCGTTGTAGTTCGTGTAGACGGTGCGGATCTCGCCGATCGCGCCGTCGTGGATCTGCTGCATGGTCGCGCGCTCGGGCGTGCTGTAGCGCCAGCAGAAGCCCGACACCATCGAGAGTCCCTTCTCCTTCGCCATCCTGGCGGTCTCGATCACCGAGCGAAGGCCCGGCGAATCGACGGCCATCGGCTTCTCGGTGAAGATGTGCTTGCCGGCCTCGACCGCGGCGCGCAGGTGGGCGGGGCGGAAGTTCGGCGGGGTCGCGAGGAGAACGACGTCGACGTCGGACGCGATCAGATCGCGGTACGCGTCGAAGCCCACGAATCGATGGGCGTCGTCCACTTTGACCTTGTCCTTGGTGAGGTCGTTCTTCTTCAGGTTCGAGATGCAGCTCTCGACGCGGTGCTCGAAGACATCGGCGACGGCGACGAGCCTCGACCCTGGATCCGCCTTGAGCGCCTGCGAAGCGGCGCCCGTACCGCGCCCGCCGCAACCGATCAGGCCGACGCGGATCGTGTCGGAGCCGCCGGCGTGGACGGCGCCCGCGTCCTGCGTCTTCGCGAAGACCGCACCCGGAAGGACCGTGCCGGCCGCCAGCGCCGCCGACGTCTGGACGAAGCTTCGGCGGGTGATTCCCGTATCGTCGCGCTGCGTGTCGTCGCGGTGCGCCTCATCTCGCGGGGTCGGGGTCTTCGGATCGTTCATCGCTCGCCTCTCTCGATCAAGGATTGGAGTGTTCTCTCTGGGTTGGATCTCAGCGCTTCTCGTCGGTCTTCGCGTCCGCGAACTCCCGCACGACGCGGAAGCCGACGAACGGTCCGTCGGCGAGCCACCACGTGCTCTGGGGGATCTGCGGATCGCTCGCCTGCCATTCCGGCTGGTAGCGCTGCCTCGACGTGCACTCGAGGTCTTCCGGATCATCGTTGTAGGAGCCGCCGCACGCGACGGGCTGGCCGCTGGCGTCGGTGCACCATTCCATCACGTTGCCGTGCATGTCGTGGAGCCCGTACGCGTTCGGCTTCTTCTTGCCGACGGGGTGCGTCTTGTCGTCGGCGTTATCCCAGTACCAGGCGTACTCGTCGAGGGTCGACGCATCGTCGCCGAAATGGAATCGGGTCGTCGCTTCGGCGCGACAGGCTCGCTCCCATTCCGCTTCGGTCGGCAGGCGGTAGGTGTGGCCGCTTCGCGCGCTCAGCCATTCGCAGAAGGCCTTGGCGCCCCGGAAGCGAACCGAGATCGTCGGGTAGCCGCTGTGCCCGAAGCCGCGGTCGGGCGGAATGTAGGGCTTGCTCGGTCGCGTGATGGCGTCGGTGTCGATTCCCGTCTCGCCGTCGAGCGCGTACACGAAGACGTCGTACGCGTCCCAGGTGACCTCGGTCGACGACATCCAGAAGCCCGGCTCGCCCTTCGCACCGGGCGGGATCGGGACCATCTTCAGGCTCGTGGCCGCGGCGGGAATCCCCTCGCGGTAGGTGGCGGGGGGCTTGGCCGCGGCGGGGGCCGCCGCCTTCGTGGAATCCTTCTTCGGCGGCTCGTCGGTCGGGGATCCCGGGCCCGCGGCGTTCGCGGCCGCGAGAGCGAGCAGGGCGCCGAGGAGCGAGGCGACGAGGAGGGACGGCGTGCGCGACATTTCGATGAGTCCTTTTTTCGAGTTCTTCGCCGGAAGAGACGCGTTCTGAGCGTCGATCACGGTGGCCGGAGTGTACTCGAAGGGGCCGCGAGCTACAATGCCCGGCTGACCGTGCGGAGAGCGTCCTGACCATGCCGAGAGAGACCCGAATCGCGAGAGGCGACGGCCGAGCGACCCGCGGGCGAGGGCGGGCGGAAACCCGGCCGCTTCGCGCTGCGTGGCGGACGTCGGGTGGCCTGCTCGTGCTGGTCCTCTGGACGGCCGGCTGCGCCCTGTTCTCGAGCGCGCCCGCCGAGCGCCACGTGTATCGAAGGGTGATGCTCGGCGGCGAGGCGCGGATCGTGATCGAAGCCCGCGACGAGCGGGACGCCCGGGAGGCCGCGGCGGCCGCTTTCGATCGGATCGCCGAGCTCGACGCGATCCTTTCCGACTACCGGGTCGACAGCGAGGTCACGAAGCTCGCCGAGCACGCGGGCGGCGAGGCCCGGCCCGCGAGCGAAGACCTGCTCATCGTTCTCGAGGCGGCGATCGACCTGGCG
Organism: uncultured Planctomycetota bacterium; assembly: GCA_964597885.1. Taxonomy (GTDB): domain Bacteria; phylum Planctomycetota; class JACOTG01; order JACOTG01; family JAUIME01; genus CAZQZX01. Next base: position 3,792 of record CAZQZX010000140.1, read on the forward strand.
CGACGGACCGGTGGTGCGTTCGATCCGACGATCGGTCCCGTGTCGCGGCTGTGGCGCGACGCGATCCGGGGCGGGCTGGTGCCGCCGCTCGAAGCGGATCTCGACGCGGCCCGCACGCGGGTCGACTGGCGCTCGCTCGAGATCGACACGCGGCGCAAGACAGCGCGCCTCGCGAAGCCGGGCATGATGCTCGACCTCGGAGGGATCGCGAAGGGGTACGCCGCCGACGAGGCGCTCGAGGTGCTGCGCTCGCGCGGCTACGCGTCGGCGCTCGTGGACCTGAGCGGTGACATCGTCGCGGGCGAGGCTCCCGAGGGGCGGCCCGGATGGCGAATCGAGGTCGAGTCATACGGGGTCGCGATCTTCCTCGTGAACGAGGCCGTCGCGACGTCGGGCGGTACCTACCAGTACCTCGAGACGGACGCGGGCAGCGGCTATTCGCACATCGTCGATCCCGCGACCGGGATGGGGCTCACGGAGCGCGGCTCGGTCACGGTGGTCGCGAGGACGTGCATGCAGGCGGACGGGCTCGCGTCGGCGGTCTCGGTGCTCGGACACGACCGGGGCAAGGCGATCGTCGAGTCGGTCCCGGGGGCAAGATTGCTTCCGATCGTTCGGCAATAATCGCGGCCGGCCCGCGAATACGCCCGGCTTCGGACCCACCGAACCGAAGCGGGGAGGGAATGAGGCATCGAATGGGACGAGCTGACGTCACGGACAAGGCGGATGCGATCGCGGCTTGCGATCGCGCGCTCTCCGTACTCGAGCGCGCGCGAGCGCTCGATGCCGAGCGCCAGGCCGCCGAGCAGAGCGCATCGGGCGACGACCGCGTACCCGAGCCGCTCCACCCGTACGCGCTCTCGTTGCTCCGCATGCGCTTGCGCCCGGCGCGCGCGCCCGGCTGGGTCGAGCGCGACCCCGTGCACGTCTCGCTCTTCGGCGGTACGAATAGCGGAAAGTCGACGCTCCTGAACGTGCTCCTCGGCCGTGCCGCCGCGGGCATGAACGTGACCGCGCGGTTCAGTCAGCATCCCGAGGCCTATCGACTGGCGACGCTCGGCGAGGCGTGGCTCGACGACTTTCCCACGCGATTCGCCGGCTACACCCGCTACCGGGACGAGCATCCCCCGCGCCAGGACGATGTCGACCTCGCGCACTCGGGATACCGCGCGGCGCTCGCGCTGATCGATCCGAATCATGTGTGCGCACACGCGCCCGAAGCGCCGGCGACCACGACGGCGGTGCTCTGGGACGTGCCGGACTTCTCGACCGAGGAGGCGCGGCACTGGATGGGCACGGTGCTCGATACGATCGCGCTCGCGGACGTGGTGGTCCTCGCGGTCACCGACGAGTCGTACGCGGACGAGCGTGTGGGATCACTCCTGCGGATGGTGAGCGCCGCGCGGGGAACGATCCACGTCGTGGCGAACAAGGTCGATCGCGGGTCGTCGCTGGCCGACGACATCCGACGCAAGCTCGATCGCCACTGGGCGGGCGATGGTGACGGAATCCCGGCGGAGTGCTTCCACACGCTGCCGTTCGTGAAAGGGACGAGTCCCGAGCTCCGCCTCGAGGAGCTTCTTCGAACGGAGGAGGCGACGTCCATTCGCGGCGCGATTCGCGACGAGGCCGGGCGCGCGCTCACCCTGAAGCGAACGGCGCTCCGCGGAACGGCCGGCTTTCTCGGGGAGCGCGTGGACGATCTGCTCGCGCCCGTGGCCGAAGAAGCCGAGCTCTCGGCCGAGTGGCGCCGCATCGTGGATCGCGTCACCCGCGAGGAGTTCCTCGAACGCTACCGCCGGGACTACCTGGAGGGAGAGCGGTACGGCGAGTTCAACGAGACGCTCGTCCGGCTGATGGACCGGCTCGAGGTGCCGGGGGTCGGTGAGCTCGTGAAGTCGCTTCGCGATGTGGTTCGGATCCCGCTTCGGGCGCTGACGAGCCTGGTGCGTCGGGTCGTCACGCGAGACGACGGCGTGCAGCCGAACGTCTCGCCCGAGCACGAGGTCGTCGCGACGAGGTTCGACGCGTGGATCGCCGCGCTGGTCTCCGAGGCGCAGCAGCTCGCGACGAGCGGCGAGCATCCGAGGTTCGCGCGCATCGCCGAGCGACTGTCGGACGGGCCGTTCGTCGAGTCGCTGGCGGCGGCGCTCGAAGGAGCGTACGGCGATTACCGCCCGAGGATCGAGGCCGAAGTCCGGGAGCGAGCGGCGGAGATCCACGACACGATCGCCGAGCGACCGATGATGCTGCATTCGCTCCGCGGCGCGAACCTCGCCGTCGACACCGCGGCGATCGTACTCGTCGTGAAGTCGGGCGGGATCAACTGGTCCGATGCCATCCTGGGCCCCGCGGTGGCCGGGCTCAGACGGACGCTCTTCGAGGCCGGCATGGAAACGTATCTGACGTCGCAGGAGCGCAAGCTGAAGGATTCCCAGTACGCCGCGCTCGAAGAGATCGTCCTCGAACGTCTCCGCGCGCCGGTCGACGATCTGTTCGTGACCGAGGTCGGGAGCGAGGACTTGCGGACGATGCGCGCCGATCTCGACACGGTGCGCAACGCCGCCGCCGTGGTTGCGAGCGAAGGAGCCTCGTCATGAGCCAGGAACCTCGATCGAAGGGCAGGGCCTCGACGCCGGGGCGAGACGACGTCGAGCGCGCGCTGGCCGAGCTGCTCGCTCGCGCCCGGGATCCGCGTGCGCTCGCGCCGCGGGCCTTCGAGACCACGACTCTCGAGAAGGCGGTGGAGCGCGTGCGCGCGCGGTTCCTCGGAGCCGCCGAGCCGGTGCTCACCGTGGCGCTCGCTGGCGGGACCGGCGTCGGCAAGAGCACGCTCGTCAACGCGCTCGCGTCCGAGGCGATCGCGGAGTCGAGCCAGGCGCGTCCGACCACCACGCGCATTCGCGTCTATCATCATCGCGACCTGCCGGACGGTGGCCTTCCGCAGGAGCTCGGTGCCGATGCGCTGTTCGTCGCCCACGAGCGTGCGGAGCTTCGGGACAAGGTCGTCGTCGATACGCCGGACCTCGACAGCTTCGTGATCGGACACCGGGCGCTGACCCAGCGGCTGCTCAAGGCGGCCGGGCTCGTCCTCTACGTGTTTAGCCCCGAGAAGTATCTCGAGGAACGGACGTGGTCGGTCCTGCGCGAAGAGCATCACTTCAGCGCGTGCGTCGCCGTGATCAACAAGGCCGACCGCGTGCCGCGCCACGAGCTCGAGAAGCTGACCGAGGACCTGCGCTCGCGCTTCGCCTCGATCGGGCTGCCCGACGTGAAGATCTTCCGGATCTGCGCGCGGCGCCACGTGCCGGGGGCCGGCGCCGAGGAATCGGCCGCGCCCGATTGCGGGATCGACGAGACCGACGAGCTGCGCGCGCTCATCGAGCGAGAGCTCCGCGAAGGCGAGCTCGCGCGCCTGATCCGCGGGCAGCGGGAACGTGCGGTCGGTAATCTGCGCTCGGCTGTGGATGCGATCGCGCCGCGCGATCTCGCCGGTCGTCTCGACGCGATCGAGCAGGGTGTCGAGGCGCGGGCGGAGTCGGCGGCGGCGCGCGTCGCGGAGACCATCGGCCCGAGGCTCGACGCGGTGGAGGCGGAGCTCGTTCCGCTCGCGACGATCCGACAGCACGAAGCCTTCCGCGGGCCACTGCGAACCTGGTTCTCGGTCGCGGACTTCCTGCGCTACGGGCTCACCGGGCTCGTGCAGCGTTTGCTCGGTGGGACGGGGGGCGGCGATCGCGGTGCGATCGGTCGCATCGTCGGTCGCTCGACGGGGCGGGCCTTCGAGGACGCTCTGGTTCGCGAGTCTCGCTCGGTGCAGAAGGAACTGTACGAACGATCGCTTCCCGTCGGTCGCTGGAGCGAGATCTCGGGCCGTACGAAGGGGGAATCCCTGGCACCCGAGATCGCCGACGAGATCGAGACGCGTTTCGACGTTCGCGCGGTCGCGCAGTCGGGCCGCACGGGGGCGGTGGCGTGGGCAGGAAGCGCGATCGGCTTGATGGTGCCCGTCGGGCTGATCGGGTACGCGATGTACCTGATGGCGAGCGACTTCCTCGGCGGGCAGTACACGGCCCTGATGTTGCTCGGCCAGCTGATCGGCGTGCTCGTGCTGTTCTTCGGAATCCTTCATGCGGGTGTTTCGATGCTGTTGCCGTCCACGCGCGGAGTCGGGCGAGGCCTCGGGCGCAAGGCCGTGCGCGAGGTCTTGACGCGGACGATTGCACGGTGGCTCGTGGCGTACCGTCGCGAGGTCGAGGATGACGTCGTCACGATCCGCGAACCGCTCACGATGCTCGAGTCGGCCGCTACGAACGGCATGTCGGATTCCCCGAAGAACGGGGAGGGCGACGTCGACGTCGAGGACGATCGCGACGCGCGGCGAGACGCGAAAGACGCGCCGGGCCCGCCGTCGCTCGCTCGCGCGGAAGGTGCAGGCGAAGGCACGCCGCAGACCTCGGTCGAGACCTCGAAGAGCGCTCCCGGGGCGGCGCGTGAGGGGACTCCCCGCGGGCCCCTCGCCGCACGACTCGAGGAAGCGGCGGCCCGGAAGCGTCCTTCCCGCACGAAGTAGCCGAACTTGGATCGGGCTTCAGGCAGGGATTGCCGTCGACATCGGGGGCGTGCTCCTCTATGATGATCGACGGGGTCCTACGCATTCGTCCGGTCGCGCGCATCGCGTGGCCGGACGATCGAATCATGACGGCCGATGCGCGATTGCGGAACCGACCGTACCGCGCATCCCGGTAGGAGAATGACGCATGCGTATCGACAGACCCTTTCCCGCCTCACTCGCCGGATCGCTTGTCGCACTCACCCTCGTTCTCGGAGCCACTGCGGGCTGTGCGCTTCACGTCGGCCCGAGCGGCGTCGGCTGGTACAAGGACGGCAGCACCAAGAGCTCGGCGGCGAAGTACAAAGGCGAGAAGAAGATCTCGGTGAAGCACGTCCAGGGGTCGCGCGTCGTGGTCGAGAGTCCGATGGGCTCGGTGAAGATCCGACGAGCGGATATCGATCGCGTCCTGATCCGCGCCGTCATCCGCGCCCGCACGCCGGAGCGTCTCGACGAGACCGACGTCTACACGAAGCGGCGTGACGACGGATCGCTGCGGATCGCGACGCGCTGGCCCGGCAACAAGCGCGGCAAGAACGAGAGCTGCTCGTTCGACATCCGTGTTCCGGATGCGCACGGGGTCGAGGTGGAGACCGCGTTCGGCGCGATCACGCTGGTGGGGCTCGAGGGCCCGGCCGAGCTCGTCACTTCCTACGGCGCGATTCGCGCGGAACAGCACGAGGGCCCGGTGCGCGCGCGCACGTCGTTCGGAGCCGTGGATCTCATCAACGTCGGCGGTACCGTCGATGCCGACACGTCGTACGGATCGGTCGAGATTCGACTGACGGACGAGAACCCGGGGCCGGTGAACGTGGCGACCTCGTTCGGCGGTGTCGAGCTCGTCCCGGGGCGCGCATTCCGCGGCACGATCGACATGGATACCTCGTTCGGTTCCGTGAAGATCGTCGGCGCCGAGACGACTTCGATGCCCGTTCGCCGCGTCGAGACCCGGGGCAAGAGCAACGCCCGGATCGTGATCGGCGAGGAAGAGACCGAGCGGTCGAGGATCGGCACGTCGTACGGCGGCATCACGGTCTCGCTGCCGCGAGACGTCTGAGGATTTCGCGCCAGGGCCGACCGACGGCGGCGGTTCGTGTCTTTCCCGCGTGACGCGGTCGGCTCCTGGTGACGCGTTCGTGACGCGTGCGAGCTCAGGCGGACGGTCGTCGATCGAGCACCCCGAGGACGAGGAATCCGAAGCCCGGGGCGGCGACCAGCGCGAACCAGGGGCCTCGCGGAAAGCTCCCGCTCGCGGCGATCTCGACGGCGTAGAACGCGAGGAAGCACGCGGCGACGATCGCGCCGCCGAGGGTCTCACGTCGCCAACCCAGCGCCAGCCCGGCCAGTACGCCCACCGGAAACAGCAGTAGCTGCAGCCACTCGGATGGAGTCGGCGGACGCGATCCCGTCGGGTTCACGAGATCACCGATCACGAACATCAGCACGAAGGCGATGCTCGCCGCGCTCCACAGCCGCATCAGCCAGCGCAGGGTCCGAATCGTCAGTAGGGCTCGGTCTCGAGTCATGACGGACTCTTCTGCACACGCAGTGCCATCGCGGGAGGTGCTGCGACGATTTGCCGCCCCCTCGCGCTCGTCCGAACTGCAATACTCCGAGGGTCTCTCGAAGAAAAGGAGGCCCCACGATGAGCCCGGACACCTCGATGCAACGGCTGCTGGACGCGTGCGAACCGCACGTCGCGGCCGTGGAGCAGCACCCCCTGTTCGATTCGATCCAGACTCCGGAAGACGTGCGTCGTTTCATGGAAGCTCACGTCTTCGCCGTCTGGGATTTCATGTCGCTCCTCACGGCGATGCAGGTCCGGACCACCGGCTGCACGGTTCCGTGGAGGCCGACGGGCGACGCCGCCCTCAGACGGTTCGTGAACGAGATCAAGCTCGAGGAAGAGTCGGACGAGCTTCCGGACGGGCGAGTGATGTCGCACTTCGAGCTCTACCTCGAGGCGATGCGCGAGGGCGGAGCGGATACCGCGGCGATCGAGTCGTTCGTCAACACGATCGAGGCCTGCACGCCCGTCCCGTTCGCCGTCGAGGATCTTCCCGAACCGGTGGCCGAGTTCGTGCGCTCGACGTTTCGAGTGATTCGCAGCGGCCGCACGCACCGGATCGCGGCAGCGTTCACGATCGGTCGCGAGAAGACGATCCCCGGCATGTTCCGTTCGGTGGTCGACTCCATGGGCGATCGCTTCGGGACGCGCTTCGATACGCTCCGGCTGTACCTCGATCGCCACATCGAGCTCGACGGGGACAAGCATCTTCCGCTGGCGCTTCGCATCGTGTCGTCGCTCTGCGGAGACGATCCCGTCCGCTGGGAGGAAGCGACCGAGTCCGCGATCGACGCGCTGCGCGCTCGGTGCCGCCTTTGGGATGGTGTACTCGCCGCGCAAGACGCAGGGCACGCCGGCGCGGCCCGCGACACGCTGCAGCCGACCTAGTCGGCTGCAGCGGCGGTGACGCCGCTCTGAGCCCCGGCCAAGCTCCGTGTTCCCCGATTCCGCCTGTCCCGGTAGAATGGGCGGCGGGGAAAGTACGCGGATCCGGCATTGGAGGCTCCATGGGCTTGCGACGAATCGTACTCGCGGCGTTCTTCGGGATGATCGGGCTCAGCGCGGTTGTGCCTTGTACGGCAACGGCCGGGCTCGAAGCGCACGAAGTGCTTGTGGTGGTCAACGACTCGAGTGCCGTCTCGGTCGCGATCGGCGAGTACTACCGGACGCTTCGTTCGGTCCCGCTCGAAAACGTGCTTCACCTGCCGGCGGGGACGACCACGAACGAGACCGTCTCGCGCTCGGTGTACGAGTCCGAGATTCGCGACCCGATCGAGACCTACCTCCGCACGACCGCGCCGCATCTCGAAGAGCAGATCCTCTGCATTCTGACGACGAAGGGCGTACCGCTGCGGATCAGCGGGCCTGATCGCGCCGCCGTCGACTCGGCGCTGACGCAGCTCTTTCGCGGGTCGCAGCCCACGCGTCTCAACAATCGGTACGAGGGAGTCTTTCGCGATTTCCGCCGATTCCGTGCGGACGAGGGCGAGAACAACCGGCTATCGTATCTCGTGATGCGGCTGACCGGCTACGGGACGGACATCGATCCGGGTACCGGCGTGCCGGCGGACATCCTCGCGCTGATGGATCGGTCGGTGGCGCCGCCGGATCCCGATGGCGTGTTCCTTCTCGATCAGGACCCGAACTCCGCGGCGATCGGGAACCAGTGGATGACCGAGGCGCGCGACGAGCTCCAGGCGCTCGGAACCACCGTCGTGCTGAACCAGACGAATACGTTCATCAGCAATCAGCCCGACATCGTCGGCTACGTCAGCTGGGGGAGCAACGATTGCTGCGATGCAGGCGCGCCGTACTGGGGTGAGGTTCCGATCGGCTCGGGGAACGTCTACCCCGGCGAGTTCCTCGCGCGCTCGATCACGTCGACGTACGTGAGCACGAACGGGCGGACGTTCACGGACGGGAACCAGAACTACGGCCAGTCGCTCGTCGCGGATCTCGTGAAGCAGGGGGCGTGTGCGGGCGGCGGCCATGTGTACGAGCCGTTCCTGTCGGCGGTGCCGCAGCCGCAGTTCCTGTTCCCGGCATACGTCCGCGGATTCTCGGCGGCCGAGTCGTACTACAACTCGCTCCTGTCGCTCAACTGGATGAACACGATCGTCGGCGATCCGCTGATGCGGTACCGCGACTACGGGCCGCCGTCGGTGGTCTCGGTGGCGCCGACCGAGGGGCTGCCGTTCGGCGGCGAGACGGTCACGGTGACGGGCGTCGACTTCCGTGAGGATCCGAACATCCTCTTCGGGGGGATCCCGTCGCCGAGCGTGACATGGGTGGACCTCTCGACGATCCAGGCCGTGACGCCCGCATCGACCGTGTTCGGTCCGGTCGACGTGACCGTCCGCTCGATGTACGGCGAGGACACGCTCGCGGGTGCGTTCGAGTACGTGTTCCCGCCGGTCACCCTTCGCGTGTCGACGACGGTCCCCGCGATCGGGGACGATCTCGGGATCACCGTCACCGGGCCCCCGGCGGCCCGCTACGCCGTGCTCGCGGACCTGCGACTCGGCCAGACGTGCGTGCGCGGGGTGTGCTTCTCGCTCGCGTTCACCAACAAGCTGACGATCGTGCACGATGCCGTGACCGGAAGCGACGATCCCCTCGGCCCGATCGGCGAGTCGGTGCTCACGCTTCCCATCCCCAACAAGCCGGCGCTCGTCGGACGATTCGTCTACTTCCAGGGCGCGGTCGAGACGGGGGGCGGATTCGAGGCGTCGCAGGTCGGGGCGATCCTCGTCGGCGAGTAGAGCTCAGCGGCTCTCGACGCGAACCTGACGCCGATCGCGTGCCGGGGCCTTCATCGGGTGTCGCTCGAAGAAGTCCCAGAGGAGATCGTTCGCGTCGATCTCGCTCGTCGACAGCCCGAGAAGGCTCAGGCGCCTCATCCAAGCAGGAGCCTTCACGCCCGAGAAGAAGGAACGCCCCGGCCAGGTGTGACCACCGCCTTCGATGACGTAGAGCACGACCTCAGATCCGCCTCGGCCGGGGCCGTACGACTCACGGATGACGCGCGTGTGGTCGTCGTGGTTGTCGCCGAGGCGCTCGACGGTGACGTCGGGCGGGCATCCGTTGCGGGAGGCCCAGAGCGACGCGCACTCTCTCGCGCCCTTGAAGTGCTTGAGCACGGGCGCCAGTCTCGCGCCGCCCTTGAACGGAACGAGCTTGTCCTTCGTCCCGTGGAAGTGCAGCACGGGAACCGGTCGCTCGATGTCTTGCGGGAGCTCTCCGAGCACCGTCCCGGAGACGATGCCGACGGCCGCGATCCGCTCGGGCATCTCGGCCGCGAGTCGGTAGCACATCATCCCGCCGTTCGAGAGCCCGGTCGCATAGATGCGCGATCGGTCGATCGGATAGCGGCGCTCGAGCTCGTCGAGGAGCTCACCGACGAACTTCACGTCGTCGACGTCCTTGCTCGAGGCGTAGCCGCAGCAGAGCTCGGCATTCCAGGTCAGGCACCAGCGCTTGAGCCGACCCGTGCCGTCCGGCACCGCGAGCAGAAAGCCTTCGCGGTCGGCGGTCTCGTCGAGCCCCGAGTATCGCAGCTGCCACTTCCCGTTCGCACCGGCGCCATGGAACAGCAGGACGAGCGGCATCGGCTTCTTCGGATCGGCACCCTCGGGAACGTGCACCAGGCATCGACGCTTGCGGTCGTCGACGCGGAGCTCGACCACCTCTCGGCGAGACGGGGCCGGATTGGCGTTGGCGCTCGGGGAAGCGGCAGACTCGCCGGCGAAGCAGCCGACGGTCGAGAGGAGCCACGCGGCGAGCAGAGTCGCGGCGGAGGTCGGACCGAGCGAGAGTCTCATGTTCACTTCCGTTCCAGTCGTTCGAGATCGCGGTCGAACTGCTCGGGCGTCTTGCCGTATTCCTTCTCGACACTGGCCCGCGCTTCGTCGCGGTCGATGTATCCGACGTGGACCATGTGAATGAGGCCCTCGTAGTCCATCGGCAGCGACGTTCCCGCGTTCTTTCCGAACTCTTCCAGATAGGCCTGGAGGAGACCCCTCAGCTCTTTGGCGACATCGGGCTCGTCTTCGACGAGGTTCCGCGTTTCGCCCGGATCCGTTCTCAGATTGTACAGCTCCAGCCGGTCGATTTGGAAGGCCGACTTGTAGAACTGGAAGGGGGGCACCGACGGGTGGACCTCGTCAGGATTCTGGATGAGCTTCCAGCCGTCCTTTTGCACGGTGTAGATGGGCTGGCGCTCGCCGAGAATCTTCTTCTCGGCGAACTCGGCGAAGGCGGCTTCGCGTCCGCGCGGCCCTTCCCCGAGGATGAGCGGCGCGAGGCTGACTCCGTCGAGCGGCTGCGTTGCGGGCACGTCCGTCAGGGCGAGCACCGTCGGCACGATGTCCGAAGCCTCGACCAGCGTCGACTCTCGCTTCTGCTTGGGGATCGTCCCCGGCAGTCGGAAGATCAACGGCACGTGCAGCACGCCCTGGTACACCGAGGCCGCGTGGTAGAAGTAGTGGTTCCGGTCGTAGAGCTCTTCGCCGTGATCCGAGGTGAAGATGACGAGCGTATCCTCCGCGAGGTCGAGCGCGTCGAGCTCATCGAGGATGCGACCGATCTCGTGATCGACGGCCAGGATCTCGCCGTCGTAGAGCCCCTGGATGTGCGCGAGCTGCTCGTCCGTCAGATCGATCCCTCGTCCGGTCACGTACTGGAGGTAGTCGTCGAGGTCGGATGTCTCTTCCGCGACGCGCCGCGCGCTCTTGTCCGGGCGCTCGAACTCCTCAGGGATGCCGAAGTCGAAGGCCGGGTCCGTGAACTGGTCGAACTCGGGCTCGGGCGAGTACGGCTTGTGCGGATCCATGTAGTGGACCCAGAGGAAGAACGGCTCGTCGCGGTTCTCGCGAAGCCACTTCGTGGCGCCCTCGGTGACCGCGCGATCGGCCTCGGCGTGCGTCATCGGCGAGAAGAACTTCTCCGGGCCGTCATCGAAGCCGTTGTACGGGCATCGGATCATGTTGGTGATGAAGCCCGCGGTGCGAAAGCCCTCGTCCTGGAACATGGCGGCAACCATGTCGTGCTCCCCCGAGAGTCGCTCGCCGTTCTTGCGCACGCCGTGCGTGATCGGGTACTTCCCGGTGAGGATCGTCGTGAGGGACGGCCAGGTGGATCCGCGGGGGACCTGGGCGTTCTCGAACAGGATGCCCTCGGACGCGAGACGGTCGAGGTTCGGGCTCGTCGGGCGCTCGTAGCCGTAGCAGTGCAGGCGATCGGCGCGCAGGGTATCGATCGTAATGAGAACGACGCGGGGGACCTTGCGGCCCGAGGGGCTCGGGGACTTGCCGCCGCCGCAATTCGAGAGCAGCGCGGGAGCGCCCAGAAGGACGGCGATGGCGAGCAGCGAGAGGGGGAGCGAAAGACGGGAATGTCGCATGGGGTCGAACCTTTCCAAGCTGCTGCGGGTGTCTTAGTATTCTAGGCCGACCCCGGAGCCTGTCAACGAACGGCGCGGCCCCCGGCCAATGTGGACCGCTACACGGAAACCATCGGCATGACCGACGATACACTCGAGCCGCGCCCCTCCTCGGATTCCTCTGCCGACGCCTCGTCCGCGAGTGGCGCGGGGGGCCTCTCGCCGCTCAAGAAGCTGCTGTTCATGGGGATCGTCCTCCTCTTGTTCGTCCTCGGGATCGAGGGCGGCGCGCGGCTTTTCCTCGAGGATCCCGCGGATTCGCCGCTGATGATCCCGGTGGGGCCCGACGAGTGGAAGGCCTCGGAGCTCCATCGAAGCGACCCGTACCTTTTCTGGCGCAACCGCACCGACGTGGACATCGTCTACAAGGGGGCGCGCGTCGTCACGAACTCGCACGGCATGCGCGACGACCCCGTCACCAAGCGCAAACCTGCCGGCGGGTTCCGGGTGCTGTCGCTTGGCGAATCGACGACGTTCGGCTCCAAGGTCGAGCAGGAAGAGTGCTACTCCATGCGGCTCGAGGAATGCCTCGACGGCCGCTCGGCCGGGCGCGAGGTGGAAGTCCTGAACGCGGGCACTCCGGGGTGGAGCCTCGTGCAGAGCTTCGTCTACCTCGAGCGGGAGGGCCTCGAGTTCGATCCGGACGTCATCCTCGTCTACCACGGCTTCAACGATCTGCTGCCGACCTCGTACACGTCGAAGCGCGTCGAGCGAGCGGGCGGCAGCGGCGAGAGCGGGCCCGAAGCGGGAACCGATCTGGCGCTCGCCTCACGCAAGCGCGGGACGCTCGAGCGCGTCGGGGCGTGGGTGCACGAGCGTTCGCGCGCGTTCCGCTGGATGGCCCACAAGGCGGGCCAGGCCGCGGCGGAGGCGAAGCGCAAGAAGCCCAAGACCACCGTCGAAGAGGCGAACCCCAAGGGCGAGCAGCTCGCGCGGGTGCCGGAGGCCGATCGGCTGGAGGTGCTCACGCGCATGGAGCGGCTCGCGAAGGAGCACGGCGCGCGGCTCCTGATCCTGAACCCGTGCTACCGGTCGTTCATGGAGCACCGCGCCGTTCTCGAGACGTTCGTGGCCGAGCACGACGTCGAGTATCTCGATCTCGAGCCTGCGGTCGAGTCGCTCGGCGGGGATCGCAAGACGCACTTTGCGGACGGATCTCATCCGAAGGCGACGGTGCACGCGAAATACGCGGAAATGATCTGCGAGAAGATCGCGCCGTGGATCGAGGCCGGATCCTGACGAGTGGAGCCGGCGGCTCGAATCAGCCGTCGCCCTTCGACCCGGCTTCCTTGGATTCCTCGCGAATCGCGTCGTCCCGCTCTTTCTCGGGATTGCCGTCGGACGCGTCGCGCTCGATCTCTTCCGCCGCGTAGCCGAGATCCTTCAAGCGCTGCCGTTCCGACTCGCTCAGCACGCCGGCCGTGGCGGGTTTGCTCTCGGCCTTGGCGCGGCTCAGCATCTCGTGAAGCTGGAGCATCATTTCCTGGCGGATCTCGGGCTTGTCGTCCGCGAGGTTGTTGCGCTCGCCCGGATCCTCTCGCATGTCGTAGAGTTCGTACTCCCCGTGCGGCATCAGGTTCTTTGCGTACTCGGGGTAGAGCTTCGCGGTCGAGGCCTTGTCTTCCGCCTCGTCGTAGTTGTGGATGAGCTTGTAGCGGTCGTCGCGGACCATCGCGCGGATCGCGTAGCCGTGGTTCTCGCTGTACTGCAGGTGCTGCTCGCCCTCGGGTAGCGGCTTCTCGCGTCCGCGGATCCGCGGCAGGAGGCTGCGTCCGCGGAACTGGCTCGGCAGCGGGAAGCCGACGTACTCGAGAAGCGTCGGCGCCACGTCGATGAGCGAGACGGGCTCGGGGAAGCGCGGGGCCGCCGCCTTCACGCCGGGGAGGTCCAGGAGCATCGGCACGTGCACCGAGGGCTGCCAGATCCCGTGGGCGTGCTTGCCGAACATCAGATGCTCCATGAACTCCTCGCCGTGGTCCGAGATGACGACCACGGCCGTGCGATCGCGGATGCCGGTCTCGTCGAGCGCGTCGAGAAAGCGTCCGAGGTAGGCGTCGAGGTAGCGGATCTCGTCGTCGTAGAGCGAGACCATGTACTCCCAGTCGTCCGGGTCGGGGTGCACCTGATCGCCGTTGTACCCCGAGATCATCTTCTTGCTGACGCAGCCGGTGAGGCCGCCGCGGTAGTCGCCCTGGAACAATCCCTTGTACGGCTCGATCGGACAGTAGGGGATGTGCGCCTCGTACGTGTGCACGAACATCAGGAACTTCTTCTGATGATTGCGCCGCACCCAGTCGGTCGCCGCCGTGAACGTCTCCTGCGCGCTGCCGCCGGTACCCGGCGTGAGCGGCTTTTCCCAGTACGTGTCGAAACCCCGCTGGAATCCGTACTGATGGCCGAGGAAGCCGCTCTCGGTGAAGGCCGCGGTGTGGTACTCGCGCTCCTTGAACTCCTTCGGGAACGTCGTGTAGCCGGGGTTGAGACGCGCGCGGCCGTCGAGCATCTGGTGGGAGCTCGGGAAGACCGACGTGAACAGCGACATGTGCGAATCGATCGTTCGCGGTGCCTGGCTCGACGCGTTCTCGAACAGCACGGCGCGACGCGACAGGCGATCGAGGTTGGGCGACGTCGGGCGCGGGTAGCCGTACCCGGATAGGTGGTCGGCGCGCAGCGTATCGAGCGAGATGACGATGACGTTTCGGTCCGGCTGATCCTCACCCGGTCGGTAGACGATCGG
>CAZQZX010000141.1:0-18140 GCA_964597885.1 uncultured Planctomycetota bacterium
ATGATGCCCTCCTGGAGGCGCTCCGTCAGAAGCCGGCCGAGGGGTGCCTGCCGATCGTGCTCTTCCTCACGGACGGCCTCCCGACGGTCGGACAGACCTCCGAGGTGGCCATCCGCAGTCTCGCGTCGAAAGCCAACCCGCACGCCAAGCGGATCTTCACGTTCGGCGTGGGCGTCGATGTGAATACCCCGCTGCTCGAGAAGGTCGCGTTCGCGACTCGCGCGACGACGACCTTTGTCCTGCCCGGGGAGGACGTCGAGGTCAAGGTGGCGTCCGTGTTCGAGCGTCTCGCCGGCCCGGTGCTCGCCCACCCCGAGCTCGCGATCACGGGAGCGAACGGCTCGGCCGCGCTCGGGCGGGTCCGCGACGTGATCCCGGGAGCCCTCCCCGACCTCTTCCGAGGCGACCAGCTGGTGGTCCTCGGACAATACGTCGACGAGGCGCCCATCACGTTCGAGGTGCGCGGCAACTTCCTCGGAACCGAGCGGACGTTCCGGTTCGACTTCCGCCTCGATCGAGCGACCACGCGGAACGCCTTCGTGCCGCGACTGTGGGCGAGCCGCAAGATCGCGATGCTCGTCGACGCGATCCGGGAGCTCGGCGCCGGCCTGCACCCGCTCACGCCGGCCCCGACGCCGACCCAGGACCCGCGCGTGAAAGAGCTGGTCGACGAGATCGTCCGCCTCTCGACCGAGTTCGGCATCCTCACCGAGTACACCGCGTTCCTCGCGACGGAGGGAACCGACCTTGCCGCACGCGACCGCGTGATCGGCGAGGCGACCCAGAACTTCGCGACGCGCGCGATCCGATCGCGAACTGGGCTCGAGTCCGTCAACCAGGACACGAATCTCATGTACCAGAAGTTCCAGGGGTGCGTGAACCCGACGAACCGCTTCTACGACGCGAACATGCAGACCGTCGAGATCTCGACGGTGCAACAGGTGAGCGACCGCGCCTTCTACCGGCGAGGCGACACCTGGATCGACAGCCGCGTGCTTGACCGAAACACGGACCGCCGCCCGCGCGAAGTCGTGATCGGCAGCGACGCGTTCCGCGAGATCCTCGAGAAGCTTCTCGCGAACGGCCGCCAGGGATGTGTCTCCCTGCGCGGCAACATCCTTCTCGAAATCGACGGAGAGGCCGTGCTCGTGCGCAACGACTGGACCTCCCCGGACAAGGCCCCCAAGGCAAGCGAGCCGCGCTAGCTCGCCGGCCGCCCGAAAGAGAGGTGACGTGATGATGGCATCCCGACGAATCGCGATCCTGGCCGGTATCGGCCTCGCGCTCGCGACGTTCCTCGCCCCCGCCCGTGCGACGACCGACGAGATCCCCGAAGCCGATGGGCCGCTCATCCAGATGGCGATCCTTCTCGACACGAGCAACAGCATGGACGGTCTGATCCACCAGGCCAAGGCCCAGCTGTGGAAGATCGTGAACGAGTTCCTCTATGCGAAGAAGGGCGACCAGGTCCCGCGCCTGCAGATCGCTCTCTACGAGTACGGCAAGAGCACGCTGCCCGCGGAAGAGGGACACCTGCGTGCGGTTACTCCCCTCACGGATGACCTCGATCGCGTCTCTCAAGAGCTCTTCGCTCTGACGACCAATGGCGGGCAGGAGTACGCCGGCCACGTGATCCGTCAGGCCCTCCTCGAGATGCCGTGGAGCGATGACCCGAACGACCTGAAGACGATCTTCATCGCCGGCAACGAAGGCTTCGATCAGGGCACGGTGCCCTTCCGCGAGTCGTGCCGCGCGGCGATCGCTCGCGGCATCGTCGTCAACACGATCTTCTGCGGCGATCGGCAGAAGGGCGTCCAGACGTTCTGGGAGGAAGGCGCCCGGCTCTCCGACGGCTCGTACATGCACATCGATCAGAACCAGGCCCTCGCCAATATCGAAGCTCCTCAGGACGCCGAGATCCAGAAGCTCGGCACGGCGCTCAACGAGACGTACATCCCGTTCGGCGATCTGGGCCTCGCGAACTCCATCCGGCAGACCGAGCAGGACAAGAACAGCCTCGAGGTCGGCAACGCCAGCAACGTCCAGCGCATGGCGTGCAAGGCGAGCTTCAATTACTGCAACTCGTCGTGGGATCTCGTCGACGCCATCGACCGATCGAACGTCAAGCTCGAAGACGTGAAGGTCGAAGAGCTTCCTGAGGCCATGCAGAAAATGACCGCGGACGAGCGACGGAAGCATGTAGAATCGATGAGCACGTCCCGCAAGCAGATCCAGAAGCAGATCCAGCTGCTCAACACGGCGCGAAACACGTACATCGCTAACGAGCGCAGGAAGCTTGCGGACGACTCGACCGACACGCTCGACGAGGCGATGGGCGAGTGCCTTCGCGGCATGGCGAACCAGAAGCGTTTCGAGCTCGCGCCGAAGCCCGAGGCCAGGCCCGATGGCAGCGCGAAGACGGAAGGCGACACGAAGGCCGATGCGAAAGGCATCGCGCCCGAAGCCGAGCCGGTAAAGAAGGCCAAGGACGACAAGGGTTGCTAGTCAGGCGAATCCGATGACGAGGCGTATTCTGATCGTCGAGGACGACGCGGCCATCCGCCGGGGAGTCGTCGACACGCTCGAGTTCAACGGCTACCGCGCCCTCGAGGCCGAGGATGGAACGACCGGCCTCGAGCGCGCGCTCCGCGCGACGTACGACCTGCTTCTACTCGACGTGATGCTGCCCGGGGTGACCGGCCTGCAGATCCTGGAGCAGGTACGCGCCTCGCGGCCGACCGTTCCGGTCATCATCCTGACCGCGCGCGGTGACGAAGGCGATCGCGTCGAGGGGCTCCGCCTCGGTGCCGACGACTACGTCGTGAAGCCGTTCAGCGTGAAAGAGCTGATGGCTCGCGTCGAGGCCGTGCTTCGCCGATCGGCCGAGCGCCCCACCGACGTCGCCGAGGTTTCCGTCCCGAGTGGATGCGCGGATCTCGTACGTCGCGAGGTTCGATTCGACTGCGGCGACCGATCGGATCTCTCCGAGCGCGAGGCCGAGCTGCTGCGGTACCTCGCCTCGAACTCCGGTCGGCCGATCGCACGCGAGGAGCTCCTCGCGCGCGTGTGGGGGATCGATCCCACCGGGACGTCCACGCGTACCATCGACATGCACGTCGCTCGCTTGCGCGAGAAGCTGCGCGACGACTCGAACGACCCGCGCATCGTCGTCACGATTCGCGGAAAGGGCTACATGTTCCAGGCGGCCGAGGCCCAGGGATGAACCGACCGGCGCACATCTGGATTCCGTTCGGCATCAGCGTGCTGCTGGCGCTCGCCGCGATGGCGTTCGTCAGCTTCGCCGCGCTCGAGGCCGAGGAAGCCAATCGCGAAGCGCGATCGCGAGAGTCGGTCGAGGACCGGATCCGCCTCGCGCTGTGGCGCATGGACTCGGCCATCGCGCCGATCCTCGCCCGCGAGAACGCCCGTCCCCACTACACGTACCAGAGCCTCTATCCGGCCGAGCGAGCCTACACGAGCCTCTTCGCGGAGATCGAAGGCGGTGAGATCCAGATCGCATCGCCGCTCCTCGCTCAGGATGTCCCGTTCATCCGGCTGCACTTCGAGCTCTCCTCGAGCGGCGCGCTCACCTCGCCGCAGGTCCCGACCGGGAACATGCGCGACGTCGCCGAAGTGCGGCACGTGACGTACGAGCGCATCGAATCGTACAGCCGGTACCTGGCCGAGCTCACGTCACAGGTGGATCCGGAATCGCTCCTCGCCGCGGTCGATGGAAGTGAGCCTGCCGTCGCCTCGCTCGTGATGCCCACCGATCCGAGTGAACCGTCCGAGCCGACCCCGGTGTCGATCGGACCGGCCGATGACTACAGCCAGAAGGCCGTCGCGCAGCAGCGATTCCGCAACGAGCTCGAGTGGAACGCCCGCGTCAACGTCCAGTGCGAGATCCTGTCGAACAACGGTCTCTCGGACGCGAGCGTCGTCTCCGAAGGACCGCTTCGCCCGGTCTGGCTCGACGGCCGGCTCCTGCTGCTCCGCGAGATCGAATGTGCGGCGGGTGGCTGGATCCAGGGTGCGTGGGTCGACTGGGACGCGCTGCGCGAATCGCTCGCGCGCCTCGTCTCGGACGTTCTTCCCGCGGCCTCGTTCCACGCCATCACCGGCCCGACCCCGGTCGAGCGCCGGTTGGCGAGCCTGCCGATCCGTCTCGATCCGGGCGCACTCCAAGGCGCCGCCCCGGAAGCGGCGTCGGCTCTCGGGCTTTCGCTCGGCGCGGCGTGGGCATGCTTCCTCCTCGCGACGGGAGCCTTCGCCCTGCTGCTTCGCGGCACGATCGCGATGAGCGAACGCCGCTGGGCCTTCGCGTCGAGCGTCACGCACGAGCTGCGCACCCCGCTGACGACGTTCCGGATGTACACCGAGATGCTGTCCGAGGGGATGGTCTCCGACGAAGGCAAGCGCCGCGACTATCTCTCGACGCTGCGCGACGAGGCCGACCGGCTCGGCCATCTCGTCGAGAACGTGCTGGCGTACGCGCGGCTCGAACGTGGCGCGACGGGCCGATCGGTCGAGGCGACCACCCTTTCGGAACTGTTCGGGCGGATCGGCACGCGCCTCGAGCGTCGGGCCGCGCAGGGTGGAATGCAGCTCGACGTCGCGATCGGCCAGGAGGACGGTGACGCGAAGCTCCACATCGACGCTTCGGCCGTGGAGCAGATCCTGCAGAACCTCGTCGACAACGCCTGCAAGTACGCGGCGAGCGACGACCCGCACCTCGAGATCACGTCGGCCCGCGAAGGCGACCGGCTGTGCCTCCGCGTCCGCGATCACGGCGAGGGAATCCCGCGCTCCGAAGATCGCATGCTCTTCCGCCCATTCCGCAAGGGCAGCCGCCACGAATCGATGCAGAAACCCGGCATCGGTCTCGGTCTCGCCCTTTCGCGACAGCTCGCCCGCACCATGGGGGGCGAGCTGCGACACGATCCGGCGATCCGGGACGGTGCCTCCTTCGTGCTCGAGCTCCCCCTCGCGAGCTGAGCCGAGCGGACGTCCCGTGCTACAACAACGGGATGAATCCCTACACGCTCGAGAGGATCGAGAACTGGGTCGGCGACTTCTGTGCGAGCGACACCGCGAGGTCGTACGCGGCCGACGTCCAGGAGGCGATGGCGCCGGTGCTCGTCCGGTTCCTGAGCGCGGCCTGTGAGCATCAGGACCACGAGCCCGACGAGCTCACCGAGGACGACACGAAGCACGCACTTCTCGAGCACGTGGCTCGACTCGACGTGAGCGACGCCGTCCGCGACGCGGCCCCACGGCTCGCGGCCGATTTGCTCCGGCAGCTCGAGGACGACGGCAGGCTCGCGCGCGGGCGCGCGCTCGGCTCGTTCGTCCGCGCCCTTGCGCCGGCGTTCGGTGAAGCCTCGACCGGCCGAGTCAAACCGATCGTCCGTCCCGGAAGCCGCCTCGGAAGAAACGACCCGTGTCCGTGCGGCAGCGGCAAGAAGTACAAGAAGTGCTGCATGCAGTGAGCAGCGCTGCGGCAACGCGGTGCTTGGGCGAGGGGTCAGGAGCCGAGCGTCTCGCGATAATGCTCGGCCAGACGGCGCCCGGCCTCACGCGCGTCGAACGCGGCTTCCGCGCGACGGCGGCCGCTCTCCCCCACTCGAGCGCATCGCGCATCGTCGGAGAGTAGCGCGAGGATTCCCTTCGCC
Organism: uncultured Planctomycetota bacterium; assembly: GCA_964597885.1. Lineage (GTDB taxonomy): Bacteria > Planctomycetota > JACOTG01 > JACOTG01 > JAUIME01 > CAZQZX01. The sequence goes on from CAZQZX010000141.1 coordinate 5,673, forward strand.
ATCGCATCCGCGTCATCGATGTCGACGAGCCGTGCGCCGTCTTCTTCGCCACGCGGAAAGATCTCCCGCGTGCCTCCCGCCTCGGTCGCGACGATCGGGCATCCCGCCGCCGCGGCCTCGAGCAGCACCCGGCCGAGCGGTTCCTGCCGCGCCGCGTGCACGAGAAGCGTCGCTTCGCCGAGGACTCCGGCGACGTCGTCCCGGTAGCCGACAAACCGAGCGCGCCCGGCAAGCGGTTCCTGCTCGGCCGATGCGTGCAGGTCGGCCTCGTAGCGGACGGCTTCGTCCTTTGTCGAATGACGCTCGCCGACAAGCACGAACACGGCGGACTCGTCCTCTGCCGCAACAAGAGCCGCCGCCTCGAGAAAGACGTCGGGCGCCTTGCGCATACCGATCTGACCGATCGAGACCACGAGCCGAGCCCCGTCTCGAAGACCGAGCTCCTGCGCGAGCCCTCCCGTCGCGGTACGCGGTCGGAACGCCTCGAGATCGACACCGTTGTGACAGACGAGCACCCGATCGCCGTCGAGCCCCTGCTCCACGTGCCAGCGCCGCGTCGCGTCGGAAACGGCGAGGATCCTCGGATGGAGATTGACGTCGGCGACGGCGCGCGCGCTCAGACCGACGATGTCGCGAAGGTGCCCGAGGCTCGGGAGGCCTGTCGCCTCGACGACCGGGCCCGAGAGGCGCGTCATCGAGAGGCTGTTGGCGTGGAGTGCCGCCGGGCGAACCCGTTCCAGCGCGGCCGAAAGCGCAGCCCGCCGCGCTTCGAGCGGAGCGCCCGGGCCGGCCGCATCGCCCGTCGCCCACACCTCGACGGGGACGCCGAGTCGTTCGAGCTCATCCCCGAGCGCCCCGTGGCCCGCGATCAGCGCCACGACGTCGATCCCGCTCGCCCGGATCTCGGGCCACGCCGCGAGCCAGGAGCGTTCACCGCCGAGAAGCGTCGGGTACTCGAAGAGGACCGCGACCTTGCGCGATGCGGTCACCGAACGAGGTCGCGAAGCCGACGGAGCGTCTCGACCGCTTCGTCGGGATCGAGGGCCTCCGGATCGGTCTTGCGGATCATCTCGGCCGCGGGATCGGCCATCGGCCGGAAGAGCGAAAGCTGGAGCGCCCGAGGCTTCGCACCGCTGACATCCCCCGAGAGCTCACGAAGCTTCTGATTCAGGCGTCCCGCCTCGTCCTCGAGCTCCTCGAGAATCGTGCTCGCCCGATCCGTGACCTCATGCGGCACGCCGGCGAGCTTCGCGACGTGGATGCCGTAGCTCTTGTCGGTACCGCCCTCCACGATCTTGCGCAGGAAGATCACGCGGTCTTCCCACTCGCGAACGAGAACGTGACAGTTCACCACGCCCGTGTAGATCGCGGCGAGATCGGTAAGCTGATGGTAGTGCGTCGCGAAGAGCGTGCGCGCTCGGATCGTGCCGTGGATGTACTCCGAGATCGACCACGCGATGCTGACACCGTCGAAGGTCGACGTGCCGCGCCCGACCTCATCGAGCACGATGAGCGATCGATCGGTCGCCTTGTTGAGGATGAACGCCGTCTCGTCCATCTCCACCATGAACGTACTCTTGCCGCGCGTGAGCTCATCGGACGCACCGACGCGCGTGAAGATCCGATCGACCATCCCGACGCGCGCATCGCGAGCCGGAATCCCGCTGCCCATCTGCGCCATCAGCACGAGCAGCGCCGACTGACGGATGTACGTCGACTTACCGGCCATGTTCGGACCGGTGATGAGCAGGAATCGACGGCTCTCGGCGTCGAAGACCGTATCGTTCGGGATGAACTCCTCAGACTTCTGCGTCACGTCGAGGACCGGATGCCGGCCGTCGAGGATCGCGAGCTCGCGCGAGTCGTCGACCTCGGGGAAGCAATACCGCTGACGCGCGGCCACCTCGGCGAGCGACGCGAGCGCATCGAGCTCGGCCACGGCGTCGGCCACGCGCAGCAAGCGATCGATCTGGGCGTGCACCTTTCCACGGATCTCGAGGAAGAGCTCGTGCTCGCGATCGCGCGTGCGCTCCTCGGCGGAGACCACCTTGCCCTCGTACTCCTTGAGCTCCGGCGTGATGTAACGTTCGGCGTTCTTGAGCGTCTGCTTGCGGACGTAGTCCTCGGGAACGCGCTCCTTGTGGGCGTGCGTCACTTCGAGGTAGTAGCCGAACACTTTGGTGTAGCCCACCTTCAAGGTCGAGATTCCGGTGCGCTCGATCTCCCGTCGCTGGTAGTCCGCGAGCCAGGCCTGGCCGTCATCGCGAATCGATCGGATCTCGTCGAGGTCGGGGTCGAAGCCCTCGCGAATCAGACCGCCCTCTTTGATCGGAATCGGAGGTTCGTCGACGAGCCCCCGCGCAATGAGATCGGTCAGGTCTTCGAGCGGATCGAGCTTCTCCCGTAGCGAGACGAGGCCGCCGCTCGTGCACCCGGTCAGGCACTCGAGGAGGCCGGGAATCTTCTGTGCGGAGCGGCCGAGCGCGACGAGATCGCGAGCGTTCGCACGCCCCGTCCCGACGCGGGCGCAGATGCGCTCGATGTCGTAGATGCCCCCCAGGCGATCGCGCAGCGCCTCGCGCCGATCGCGGTCGTCGTGAATCTCGCGCACTGTGCTCTGGCGGGCGAGCACGTCGTCGAGCCGCAGCAGCGGGGCGAGCACCCACGTTCGCATGCGGCGCGCGCCCATGGCCGTCTCGGTCCGATCGAGCACACCGAGCAACGTCTCGGACGGCCGCGGCCCCTCCCCCGACGGCGAGCCGGCCACGAGCTCGAGGGCATGCACGGTACCGCGGTCCAGCTCCATGATGCGGCCGTCGCCGATCGTGTCGATGCGTCGGATGTGCGCGAGCTCGGTCTTCTGCGTGTCGCGCAGGTAGTGGAGCGCAGCGCCGGCAGCGCGAACGCCAAGCTCCTTCGACTCGCACCCGAATCCGTCGAGCGACTGCGTGCCGAAGTGATCGAGGAGCGTCTGGTAGGCCTGGTCTTTGCCGAACACCCAGTCCGGGAATCGCGTGATCGGCGCCTTGGTTCCTTCCGCGATCTTGTCGCGCGCTTCGACGCGTCGATCGATCGCCTGCTCCGGAACCAGACATTCGGCCGGGCTGATCCGTGCGAGCTCGTCGGCCAGTCGCTCGACCGCGCACTCGCCGACGAAGAACGATCCCGTCGAGAGCTCGATCCACGCGAGGCCGACCTTGCCCTTGCCGCCCGGAAGGATCGCGGCGAGGAAGTTCGCCACCTTGCCTTCCAAGATCGCGTCCTCGGTAAGCGTTCCCGGCGTGACGACCCTCGTCACCCGGCGCTCGACGATCCCCTTGGCGTCGCGCGGATCCTGGACCTGATCACAGATCGCCACCCGATGCCCGGCGCGAATGAGCTTGTGGAGGTATGTGTCGAGATTGCGGAAGGGGATCCCGGCCATCGGGATCGGGTTCTCGCCCTTGTCGCGCGACGTGAGCGTGATCCCCAGGACCCGCGAGGCGATCTCGGCGTCCTCGAAGAACAGCTCGTAGAAATCCCCCATCCGGAAGAAGAGCAGAGCATCGCGATGCTGTTGCTTCGCGGCCTGATACTGCTCCATCATGGGAGTCGTCACGTCCCGGTCCCCTTCAATGGTCCTGCCCCCTCGATCGCCCATTGGCGGCTCGCGAGGCGCCGGCTCGACACTCCCCTGCCCTACCCTGGCCGCGCACTACCTTGGTCGTTCCCGCTCTAGTGATCGTGCCCGTCGCCACCACCCTCGGAGTGGCCGGCTTCCTCGCCCGGATGCTCGTCGTGCGAGTGCCCGCCCTCTTCGCCCTCGGCTTCGTCTTCGGTGGGCGTGTCGACCGCGCGGAGCACGATGGCGCTCGCGAATCGACGGGCGAACGTGAGATCCGCCACCGTCCCGACGATCTTTCGGGCGCGGACGCGCAGCAACGTGGTCTCGGAATCCTCCGGCGAGGCCTGGATCCAGAGGCGGCGGTTCTCCACCTCGCCCTCGAACCGGTAGAACTCGGGATCACGATTCACGGATCGTCCGCGGTCGTTCACCTCGGAGACCGCGATCTCGTAAACGTGATCGAGCGGGCGCGGAATGTAGACCTCGACCGCATCCGTTCCGGACGCGACGATCGCGGCGCCGCCGGCCGTGGAGTTCGGGTTCCAGATGCATCCGCTCACCGCGACGATCGCGAGGACGAGCGAAAGGAATGCGAAAACACGCGTCGAACACTTCATACGAGGGCTCCGATGATTTCGGATCGCGTTGTGATACCAACCGCTTCTGAGGATCGGTCAGTCTAACGCCGGGGCGCGGGGGGATCAAGAGATCGGGGCGGATACGAAGCGAGCCCGGCTCGTCTCGGCCGGGCTCGCGTGGAATCCTCGTAATCCGGGTTGCGCGTGGGCGATCAGCCCTGCTCGATCAGCAGATTGTCGAGCCACCCGCCGAGCTGGTGGAGCACGATGCGGATCGACCGGACCTCGATCGCGCTCGACTCGGGGGTGTTGATACCGAAGACCTCGTCGCTGGTGCGCTCCTGGATCCCCACCGAACGCGGGCGGAAGATCACGCGCCCCTGGAAGCCTTCGCGGGCGTCGAACGGGTTGGCCGGGGCCGTCCGGCTCTTCTTGATCGCACCGTCGATCACCTTGCGCACTCGCAGGCCCGGCGTCCCCGGCTCATCCGAGTCGAAGGCCGAGATCTCGTAGTAGTTCTTCGGGTCCTGCATCATGACGATGCTGAACGAACCGACGCGGCCATAGCGCCGTCCGCCGAGGAAATCGAACGCCACCGAGCCCGCGGCATTGCGGTTGGGCCGATCGATGCGGAACACGGCCTTCGAACCCTCGGCGCCGTGGAAGCGCACCGCATTCGCGTTCTCGGCGTACTCGATTCGAGCCCCGCCCCGCTCCGTCAGATCGTACGCAGAAATCGTGTCGGTCGCGAAGTCGTCGTAGATCAGCATCCTCTTGCGCGACATCGCGACGTTCCCCGCTTCGTCCTGGTTGAGGACTCGCAGGTAGTAGTCGGTGAGCGGACGGAGACGGGCCAGCGAAAGCACGTGGTGCTGGGTCGGCTCGTCCTCCATGACCGTCAGGCGCCGGCGCTCGAGATCCCGCCAGAAGAACGCTCGGCCCACCGTCGGTTCGTCCGTCACCCACTTGAGAGCGAGCGGATAGTCGTTGGCCTTGACCGCGCGGAGCCGGCTGATCGTCGGCGCATCGATATCCGCCGTGCGATGCATGAAGTTCCAGACGAAGTTCTGGAAGTCCGTGCGATAGGCGTTCAGGTAGCGAAGCTGGTCGCCGTTGTGATGCTGCCCGAACATGAACTGCACGCCGCGCTCGAGATGCTGGGCTCTGCCGCTCACGCGGTAGGCGTAGGACTCGAGCTGGTAGGCCGGATGGAAGTCGTCGCCGTCCCCGCAGTCGGGGCTCGCGGGGATCTCCCCATTCTCGTCGTACAGCTTGTACAGGAACTCCCCGACCGACGCCTGCGTCGGATCATCCGGGCATCCCGAGAAAAGTCCCGTCCAGAAGTAGTGTTCGAGGTCGAGCACCCGCTGCCGCATCTCCTGGACGTTCGGATCGTCCGGGCGCGCGTAGAACTCGTAGTTCCACAACGCGTCCGGGAAGATGCTGAAGAGCATGAACTTCGGCTCGACGTTCCGCTCACGGTCGCCGCCGGCGAAGAAGAACCGCCGCGGATCGTTGCGCCCCTCACCCGGCTCGTCGCTCCAGCCCTTCGGCTGAGGCCCTCCGACCTTGCGGTTCATGTCGTAGCGCGAGTCGAGGATCCGGCGCAGGTAGCCGCACATGCGCTCGTAGATCTCGCCCCGGCTAAAGCCCGAACGCGCCGGGAAGTCGACGAAGGCGCGCTGCTCACCGATGAATCCGTAGCCGATCATGCCGGCCAGGATGAGCTTCGACTGCACGCGCGTGTTCAGGTAGCCGAGCTCGACGCGATCGCTGAAGGTCACGAACTCGGTGTCCTCGAGGAACGCGTCGCGATAGCGCTCGTTCCCGGTGAAGTAGTACATCAGCGGCAGGCCACGCGTATGCCGGTGCTGATTGTCCATCACGTGGTCCTTCGTCGTGAGGAAATCGCCGGCGTTCTGGGCGTGGTACTGCGGGAAACGTGCGTCGCCGTTCAGGCACTTCGTCCAGTCGTCCGAGTGCGGAACCGCCCAGTCGGCACGGTAGTCCGCCCACGACTTCGCGTCGAGGAACGCGCCGGGATCGCCCGTACGCCAGTAGCGAACCAGACCGTGGTAGGTCTTGTCGTACTGGTTGTGCCCACCGCCCTGTCCGGCGTTCCAGTAGCGCACCGCCGACCACGGCTCGTTGGCCGGCTGCTGCGCGACCTCGAGCCCGGTCGCCTCGAAGAACTCGTTGACCTCATCGAGCGTCACGAGCTTGTCCGAGAGCACGCCGCAGCGGTTGATGTAGCGAACATCCGAGACCCGGCCGAGCACAGGGAACGACTCCTTGTAGACCCGATCGTAAGCCGGCGTATGCCCCGAGTGGAAGTCGAGGCAGAACTCGCGCGTTTCGTGGAGCTCGTAGTTGACCGTGAAGTGGTGGTCGGTGCGGTTCGAGAACAGCCCCACCGACAGGGTGCCGTCACCCGCGGTATCGAACGAGATCGGCCAGTAGCGCGCACCGAATCGCATGCTCGCCGTGAGCCCGGCGCCGGCCGCGTCGACGAGCGACCCGTACGGAAGCTCGGCGAACTGACCCGAAGCCGTCTGCGGCTGAACGTCCGTCCCGTTGTGGACGATGCGGTAGCCCTCTTCGACGTAGCGGCGGCTGTCGAAGTCGTACTGCACCGGCGGAACCCACCCGTCGTTCACCCAGTCCCGGCGAACGACATGGGCGCCGTTCTGGCGCGAATCGTTGTAGGCGAGGTAGTAGTAGGCCTCGTCACCCGTCTCGAGATCGACCCTCTGCTCCCACGGCTCCTCGTGACGCGGAAACTGCGCCTTGAGCGCGTCGCCGAGGCCCGTCTTGAGCGACAGGCGCACGCCCTTGTGACGGACGTGGCGCGGCGCCTCCTTGGATCCGTTGGCGAGCGTGTACTCGCATCGCAGGAAGCTCTTGCCGCGGAATGCGGTCATGCGAAGACGCCAGTCGAAGAGCCGCTCGCCCGACTCCGAGCGATGCGCGCCCTCCGCGACGACCACCGTCTTCACGGGACCGTTCTCGACGACGCGAACGCGTTCCGCCGGATCGACGACGGCCGGATACTCCGTCCCGTCGAGATCGTACGCGACGAGCGAGAACGCGTTCTCGTCGTCCACGAGCACCTTGCCGTCGACCTCGATCCGGGCGATCAGCCCCCTGCCCTCTCGCGACAGCACGGCGTGCATCGGGCCGGTGTCGATCTCGATGCGGTGGTTCCGCTCGATGGCGAGAGGCGGACGCGGCCCCGAAGGCTCCTCGACGCGCGTCAGGACCACGCCCTCACGCGCCTCACGCGAGTCCAGGCTCGCGAGGAAGTCCGCGAGCACCCACTTCACGTTTCCGGTCTCCGCCCAGTGGCCGAGCGCGCGAAGCTGGTAGTGCTCCGCGCCGACGATCTCGAGCTCGGACACGTCGCGGATCGCGAGGTCGTCCGGCAGCGGGATGCCGACGGTCACCGGCTCGTCTTCGCGCGCCATACCGGCACCGCCGACCGGCGCGAGCGCCTGGACGGTAAGCGGAACGGCGAGCGGCTCGCGAGCCGCCGTACGGAGGATCTCTCCGTGGCCCGCCGGAACGCGCGGCCCTCGCAGGGGCGCTTCCGACGCACTGACGGACCGGATCCGCGCTTCATGGAAGAAGGTGGCCGGAATCTGGATGACGAATGCGAGGAGCGTCCACAGACCAATGGCCAGGACGCCCATCATGAGGCGGCAGGTGGTGTTCTTCATAACGTGATCACGGACGAAGGCCGCGAGCACACGCCAAGGCGAAGGCGTCGAAGTGATCCTCTCAGGATTCCCCAGGCCCCCTTTCGGTTGCGCGCACCCGCGAGTTGAGACGGGCGGAAAAAATAATCACCTGAGGGGTCCGCGCCCCCTTCGGACTGCAAGAATCCGTCGGGCCGGCCGACTCGAATAGAAAAGACAGACAGTCGGAGATCCTCCGCCCCGGCCGAGACGCGACCGGCGACGCAGGAAGCAAAAACAACCTAGTGCCTTACCCCAAAATCATTTACACTGAACGGAATGACTCGATTGCGCCGCCGTCGAGATTTCGATGCGCCATGACGAACCCGAGCCGCCAAGAGATTCGTATACCGTCGCGCGAACGTTGGCCGCGGGCCTGCCCGCCCGGAAGTTCGCGCAGAGGGGCCGGTTCCTCGCCGGCCGGGAGAAATCGATTGATCCTCAGAGGTCTCCGTCCATGATCGCGACGTCCCGTCGCCTCGCACTGCTGGCGCTAGCGGTCTCGCTCGCCCTCGGGTGCACTGCGGAGTATTACCGAAACAGCGCTGACGAAGAGGTTTACGGCATCATCAAGGAGAAGCAGGCCGAGGCCGGCTTCGAGGAGACCGACTTCGACATCGACCCCAAGGTCGATACGCTGCGCAACCGGCTGCTCGCGAATCTCGACACCCTCCAGGCCGAAGCCGGCATCGAGGGCGTCCTCCCCATCGAGCTCACGTCGACGGCCGCGTCCTTCGAGGACGAGGGCGCCCCGTCCGGCGGGCCGACGCTCGAGGTCAGTCAGGACTCGGACCTGGTCGCGCCCGACGCCGACCTCGCCCCGGACGACCAGGACCTGCCCGATGTGCTCGTCCTGAACCTCGACTCGTGCCTCGCGACGGCCGCCGAGAACTCCCGGGACTTCCAGCGCGAGAAGGAAAACGTCTATCTCGCCGCCCTGAATCTCACGTTCGAGCGCTTCCTCTTCCAGAACCGGTACTTCGGCGGCGCCACGGCCTCGGCCGGGCAGGACCTGCCCGAAGAGCGATCCGGGACGGTGTCCCCCTCGGGTGGCTTCACGCGGCGGCTCGCCAACGGTGCGAGCATCATCTTCGACATCGGCGCGATCCTGTTCGATACGTTCGTCGGCAAGCGCGACGAGTCCGCCCGCTCGTTCATCAACCTCGCGATCACCCAGCCGCTGCTTCGCGGCGCCGGCAAGAAGATCGTCCAGGAGCCGCTGACGCTCGCCGAGCGCAACGCGCTTTACGCCATCCGGGACTTCGAGCGCTTCAAGAAGCTCCTCGCGGTCAACGTGGCGACCGAGATGTACCGCGTCGTCCAGCAGCTCGACCGGGTGAACAACAACAAGGCCAACTACGATCGGCTGGTTCGATCGCGCGAGCGAATCGAAGCCCTCGCTGAGGCCGGCCGTACGCCGCAGTTCCAGGTCGACCAGGCGCGTCAGGACGAGCTCTCGGCGCGAAACAGCTGGATCAGCACGGTCCGGAACTACGAGACGTCTCTCGACCGCTTCAAGCTGACGCTCGGCCTCCCCACCGATGCCGACATCGTCATCGATCGGAAGGTCCTGGTCGATCTGGTGGAAGCCGGGATTCGTCCCGTCGACTTCGATCTCGACGGTGCCCAGTCGTTCGCGCTCGAGAATCGACTCGACCTGCTGAATGATCGCGACTTCGTCGCGGACTCGCGGCGAGCGGTCATGGTGGCCGAGAACGCGCTGCTCACGCAGCTCGACGTCTCGTTCGACATGAACATCGACAACGAGCGCAACAAGCCGTTCCGGATGAAGTTCGGCGACGGCGACTACATCGTCGGGCTCGACCTCGACCTGCCGCTCGACCGAAAGCGCGAACGGAACGCCTACCGCAGCGCCATCATCGGTCTCGAGCGCCAGATTCGCGCCTACACGCTCGCCGAAGACAACGTGAAGCTCGACATCCGTAACGCCATCCGTAACCTCGCCCAGGCCGAGGAGAGCTACCGCATCCAGGAGATCGCGCTCCAGCTCGCCGAACGCCGAGTCGAAAGTACGGAGCTGCTCCAGCAGGCCGGCCGCGCCAACACCCGAGACGTTCTCGAATCGCAGGAAGCACTTCTCGCGACGCAGAACGGCATCACGGCCGCCCTCATCGATCACACGATTGCCCGGATGGAGCTCGTTCGTGACATGGGGCTCCTCATCGTCGATCAGGAAGGACTGAGTTATGACGCAAGCACCGATCGCTACACCCAAGCAGGCACCTGAGGGTACGCCGACCTTCGAAATCCCGAAGCAGCGCCCGAAACGTCGATCGTTTCCGTGGCGCGCCATCGTGGCCGTCGTCCTCATCCTCGCGGCGGGTGGCACGATCCTGGCGATGACCGGGACCTTCGGCTCGTCGGCCAGCGAGTCCGAGGAGCTCCTGTTCACCGTGAAGCGGGGTGAACTGCGCATCGACGTCGTCGAGAGCGGCAGCCTCGAGTCCGGGAACTCGGTCTCCATCAAGTCGGAGCTCGAAGGACGTCCGCAGATCCTGCGCCTCGTCGACGAGGGCACCTTCGTCAAGAAGGGAACGATCCTGTGCGAGCTGGACGCGTCCGACCTCGTGGAACGCGAGATGTCTCAGGAGATCTCCTTCGAGAAGGCCAAGGCGACGTTCGTGGCAGCGCAGAAGGATCACGAAATCCGCATCAGCAATGGCGAGAGCGACATCAAGCAGGCCGAGCTGAACGTGTACTTCGCCGAGATGGATCTGAAGAAGTTCCAGGAAGGCGACTGGCCGCAGTCCAAGCGCAAGGCCGAGACCGACATCACGATCGCGGAAGAAGAGCTGAAGCGGGCCGATGACCGTCTCGTCTGGAGCAAGAAGCTCAACGATCGCGGCTTCATCACGCGACAGGACCTCGAGGCCGATCAGCTCGCGGTCACCAAGCAGGACATCAAGCTCACGCTCGCCAAGGAGAGCATGCGCGTTCTCCAGGACTACACCTACGAACGCGACATGGCCACGCTCGAGTCCGCGCACGAAGAGGCCCAGAAGGAGCTCGATCGCGTCATCAAGCGCGTCGAAGGCGAGAACATCCGATCGGAAGCCGACCTGAAGTCGAAGGAAGCCACGTACGACCTCGAGAGGGAGCGGCTCGAGAAGATGCGCGACCAGATCGCGAAGGCCAAGATCATCGCACCCCAGGACGGCCTCGTCGTCTACAACAACTCCTCGAGCGGATTCGGCCGAAGCAACCAGGAGCCGATCCAGGAAGGCTCGACCGTCCGTGAGCGACAGACGATCTTCAAGCTGCCCGACGTCACCAACATGATCGCGAAGATCAAGATCCACGAGTCGTCGTACGATCGCGTCCGCGAGGGACTGCGATGCTTCGTGACGCTCGACGCGTTCCAGGATCGCCGCTTCCCGGCGCGGCTGACGTTCGTCGCCCCGCTCGCCGACAGTCAGCAGTGGTGGATGAACCCCGACCTCAAGGTCTACAGCGCCGAGGTGAAGCTCGGCGGCGACACGACGATGCTGAAGCCCGGCATGTCCTGCAGCGTCGAGATCGAGGTCGACAACCTCGAGGACGTCCTGTCGGCCCCGATGCAGTCCGTCTTCCGCAAGGGCAGCACGAACTTCTGCTACGCGAAGACCGCCGACGGCATCGTCGCCAAGCCGGTCCTCGTCGGGCTGCACAACGACAAGATGATTCACATCAAGGAAGGCCTCGAGGAAGGCGATCAGGTGCTCCTCGCCCCGCCGGCCAACGCCGCGGACATCGACGTTCCCGAAGTCGAGGTCGAACGCGACGTCGAGGCGGAAGAGGACATGGAGTTCCCCGAGTACAACCCCGAGAAGAAGAAGTCGTCGGGTGGGGACTCGATCAGCTACGAGGCGTACCTGGCGCTCCCCGACGAAGAGAAGCGCGGCGCGTTCATGAAGCTCTCGGCCGAGGACCGGCAGAAGGCGATGAAGTCCTTCATGAGCAAGATGTCGCCCGAACAGCGCGAGCGCATGGAATCCGCGATGAAGAACTTCGGCGGGGATAGCGGCGGTGGCGGACGCCCCGGTGGCGGAGGCGGGGGCGGACGCCCCGGTGGCGGACGTCCCGGCGGCGGACGCGGCGATCGCTGATCCGATGTCGGTCGCGCGAATCGAAGATGTCCGGCGGTACTACCAGATGGGCGACAGCATCGTCCATGCCCTGGACGGTGTGTCCGCACGCTTCGAGGAGGGCGACTTCTGGGCGATCATGGGTCCTTCGGGATCCGGCAAGTCGACGCTGCTCAACATCCTCGGATGCCTCGACCGCCCGACCGGCGGCGAGTACTGGGTCGGCGACACCGAGATCTCCGAGCTCACCGATGACGAGCTGAGCGGCGTGCGCGGATCCCGCATCGGCTTCGTGTTCCAGTCGTTCAACCTCATCCCCCAGCTCACGATCGTCGAGAACGTCGAGGTGCCGCTGCTGTATCAGGGGTGGAAGCCGCGCGAGAGCAAGGATCGAGCCGTCGAGCTCATCACCATGATGGGGCTCGGGCAACGGCTCGGGCACCGCCCCACCGAGCTCTCCGGCGGTC
>CAZQZX010000142.1:0-18004 GCA_964597885.1 uncultured Planctomycetota bacterium
CCGCTCGACCTCGATCCCCAGGAGATCCACGACACCGGGCTCGCCGAAGTGGAGCGCATCCTCGCCGAGATGCGGGGCGTGATCCGCGACGTCGGATTCGAAGGCACGTTCGCCGAGTTCCTCGACTTCCTCCGCACCGACGAGCGCTTCTACGCAAAGACCCCGCACGAGCTGCTGGCCGAGGCGAGCCGTATCGCCAAGCGGGCCGACGCGAAGCTGCCCGCATTCTTCGGGCGACTGCCACGGCTGCCGTACGGCGTCGAGCCCGTCCCCGATCACATCGCTCCCGGGTACACGGGCGGTCGCTACGTGCCGCCGGCCGAGGGCAGCCACGAGCCCGGCTACTACTGGGTGAACACCTACGCGCTCGAGAGTCGTCCCCTGTACGTGCTCGTCGCGCTCACGTTGCACGAGGCCGTGCCGGGGCACCACCTCCAGTACTCGCTCGCCCGTGAGCAAGGCGAGCAGCCCGAGTTCCGCCGGCACGATTACATCTCGGCGTACGGCGAGGGATGGGCGCTGTACTGCGAATGGCTCGGAATCGAGATGGAGCTGTACGAGGACCCGTACCAGAACTTCGGACGGCTCACGTACGAGATGTGGCGCGCGTGCCGGTTGGTCGTCGACACCGGTATCCACGCGATGGGCTGGAGCCGCCAGCAGGCGCGCGACTATCTCGCCGAGCGCACCGCCCTTTCCCTTCACGAGATCGAGACGGAAGTCGATCGCTACATCTCATGGCCGGGGCAAGCGCTCTCGTACAAGCTCGGCGAGATCGAGATCAAGCGCCTGCGCCGCCAGGCCGAGGACGAGCTCGGCGACCGCTTCGACCTGCGCGAGTTCCACGACGCGATCCTCGCCACGGGATCGGTCTCGCTCGACCTTCTCCAGGAGGCGGTCGAGCGCTACATCGGGCGGCGCAAGAACGACGACTCGCGACGGAACCCGGACGCACGCTCCTCGTAGAATCCCGGGAGCTCTCGGGGATGTCCCCGAGGGCTCGCCTATCCGCGGATTTCGATCAAATCGAGGGACTCACGCCATGCTCCGCCGCCCCCTGTCCGAACTGACGCTCGCTTTCGGTCTCTTCGCCGCGCTGCTTCTGGGCGCCTCGCTCGCCTGGAGCCAGGAATCCGGCGACGCGAAGCCGAAGGACGCCGCCGCCGCCGAGAAGAAGGCCGACGCCGGCAAACCGAAAGCGAAAAAAGCCGAGGGCGAGAAGGCGGAAGATGCCGACGCTCCCTCGCGAGCCCCGGCCGCCATCACGATCGACGACGCCGAGACGTGGTCGCGGATGCGCGGCACCCGGCTCTCGAAGGACGGCCAGTGGTTCGGCTACGTGGTCGGCCCGACGCCGGGCGACGGCGAAGCGGTGATCCGACGCACCGACGCCGACGAGGACGCGCACCGTATGGAGATCGGCGACGGCGGCTCGTTCTCGTTCTCCGAGGACTCGAAGTGGGTCGCGTTCACCGTCGCCCCGAAGAAGAAAGAGGCCGAGCGCGCGCGCAAGATGAAGAAGCCCGTCGAGCGCAAGGCCGTCGTCATGAAGCTCGGCGACGAGGACACGAAGGCCGAGATCAAGAACGTCTCGTCGTTCGCGTTCAACGGCGAGCGCTGCACGTGGATCGCCGTGCGCCGCGCGGGAACGACCGGCAAGGGCAAGGGCGGCGACCTCATCCTGCACGAGCTCGCGACCGGCAAGCGCCTGAACATCGGCAACGTCTCGTCGTTCGCGTTCGACAAGAGCGGCGAGTGGCTCGCGTGGTGCGTCGACGCCGCCGACAAGAGCGGCAACGGCGTCCAGCTCCGCAACATGGACAGCGGCGTCGTGCTTCCGCTCGCTTCGGGCGAAGCCACGTTCAGCAAGCTCGGCTGGACGAAGGAAGGCGACGCGCTCGCGTTCCTCGAAGGCAGCGAGCACGACGACTACGAGAAGCCGCTCCAGAAGATCCACGGCTTCCGCGACTTCGCCAAGGGATCGCCGACGGGCGTGACGTTCGATCCCGCCGACGTGAAGATCTTCCCGAAGGACATGACGGTGAGCCCGAACCGCTCGCCGAGCTGGACCGAAGACCGGCAGGCGATCCTCTTCGGGATCCACGACGCCGAGAAGAAAGAGAAGGACAAGAAGGACGCGAAGAAGAGCGGCGGTGACGCCAAGAGCAACGGCGGCGGAAGCTCCGACAAGCCCGACCTCGTCATCTGGCACCACAAGGACAAACGACTCCAGTCCCAGCAGCAGGTCGAGGCGTCGCGCGACAAGCGGCGGAGCTTCCTGTGCGCGTGGCGCATCGAGGACGACACGTTCCTGCGCATCGGTGACGACGAGGTGCGTGACTACCAGCCGGCGCCCAAGGGCAAGTTCGCGATCGCGGTCGACCGCACGCCCTACCGACGCCAGGCCGCGCTCGACGGCAAGCGATTCTCGGATGTGTACGTCGCCGATCTCGCCACCGGCAAGAAGCGCCTCGCCGTGAAGAAGTGCCGCTGGTACAACGGCCCGTCGCCGGACGGAACGCGCATCCTCTACTACCAGGATTCGAACTACCACGTCCTCGAGATGGCCACCGGCGAGACCTACAACATCACCGAAGGCGTGCCCACGAGCTTCGTCGACGTCGAAGATGACCACAACGTCGAGAACCCGCCGGTGCGACCGATCGGCTGGGTCAAGGGCGGTGCCTCCGTGCTGCTCTCGGACGCGTGGGACATCTGGCACATCCCCGCGCACGGCGGCCAGTCGGTGAACCTCACCGTGAACGGCAAGGCCGAGCGCCTTCGCTACAACCGGCGCTATCGCCTCGATCCCGACGAAGAGGGCATCGACCTGTCGGGCGCGATGTACGTCAACGTCTTCGGCGAGGACACCAAGCGCAACGCCATCGGCCGGATCGACGGCGGGCGCCCGGGCGTCACGATCGATCTCGGCGAAGGGCCGAGCTACGGAAGCCTCCGCAAGGCGGAAGACGCCGACGTCTACGTCTACACGCTCCAGAGCGCCACGCACCCGGCCGAGCACTACGCGTCGAAGGGCAAAGTCGCGGAAGGCCGCAAGCTCACGAACGCGGCCGCGCACGAGAAGGACTTCCTGTGGTCGGACGGTGCGCAAATCGTCCGCTACGAAAGCAAGAGCGGCAAGCCGCTGACGGCCGCGCTCTACCGACCGGCCGGCTACATCGAAGGCAAGTCGTACCCGACCGTCGTGTACATCTACGAGACGCTCTCGCAGCGGATGCACTCGCACGACACGCCGCGCATCGGCGGCTTCAGCCAGGCGCTCTACACCAGCCAGGGCTACGCGGTCCTGATGCCGGACATCACCTATCGCATCAACGATCCGGGCATGTCGGCGGTCGAGTGCGTGCTGCCCGCGCTCGAGGCCGCGATCGCGACGACCGTCGTCGATCCCGAGAAGGTCGGCATCCACGGGCACTCGTGGGGCGGCTACCAGACGGCCTTCCTGATCACGCAGACCGACGCGTTCGCCGCGGCCGTCGCCGGAGCGCCGCTCACGAACATGATCAGCATGTACAGCTCGATCTACTGGAACTCGGGATCGGCCAACCAGCCGATCTTCGAGAGCAGCCAGGGACGCTTCACCGGCGGCTACTGGGAGAACATCGAAGCCTACACGCGAAACAGTCCGGTGTACTACGCCGACAAGGTGACGACGCCGCTGCTTCTCCTGCATAACGACAAGGACGGCGCCGTCGACTGGAATCAGGGCATCGAGTACTTCAACACGCTGCGACGGCTCGAGAAGCCGGTCGTCATGCTGCAGTACGTCGGCGAGAACCACGGCCTGCGCAAGCACGCCAACCGAAAAGACTACAGCGAGCGCATGCTCGAGTTCTTTGACCACTACCTGCGCGGCAAGGACGCGCCCGAGTGGCTCGACGAGGGAATCCCCCACCTCGAGCATGAGGATCACATCGACGAGAGGACCGCGAAGGCAGCCGACGACGAGGACTGAGACCGGCTGTCGAGAAAGGCGGCGACCGGCCGCCGATGGCGGCCGGATCGACGCCTTGGGAGATCGGGCGACGGGTGATAGAAACAAGGGCAGGAGGGGGCGACACCTGCCATGGATCCCGAGCTCGAGCTTTCCCTGTTCCGGTTCCTCGAACGGATGCGGTCCACGCTCCGTAGCTCGAGAGACCCGCGCCAGGCGGTTCGCTCGGCGCTCCGCCAGGCGATGGCGTTCCTCGAGGCCGACTCGGGCGGGTTCGCCGTGAAGCGACCGGGGCGCCCGCTCGAGGTGCGGTTCCGGATCCCGCGCGAGGAGACCGCGGTCGACGAGGAGCTCCTCGCGCGCGCCTTCGCCGGCGATTGGCCCGAGCTGCCGGCCTCGACCCTTCTCACGTCGGTCCCTCGCCGCGGTCGCCCGTACGGGCTCATGCTCCTCGAGCGGGCCGCGGGCTTTCCTCAGGGGCATGGCCGCGCCCTGACTCGTATCGCGGTCGCGCTCTCCGAGATCCTGCAGGACATCGACCAGGACCGCGCCCGTGAGATCCGCCTCCGCATCGACCAGAAGATCGTGGAGGAGATCCGCGGCAAGGACGTCTTCTATCAGATCCTCCACGGCCTGCGATCGCTGACGAACTACGACCACTCCTCCACGCTCTTCATCCCGTCCGGCGACGCCGAGAGCCTCGTCCTCGAGGCCGAGCAGATCACGTGGATGAAGGCGAAGAGCGAGCGCATCGCGACGCGCCTCCCGATCGACGACGAGATCCGCGGGCTCCTGCGCATCGGCGACGTCTTCGGCTTCGAACGCACGGACGCCGGCTGGGTCGAGTGGACCGAGCACGGTGCGACGGCGATCGCCGAGCTGCTCGATCGGGCCGGGGACGCCGTGTCCGCTCCCGACGCGCCGCCCGAGGGATCGATGCTCTGCGCCGCGCTCGCTCCGCGGGACGGCGTGCTCGGCTTGGTGCGGATCGCGTCGAAACATCCCGGAAGCCTCGGCGCCTGGGAAGCCGACCTCGTCCGGCGACTGTTGCCGCAGATCTCGGTCGCCATCCGCAACTCGCGTCGCGCCGAATCGCTCCAGGCGAACCTCGTCGCTGCCGAGCGACGAAGCGCCATGGCCGATCTCGCCCGCAGCGTCGCGCACGACGTCAACAACGCGCTCGGTGCCGTGTTCCCGCTCGTCCAGCAGATCCGTTCGGACCTTTCCGACGAGTCCGTCGAGGTCGACCGCGAAGAGCTGTACGCGGACATGGAGCAGATCGAGCAGTCGGTGAGCGTCTGCCAGCGGATCTTCGGCGGCATGCTCGCGTTCGCGCGCGGGGCCAAGCGCGCCGTCGGGAGCGCCCGCGTGGAAGACGCGATCCGTTCGCCGCTCACGATCCTCGGGGCCGGGCTCTCGCGACGCCGCATCCACTGCGACGTCGAGATCGACGAAGACCTGCCCCGCGTCGCCGCTCCGCAGACCCATCTCGAGCAGACCTTCCTGAACCTCTTCGCCAATGCGCGCGACGCCATGCAGGGCGGCGGTACGCTCCGGGTCCGAGCCCGGCGCGGGGTCGAGGCCTCCGAAGGGATGATCGAGGTGACCGTCGAAGACACGGGAGCCGGCATCGAACCGGACGACCTCCCCCGCATCCAGGAGCCCTTCTTCACGACGAAGCAAAAGGGAAGCGGACTCGGGCTTTCGATCGTCCGCAATCTGATCTGGGAGATGCGCGGCAAGATCCACTTCGGGAGCCGACCCGGGCAAGGGACGCGAGTCGAGGTGCTGCTACCCGCGGTCGGGGACGACTCCCACGGCCCTCCCGCAGCCCTGGAAGACGAAACGGAGGACGCAGGATGAGGCATCGCATCCTCATTGTCGACGACGAGCCCGGGCTGCGACGCGCGGTCGAACGAGTCCTTCGAAAGCACCACGAGCTGGCGCTCGCCGCCGGACCCGAGGAAGCTCTCGAGCTATGCCCCGAGTTTCGGCCCGACCTCGCGATCCTCGATGTGCAGATGCCCGGCATGGACGGCTACGAGCTCATGGGACGGCTCAAGGAGATGAGCCCGGACCTCGACGTCATCCTCATGACCGGCAGCCTCGACGACGCGGACCGCAAGCTCGCGCGCGCGATCCGCGAGAAGGCGTTCTACTTCATCCTGAAACCCTTCGACCGCGAGGTCCTGCTCACGCTGGTCGAACGCTGCCTCGAGCTTCACCGGCTTGCCGCCGACAACCGGGCGCACGTCGCGCGCCTCGAGAGCGAGCTCGCGCAGGCACGCGCCTTCCAGCAGAGCCTGCTGCCCGCGCCTCTTCTCGAGCGCAACGGAGTTCGCTTCGACGCGCGCTACATCCCGTGCGAGGCGCTCGGCGGCGACTTCATCGACTACGGCGCGCTCGGCGACGAGACGACGACCGATGCGGATCTCGCGTTCCTGATCGCCGATGTATCCGGTCACGGCGCCGCGGCCGCGATGCTGACCGGCATCGTGAAGTCCGCGTTCCAATCGCTGAGGCGTCAGGGCGCCGACCCGGCCGCGGTTGTCGAGCGCATCGCCTCCGGGCTCGCCACGTTCGACGCCGAACGCTTCGTGACCATCTTCTGCGGCCGAGTGCTGCCCGGCTCCGGGACGCTCGAGTACGTGAACGCAGGGCATCCGCCCGGCGTGCTCATCGAGCCGGACGGAAGTCACACGAGGCTCAAGCGAAGCGGGCCACTGGTGACGGCGGCTCTCGAAGGGCTCACGTGGCGCAAGCAGTCGATCCCGTTCGCCGAGGGAGCCCGGCTCGTGCTGTACACCGACGGCATCGTCGAGGCCCGCACGCCGGACGACGAGCTCTTCGGCGAGGAGCGGTTCTTCGACGAGGTGTGCGCCGCGGCGACGGGCAAGCACGCCCGCCCGGCCGACGCCCTGCTCGAGGCGATTCTGGGCTCGGTGGAAACCTTCACCCAGGGGCGGCCCAACGATGACGATCTGACCCTTCTCCAGGTGTCGCGGCCGATCGACAAGCCCTGAGAGGCCCGGTTCCGGACGCTACCCGCGCGCCTTGACAATCGCCTCGCGTCCGTACTAGATTTTCGGTCTCGGCGGCGTTCGTCCGCCGCATCCCAACCCCCACGGTAACGACCGCCAGGAGGTCGCTATGTCTGCTTCGACAGGGGCCGACTCCGCCCAGACTTTCGAGTTCCAGGCCGAAGCCAACCGGCTGCTGCACCTGGTCATCCACTCGCTCTACACCAACAAGGAGATCTTCCTCCGCGAGCTGCTCTCGAACGCCTCCGACGCGCTCGACAAGCTGCGATTCCGCTCGCTCACGGAGCACGATCTCGTCGCGAAGGACCACGCCTTCGAGGTTCGGGTGACGCCCGACTCGGACGCCTCGGTTCTCGAGATCTCGGATGCCGGGATCGGGATGACGCGCGACGAGCTCGTCACGAACCTCGGAACCATCGCCCACTCGGGAACGCGAGCGTTCCTCGAGGCCCTCGAGAAGGGCAAGGAAGCCGACGTCAATCTGATCGGCCAGTTCGGCGTCGGATTCTACAGCGCGTTCCTCGTCGCCGATCGCGTCGAGGTCGTCACACGGGCCGCGGGAGCGGACGAGGCCTTCCGCTGGAGCTCCGACGCGAACGGCCAGTTCCAGGTCGAGCCGGCCGAGCGCGAGGCGAGCGGCACCGACATCCGACTGCACATCAAGGAAGAGCAGAAGGAATACCTCTCCGAGTGGCGATTGCGTGAGCTCGTCGGGCGCTACAGCGACTACATCGACCACCCCATCCTCCTTCGAACCTCGAAGACCGAAGGAGAAGGCGACGACGCGAAGACCACACACGAGTACGTCAAGGTCAACCAGGCGAGCGCCCTCTGGCAGCGGCCGAAGGGAGAGATCACCGACGAGCAGTACAACGAGTTCTACACGCACCTCTCGCACGATCCGGCCGAGCCCGCCACGCGCCTTCACTTCACGCTCGAAGGTACGCAGGTGTTCACCGGCCTCCTGTTCGTGCCGAGCACGCCGCCGTTCGACCTCTACTGGCAGGAACGCAAGAACGGCCTTCGCCTGTACGTCAAGCGCGTCTTCATCATGGATGACGCCGAGCCGTTCCTGCCGCAGTGGCTGCGCTTCGTTCGCGGCCTCATCGACTCCGACGATCTCCCGCTGAACGTCTCGCGAGAAACCCTGCAGGATTCGGGCGCCGTCCGCACGATCCGCAAGAACGTCGCGACGAAGATGCTCTCGCACCTCGAGAGCCTCGCGAAGGACGACAAGGAGACGTACGAGAAGATCTGGACGAACTTCGGCCCGGTGCTCAAGGAAGGCATCCACGCCGACTTCGAGTACAAGGATCGCCTGGCCGGCCTCGCGCGCTTCCGCACGTCGCGCGACGAGGAGTGGACGTCCCTCGACGAGTACGTCGAGCGGATGCCCGAAGACCAGGACGCGATCTACTACGTCCTCGGCGAATCGAAGGAGAAGCTCGCGGGCAGTCCGCACCTCGAAGCCCTGAAGTCGCGCGGCTGGGAGTACCTGTACCTCACCGATCCGATCGATCAGTGGGCCATGGACGCGCTTCGCGAGTACAAGGAGAAGAAGCTCAAGAGCGCCACGAGCGGCGATCTCGATCTCGACGAGTCCGAAGAGGCGAAGAAGGAGAAGGAAGAGCGCACCGAGACGCTGAAGCCGCTCCTCGATCGCATCGGCGAGACCCTCGAGGAATCGGTTCGCGAGGTGCGCGTCTCGGATCGACTGACCGACTCGCCGTGCTGCCTCGTCGTCCCCGAGGGCCAGGACAGCGCGCATCTCGAGCGGTTGCTGCGCGGTACGCCGGGCGAACGCCCTTCGGCCAAGCGGATCCTCGAGCTGAACGCCGACCACCCGATCGTGAAGGGCATGGCGGGCCTGGTGGGCGACGACTCGCGCAAGGCCGAGCTCGACGAGTGGATCGAGATGCTGCACGACCAGGCGCTCCTCACCGAGGGAAGCCCGGTGCGCGACCCGAACCGCTTCGCGCGATTCATGAGCGACCTCCTGAGCGAACGCATCGCCGGCGCGGCCGGCGACAAGAAGAAGTCCTAGCCACGACCCGAGACCGACAGAGACACGAAGGAATCACGATGAAGACCCTGAGGAGCCACGTCTGCGGCGACTGGTACGAGGCCAAGGACGGCTTCGCGACCCTTCACGACCCCTGCACCGGAGAGGCGATCGCACAGGCCTCGACGAAGGGCATCGACTTCGACGCGGTGCTCGAGTACGCGCGGACGAAGGGCGGCCCGGCGCTGCGTGCGATGACGTTCGCGGAGCGGGCGGCGATCCTCAAGGCGATGTCCAAGGCGCTGCACGCGTGCCGTGACGAGCTCATCGAGCTGTCGATGCGCACGACCGGCTGCACGCGCAAGGACGCCAAGTTCGATCTCGACGGCGCGAGCGGAACCCTCGCGTACTACGCCGGTCTCGGCAAGGGCCTCGGCGGCAGCAAGGTGCTCGTCGATGGCGAGGGCACGCAGCTCGGCCGCACCGCGCGCTTCTGGGGCCAGCACGCGTGGATCCCGCGTCACGGCGTGGCCCTCCACATCAACGCCTTCAACTTCCCGGCCTGGGGCTTTGCCGAAAAGGCCGCGTGCTCGATCCTCGCCGGCATGCCGGTCATCAGCAAGCCCGCGACGAGCACCTCGATGGTGACCGAGCGCTGCGCCGAGATCCTCGTCGAATCCGGCGCGATGCCGGACGGCGTCTTCCAGTTCGTCTGCGGCTCGACCGGCGACCTCCTCGACAAGCTCGGCGGCCAGGACGTTCTCGCCTTCACGGGGTCAGCCAGCACCGGCGCCAAGCTTCGCTCGCGCCCGAACCTGATCGAGAACAGCACGTCGGTGAACATCGAGGCCGACAGCCTGAACGCGGCGGTCCTCGCCCCGGATGTCGATCCCGATTCCGAAACGTGGGACCTCTTCCTCCTCGACGTGCACCGCGAAATGACGCAGAAGACCGGCCAGAAGTGCACGGCCGTCCGCCGCATCTTCGTCCCGGAAAGCCGCGCCGACGAAATCCAGGAAGCGCTCGCCGACCAGCTCGGCAACGTCGTCACCGGTAGCCCCTTCGAAGACAACGTGACCATGGCCGCGCTCGCGACGGAGTCGCAGCTGAACGACGCGATCGAGGGCGTGAAGAAGCTCTCGAGTCACGCGGACATCGTGTGCGGCACGGGCGACCGCGTCGACGGCGTGGGCGCCGAGGCCGGCAAGGGATACTTCTTCGCCCCGACGCTCCTGCGCGCGAAGGACTCGCGAAACGCCGGCGCGGTGCACGATCACGAGGTCTTCGGTCCGGTCGCGACGATCCTCCCCTACGACGGCCAGGCGGCCGAAGCCGCGGCGCTCGTGGCACTCGGCGGCGGAAGCCTCGTCACGTCGGTCTACTCGAACGATGCCGACTGGCTGCGCGACTTCGTCCTCGAAGGGGGCGCGGCGTTCAACGGCCGGCTCTACATCGGATCCGAGAAGATGGCGCCGCAGGCTCCCGGCTCGGGCATCGCGATGCCGCAGTCGCTTCACGGCGGACCCGGTCGAGCCGGCGGTGGCGAGGAGCTCGGCGAGCTGCGCGGCCTCGGCCTCTACATGCAGCGCACGGCCCTCCAGGGCGATCGCAAGGTCCTCGAGGACGTCGCCGGAGCCCAGCCGGTCGAAGCCTAGAGGCCCTCGAACGCCGCCGAATTCCGGTCTTCACGCTTTCTTTCTCTCGACGACCCGACCTCCTCGGAGATCCCGGGATATACTCCCCGTGCGGGTTCAGGGCCCGCATTGCGTCAGGGAAGAAGAGAAGTGGGGAAGATCGACCCGATCGTGGACGTGGGAGCGTCCGTGATCCGCGCCGCCTGCCGACGACGGCGTGCCCGAGCTTTCGGGCCGAGCCCCA
The DNA here is from genome assembly GCA_964597885.1 of uncultured Planctomycetota bacterium. Lineage (GTDB taxonomy): Bacteria > Planctomycetota > JACOTG01 > JACOTG01 > JAUIME01 > CAZQZX01. The sequence goes on from CAZQZX010000142.1 coordinate 10,877, forward strand.
CGGCACGTCAAGGGAGGTGTGCATGCGTCGAGGTCCTCGGTCTGTCCGTTCCACGGTCACTTGTCTCGCGGTAGCGATCTTCGCGACCGCCTTCTCCTTCGCGGCCTTCCCCGGGATCGCTCCGGCTCAGGAGCTCGATCCGAACGTCCGGGAGGCGCCGTACCACCCCGCCCCGTTCAACGCCTACGTACGCGGTGAAATCCTCGTGCGCTATCGGCAAGGGGCCGGCCCGTCGAGTCCCGTCGCCGAGAGGAAAGCGATGCTCGGCCTGACGACGCTCGACTACAACGCGCGCCTCGGCGTGCACCGGCTCCAGCTTCCGAACGACATGTCGGTCGCCGAGGCGCTCCGGATGTTCCGCAGCGATCCCGCCGTCGACTACTGCGAGCCGAACGCCAACCACTTCATCGACACGGTCCCGAACGACTCGTTCTACGACAACGCGGGAAGCGGTCCGAACGACCACCAGCGATGGTACTTCAACGGCATCGGCTCGGATCGCAACGTCAATGCCGAGGCCGCGTGGGACGTCTCCACCGGCCGCTCCGACGTGATCATCGCGATCATCGACTCGGGCATCGACCTCGACCACCCCGATCTCGCGGCGAACATCTGGTCCGCCGGGAACGAGGTGGCCGGCAACGGTATCGACGACGACGAGAACGGCTACATCGACGACGTCCACGGCTGGGATTTCGTCAACGACAACGGCGATCCGAACCCCGACTCCGGCGACGGCGTCGACAACGACGGCAACGGCTCGGCGGACGGCAACGTGTTCCACGGGACGTTCGCGGCTTCATGCGCGAGCTCCTCCGCGAACGACGGCAACGCGGTCGTCGGCGCGACCTGGAACTGCCAGCTGATGGCCCTGCAGGTCTTCGCGGACGACGGTGGCGCGTCGACGTTCGACATCGCCAACGCCGTCACGTATGCCGCCGACAACGGCGCCGACGTGATCAACATGTCGCTCGGCGGCAGCAGTTACTCCTCGACGATGCAGAACGCGATCAACTACGCGCACGGCCTCGGCGTCACGACGATCGCTTCCGCGGGGAACAGCAACGTCGCGAACGTGCAGTACCCGGCCGGCTACAGCCACGTCGTCTCGGTCGGCGCGTGCGATTCGGGTTCGGTCTCGGCCGGCGGCTCGGGCGATCTCGACGGTCGCTCGTCGTTCACCCAGTACGGCCCCGCGGCGGTCGACGTCGTCGCTCCCGGCACGCAGCTCGTGCAGGCGGCGGTGGGCTCGGTCGCCGGCGGCAATGCGGGTGTGGCCACCTACTTCTACGCGTCGGGGACGTCGTTCTCCGCGCCGCTGGTCGCGGGGCTCGCGGGGCTGATCATCTCGCGCGCCAAGGACCTCTCGATCGACATCACGCCGGACCAGGTCGAGACCATCCTCGAGAACAACACGGTCGACATGCCGGACGATCCGAACGATTCGCCGGACGGCGGCGCCGACTGGGACGGCAACGGGCGCGTCGACTTCGCGGCCGCGCTCGACGCCGTCGAGGACCTCCTCACGAACGAAGCACCGACGGCCGTCGCCGGCGCCGACCAGCAGGTCTCTACCGAGGAGCTCATCATCTTCGACGGCTCGGGATCGAGCGACCCCGAAGACGACTCGCTCACGCACACCTGGGACTTCGGCGACGGCTCGAGCACGCAGCAAGGCGAGGTCGTCGAGTACGTGTACGGCGAGGCCGGGACCTACACCGTGACCCTGACCGTCGACGACGGCAACAACGTCGACAACGACACGCTCGAGATCACGGTCATCCAGGCAACGCAGCCGGACGGGATCGTATGGCTCGTCAACAAGAAGGCCGCGTCGCTCCCGGGTCTGAACATCAAGAACGAGGATGTGTTCTCGCACAACCACTACAGCGGAACGTTCGCGATGGTCTTCGATGGATCGGATGTCGGGCTCGGCCCGACCGCCGTCGACGGAATGTGCATGAACGGGCAGGGCGACCTGCTGCTCAGCTTCACGAAGCCGACCAACGTGCCCGGTCTCGAAGGAGGCCCCGACGGGACGCTGGTCGACGACTCCGACATCGTGCTCTTCACGCCGGGTACGCTCGGCACCGCGACGACGGGTGTGTTCACGTTCTACTTCGACGGGTCCGATGTCGGCCTCGAGACGAACGCCGAGGACATCGACGCCATCGCGATCAACCCGGACGGCAAGCTCGTCCTGTCGACACTCGGTTCGTGTCGGCCGACGGGGCTCAAACTCTCGCGTGACGAAGACCTGATCCGGTTCAAGTCGACCTCCTTCGGCGCGGACACGGTGGGGACGTTCGCCATGTACTTCGACGGCTCGGATGCCGAGCTCAGCACGACGAAGTTCGAAGACGTGAACGCGGCGTACGTCACGAGCAACGGTTCCTTGCGGCTCTCGACCCTCGGCAACTTCGAGGTCACGGGAGCCTCGGGAACCGACGAGGACATTCTTCGATTCGTGCCGTCCAGCCTCGGCTGGACAACCGTCGGCTCGTACGGGCTCTCGCTCGACGGCAGCGTCGCCGGGCTCCCGCCGGAAGCCGACATCATGGGGGTGCACGTCGTCGAGTTTTGATCGACGTCGGGGCCGGGTCCGGCGAGGAAATGGTCGGATCCGGCCCGCTATCTTCCCTCGATGCCTTCCATGGTATCGTGAGGGCGATGAAACCCCGCGTCACGTTGAATCTCTCGACCGCACTCCTGATCGGATGGATCCTCGTCGGGCCCGCACGGGCCGAAGCGGTCTCACAGGACCGGATCGACACCGCGATCGAGAAGGGTCTCGAGTTCCTTCTCACCCTCCAGCGCCCCGACGGCTCCTGGCGGGGCCCCTTCGTCTCGGACTTCCCTCAGGGCACGACCGCGCTCGCGACGTACACGCTGCTGCGCTGCGGGCTGCGACCCGAGCATCCGGCCGTGCGGCGAGCGGTCGCGTACATGGAATCGAAGCCCGTCGAGCGTACCTACGCGGCAGCGGTCACCCTCCTCGCCTACCAGGCGCTCCGCGACCCGACCCGCGAGCCGAAGGTGAAAGAGCTGACACGCTTCCTTCTGAAGCACCTCGGCGATTCGCGCTGGCCGTACCCGCGTGCGTCAAACGACTTCTTCGATCTCTCGAACACGCAGTACGGCCTGCTCGGTATGCGGGCCGCCGCGGCCATGGGGCAGCGCGTCCCGACGGACGTGTGGAAGCGCGTCGCACTCGGACTCATCGACACACAGGACGAGGGCGGCGGCTGGAAGTACCGCGAGGGGCACAGCGACATCAACGCGGGAATGACCGCGGCCGGCGTCTACGGACTTCTCGTGTGCGCCGACGAGCTCCGCAAGTCCCGTCGCCTCCCGAGCCTCGTGAGGCAGGCCGAGCGCCACATCGAGCTCGGCCTCGGATGGCTCACGAAGCACTGGTCCGTCGACAAGAACCACGCGATCGCCGAGGGCGACGCGAATGCGATCCGCTGGTACTACTTCTATCTCTACGGGCTCGAGCGCATCGGCGGGCTCTCCGGACGAGATATCCTCGACGGGCACGACTGGTACGCGGAAGGCGCTGAAGTCCTCGTCCGGAAGCAACGCAAGAACGGGAGCTTCGGCACCGCCTACGGCGACGAGGACACCAACACGTGCTGCGCGCTGCTGTTCCTGCGACGCGGCTCATCGACGACCGAGAAGGCGCGTACGGTCGCACGCGACCGATCCGAAGCCGAGACGTTCGTCGTCGCGACCACCGGAAAGAACCCCTTCGCCGCGTGGGTCCGGGACCGCGGCGCCGCCGTGAAGAAGCGCCTCGAATCCGGAGAGCGCGCGGTCGCCGTCGAGTGGTTCGTCGCGGGTCGCCCGGTCGGCCGCATCGAAGCGAAAGCCGGAAGCGACGGCGGGCGCGAGGACTTCCTCGTCGAATCCGAGCTGACACGAAACGGCACGGTCGACGTGGTCGCGCACATGCACTTCCAAGGTACCGACGGCAATGCAGCGGGCATGCTCGAATCGGAACGCGTGTGGCTTCGCGTCGACGACATCGAGACCCACGCCGATCGCGTCGCGCTGTTCGACCACGAGAACGGCGTGCCGCAGAGCGCGGAAGCCACCGCCTCCTCGAGCCTCAACGGCTCCCCGCCAGCACTTGCCGTGGACGGGATCGGAGCCACGGACTGGCTCGCAGGCGAAGACGACGAGGCCCCCTGGCTCCGCCTGCGGTTCGCCCGCCCCGTTCGCGCGCGCACCGTCCGGCTCTCGCCGGCGCGCAGCTACAGCGGGCACGAGCGCGAGCTATCGCGGCCTCAGTCGATCGTCCTCGTGCTGAACGGAAGCCGCAAGCTCCCCTTCACCCTTCCGGACCGCCCACTCACGAAGCACACCCTCGACCTGGGAGGCGCGGTCAACCTCCGAAGTCTCGGGATCCGGATCGAGAGCCGCTACGAAGGCTGGCGTCATCCCAAGCGGATCGGGCTTGCCGAGGTGGAGCTCTTGCGCGATGCGGGACCGACCTCGGTGGCCACGGGCGCGCGTGAGAATGTCGGCGCCCAGCCCGAAGCCGACCACCTTCGTTTCGACTTCGAGTCCGGTACGCCGGACGGCTTCACGATCCTCGAAGGAGACGCGGGACGCACCGTCGGGTCGCGGCGCAGGGGCTTCCACGGCGACGGCCGATACCCCTGCCGCGGGCGGTACTACCTCACGACCCTCGAGGCACGGGACGGCACCGAGCGTGCGTCACAGATCGCGGTGCTTCGCTCGCCGGCCTTCGTGCTCACGAAACCCGACATGCGCTTTCTGATCAGCGGCGGCAAGAAGGAATCCGCCTACGTCGCGCTCGTCGACGCCGAGACCGGCAAGGAGCTCGCGCGGGCGCACGGACCGGCGAAGAAGGAAGCGTCCGACGACGTGGCCTGGAGCCTGCCGGATGCCGTCGGCAAGCCGCTGTATCTCGAGATCGTCGACCGCGGCACCGAAGCGGAAGCATACGTGGTCTTCGACGACTTCCACGCAACGGGATCGATCCGCCGCTAGCGCGTGCGCCCGGCTCTCACCGCCCCGGCCCTCACCGCCCGGCTCTCACCGCCCGGCCCTCACCGCCACGGCCCTCACCGCCACGGCACCCCTCCTCCGTCTAGCGTCGAATCAGCTTGACGGGATACGCCACGACATCGCGGTCGCGCGTTCCTCCCGGAGTTCCCTGGCACGCATCCGGGTGCGTCCAGTTGTAGCGCGTGACGAACAGGTAGAAGTCGTCGTCGGACAGCACCGAGAAGTTCGGGTCGTCGCTATCCGGATCGTAGAGCGACGGGTACGCGACCGGGTCGACCTCGTTCGTACACGGCAAGTCGAACGACACGGGCTCGTCGAGCAGCAGATCGCGGGGCGTCCACTCTCCCCACAGGCTCTTGTTCTTCGAGATCGCGTAGTAGATCTTCACGATCCGTTGCTCCGCTGCGTTCTTGTCCCCGGTGTACAGCCCGTCCGCGGCACCGACGAAGACGTACTCGCCGAGCTGCTCGCTGTAGTAGACGCTGCTGTGCATCGTCCCGAGCTCGAACGTCGAGATCGGCTTCGGCGCGAACCTCCGCGGATTGGCGACATCCTCAAGGTACGGGTTCACGAACGGCCGGAAGTCGGCCACGCCGAGCTCGCTGTCGCCGATGTAGAACTCCCAGCCGTACTCGAGGTTCCCCGGATCCAGACTGCGCGTACGCATCAGACACGTTCCGGGCTGCTGAATCGGCTTCATCGGCCCGTTACCGTCGGGATCGTACTCGGACGCGGAGAAGAACGCGTAGTAGAAGCCGTCGTACGAACCGTCCGGATTGCGGCCCCTCACGATGTTCGTCGGAGCCGAGTATCCGGTGCGACTGTCGTAGTCGGGATCGTATCGGTAAGGCGGCGTGGCGACGGTGTGGAACGGCGGTTCGTCGATCGGCCGGAATCGACCGCCGTCTTCCGAGACCACGGCCGAGATCGAATCGTACTGGTCGTCTTTGAAATCCGGACACTCGTGGTACTCGTTGTGAACGAGCCCGAAGATCCTCGAGGGAACATCGGGATCCACCCAGACCGACCACAGCCACTCCATGTTCTGGAAGAGGTCGACGTCGCCGATGTAGGGATCCTCGGGACACATCGGGATTTCGGGGACGTACGTCGACGTGAAGATCGGAACGCACGGGAATCCCTGGAAGAGCCGGTAGAACGGCCGGTCCGCGGGGCGCCCCGGGTTGAAGCGCCGATCCTTGTCGAGCGACACGCCGGCGAACGTCTCCATGTTCGGCATGAGGAGCAGGCGACGGTCGCCGATCCTCACCACGCGCGCCGGGCCATCCGCGAAGTGTCGATCGGAGCCGCAGCGCGCGTCCCGCGATCGGTCGAAGACGACGGCGCTCGGACCGGTGACCTGCAGGCGCTGCGCCGAGAGCGTGATCGGCCTCGACTTGTACTCGCGCAGATCGATCCGGGACACGAGGATCTTGTAGCGGTACGGCAGATCCGGATCGACGACATCGCGGAAGCGATAGAGGCTGCGGCCGTCGCGACGGATCAGCGCGATCGTCTGGAAGGACTCCACCCCGTAGATCTTTCGTCGGACCTGATAGACGAATCCCGGCCCGGGGTCGACCGCCGGGTTCCAGCTCCAGGTGAGCAGGACATCCTTCCCGACCCGCACGCCGTCCGCATCGATTTCGATCGACCCACCCTGCTCATCGGATCGGGCATACGCACCGCCACCGATGCAGGCGAGCCAGGAGAGGAAGACGAGTGAGGGCAGGACTTTCAGAAGGGATGACCGGCGCGCGAAGGCCGGCTGCAATCTCGTGGTGCGCATCTTGTTGGTCGCTCCGACCCGTGACGTGTCCGCGTTCGCCAGTATAGCGGCGCCTCCCCCGAATGGGAAGAGTGCCGAGACGAACCGCTCGGGATCGACCCGCCGGCCCCTGCATCAGGGCAAGAGGAAGAGTCAGGGCACAAAAAAACAGGCGGGGGTCGAAACCCCCGCCTGCGCCGGAAGTCTTGAGACTCCCGAGGAACAAGAGAAGACTTTTTACTGCATGTCGTAGACGAGCGCGTTCGACAGCGAGCCACCCTTGGCCGACGACGCACCACCGTTGAGGTGGATGGCCTGACCGG